>CAZWRQ010000035.1:0-25277 GCA_964636395.1 uncultured Holophagales bacterium
TCGAACCAGAACGCCTTCACGCTCGACGGCGTCAACGTGGGCGACGCGGCGAGCGGCAACTACTGGCTCCTCCCGAGCATCCAGTGGATGGAGGAGATCCAGGTCGCCGGCCTCGGCGCGAACGCCGAGTACGGCGCCTACACCGGCGCCGTCGTCAACGGCGTCACCAAATCGGGCGGCAACGAGCTCAAGGGGGTCCTCGAGGCCTACTACCAGCCCGACTCGTTCGTCTCCGACAACTCGCCCGACACCGATGACGAGACCTTCACGTTCGAGGACTACGCCCTCAGCCTCGGCGGCCCGATCATGAAGGACAAGCTCTGGTTCTTCGGCAGCGTCGAGTACTGGCACCAGGAGACGACACCCGTCGGTGCGATGGACACGTCGGACCGCAAGATCCCGCGCTTCCTCGGCAAGCTCACCTGGCAGCTGAACGAAAAGAACCGGATCTTCGCAATGGGCGAGTACGACAAGGTCACCAACGAGCGGCGCGGGATCGACGCTTACACCTTCCCCGAGGCGACGAGCAAGCAAGACGGACCGAACGTGACCTTCGGCGCGAACTGGGAGTCGATCCTCAGCTCCTCGAACTTCCTCAACGTGAAGGTGACCGGTTACGACGGCAACGACGACTTCCTCCCCTACGCCGGACACGACGTCGCCGGTCACGAGGACTACTACGGCTACACGGGCTACGCCGTCGTGAACCAGAAGATCCAGGAGCTCAACCACCGGCACAAGATGACCGGCGACGTCAACTGGAGCCTCTTCAAGGACGGCCTCTTCGGGGCGAACGACTCGCATTCCTTCAAGATCGGCCTCCTCTACGAGAAGTCCTCCACCACCGACAACTGGCGCCGGAACGGCGGCTTCACCTATTACGACGACTCGACGCTCTGCCCCGGGGACACCGAGGAGGAGCAGATCGCCAACTACCTGAGGGACCCGACCTGCGGATGGTACGAACGCTCCACGGGGTACGGCGAGTACGACGTGAACGCGGAGACGGAGGGTTTCACCGCCTACGCGCAGGACTCGATGCGGATCAACCGCTTCACGGTCAACTACGGCCTCCGATACACGAGCTACACGGGCGGCTGGCGCGAGGGATTCGGGAACCCCGACGTCTACGAGGCCGACTTCGTCGACCCGCGCATCGGGTTCGCCTGGGACGTCCTCGGGAACGCCAGGCTCGCCGTCAAGGCCCACTGGGGCCGGTACCACTCCTCGATGTACACCTACCTCTTCGATCGCGAGGCGTCGGGAGAAGGGTCGATCCCGGACGGCGACTGCTACTGGGACTACTGGGACGGTGAGGACCAACCCAAGTCCTGGGGCGACTGCAGCTCGTCGGTGCCGGATTACGCGACGATGGGGAACATTGACCACCCCTACGTCGACGAGACGCTCCTCACGGTCGAGCACCAGCTCGGCAGGGACATGGCCGTCGGAGCCGACTACATCAACCGGCGCTTCCGTAGCCTCATGGGGATGGTCAACACGAACACCGACTACGAACGCGTGACCGGCATCCCGAACCCGATCGCCGGCGGCGAGCTCGAGGCCTGGAGCCTGAACGGCGACCCGGTCTGGTCCCTCACGACGGACAACCCGGGCGAACGGGACTACGACTCCTTCGTCGTCCGGTTCGACAAGCGCTACAGCAACGGCTGGCAGCTCCGCTCCTCGCTCGTCTGGACCGACCTGAAGGGGAACGTCCTCAAGAACAACGGCTACGCTCCCGAGCTCGAGGACCGGAACGGCCTCGTGAACGCCTACGGGAAGATGGACTCATCGTTCAACGAGTGGGAGTTCAAGGTCTCCGGCTCCGTCGACCTCCCGCTCGGCTTCGCCGCGAGCGGCCAGTACACCTACCTGTCGGGCACGTACTGGACGCCCAACGGGAGCGTCCGCCGCTACCTCGACGGCAACTCCGCCTCGGGACGCTACATCTTCCTGACCGAGCGCGGTTCCGAGCAGCTCGAGGACCGGAACATCCTCGACCTGCGCCTCGCCTGGGGCACGAAGATCGCCGGGGAGTCCCGGCTCGACCTTTCCCTCGAGTGCTTCAACGTCCTGAACACCGGCGAGACGCTCACCGTCGACGACTACTACGGTGAGTACCGCAGCGGTACCTGGCGCACGAGCGCCACCTACGGGGCCACCCTCAGCATCGAGGCCCCGCGGCAGCTCCGGCTCGGCGCGCGCTTCAGCTTCTAGCCCCTCCCTCCTCCTCTCTCTTCGGGGGCGGCCGCGCGGCCGCCCCCGTCTTTTCTCCCGCCCCGCGCCCGACCGGAATGCAAGGAGCTCCGATGCCCCGCATAGCCGCTTCCGGACTCGCCGTCCTCGCGCTCCTCATCGGCGCTCTGCCGCAGCCCGCCGTCTCCGACGAGCCTGCGCCTCGCGCCGGCCACCTCGTCCTGATCGGCGGCGGGGACAAGCCAGCGGACGCGATGCTGAAGTTCGTCGCTCTCGCCGGGGGGAAGGACGCGCCGATCGTCGTGATCCCGACGGCGTCCGGCGAGCCCGACGCCGCGGAGTACTACGAGAAGCTCTTCCGTGAGGAGCTCGGCTGTACCGATGCCGTCTCGCTCCGGATCCGGAGCCGCGCCGACGCCTCGCGCCCCGACTTCGTCGCCCTCGCCCGGAAGGCACGCGGCATCTTCTTCGGCGGCGGCGACCAGATCCGAATCACGAACGCCCTCCTCGGAACGCCCGTCGGCGACGCGATCGCCGCGGCCTTCGCCGGAGGCGCCGTCGTCGGCGGCACCTCGGCCGGCACGGCCTGCCAGAGCGAGAAGATGATCACGGGCGAGGGGGACTTCACCCAGGTGCGGACGCGGAGCGTCGAGCTCTGGAAAGGACTCGGCTTCCTTCCCCGCGACGTCGTCGTCGACCAGCACTTCCTCCGCCGACAGCGCCAGAACCGGCTCCTCTCCGTCGTCCTCGAGGACCCCTCGCTCCTCGGTGTCGGCGTCGACGAGGCGACGGCGATCTGGGTCCGCCCCGACGGGACCCTTCAGGTCCTCGGCGAGAGCGGCGTCATGGTCTTCGACGCGAAGGGCGCCGCGCTCTCGCGTCAGCCTCGCCCCACCGGCCAGGACCTCCTCGGCATTCGCGACCTGACGGTCCACCTCCTCCTCCCCGGCGACACTTATGACCTCCGCACCCGCCGTCCCCTCTGACCGCTGCCCCCGGGACGGGGCCCCCGGAATGGTGCCAGGCGTGAAATCGTGCAGTATTTTCAGGAGAGGACGTTAATACATGATTTCACGCCTGGCACCGATCCCCGGGGCACCGCGGCCGGTGGCGTCGCTTCCGATCCTCGTGGCGTTCGTCCTTCTTTCCGGGGTGGTCTTCGCGGAGACGCCCGGGTGGGACCAGGGGCGGTCGGTGTACGCGCGGCGGGCCCGGCCAGCGGAGGAGCCCGAGAAGGTCGACTGGGAGGCGCGGGTGACGGCGCTCCTCCGGGAAGAGCCGGGCGACCTCGTCGTCGCGGCGGTCGGCGACCTGATCTTCAACGAACGAATCAGCCACCTGAGCGCGCCGGAGCGGAAGAACCTACTGCGGATCCTCCAGGAGGCGGACGTGGCGATCGGGAACCTCGAGTTCTCGATCAACGACCGTCCCGAGCTCCAGAAGGTCTTCTACAACTTCCGCGCGCCGCGCGAGTTCGCTTGGGAGCTCGCCGCCACCGGGATCAGCCTCGTGAGCATGGCGAACAACCACGCCCTCGACTTCGGCCCCGAGGGCCTCCTCGAGTGCCTCCGCGCTCTCGACCTTTCGGGAATCGCCCACGCCGGCGCCGGCGGGACGCTCGCCGAGGCGCACGAGGCCGGCACGAAGCGGCCTCCCGGGCAGAAGGGGCGCGTCGCGCTCCTCTCCTACATGCGCTACTGGACCGACCGCGACCGCTGCGCCGATCCGGCCCGGCCCTGCCTCGCGACGATCGATCCGGCGACCGTTCTCGTCGCCCGCCCCGACGGGACAGTCGAGTCGGTGGAAGGGCCGCAGGAACGGGACGTGGCGCGCATGGAAGAGGACGTTCTCCTGGCGAAGCGGCGTTTCGGTCCCGTCTTCGTCGCGTACCACGTCCACGACGTGAGCCACGCGCGGGTCTTCGGCATCCAGGACGCGACGCCTCCGAACGAGGAGATCCCTTTCCGCCGGGCGATCGACGCCGGAGCCGATGCGGTCCTCGGCAGCGGCCCGCACGTCCTGCGCGGGATCGAGCTGCGGAACGGACGACCGATCTTCTACAGCCTGAGCAACTTCATCTACCAGTACCGCACGCCGAAGGCGATCCCGACGGACCTCCCCCACCAGCGCGACTCCGAGATGCCCCGCCCCGCGAACGTCTCCGTCTGGGACCGGCGCGACTCGCGCGAGGTGATGGAGAGCGTCATCGCGCGGATGACCTACCGCGACGGGACCCTCCGGCGACTGGAGCTGATCCCTGTGACGATCGACGACGAGGGGCCGCTCTTCGGCGTCCCGCGGATCGCCTCGACGAAGCGGGCGAAGGAGATCGTCGAGCTCCTCCAGAGCCTCTCCGCCCCTTACGGGACGAAGATCGCCTGGCGCGGCTGGTACGGCGAGGTGGAGCTTCCGGCGGTCGCCCACGCCACGCCGCAGCCCGCGAGCTAGCCGCCAGTAGCACGGCGGCCGGGGACGGGCGTCGAGGCTGGCTTGCGCCCCGGCTTACACTCGCATATACTCATATAGTTATGTGTCATCCCGTTCGCTGCCCGAAGTGCAAGAAGCCCACCTGGGCCGGATGCGGTCGCCACGTCGAGGAGGCCCTCGCGGGCGTGCCGGTCGAGAAGCGCTGCTCCTGCCCGCCTCCCGATTCGCTCCTCTCGAGGCTCTTCGGCTCCCGGAAGTCGTGACGGCGGCGGACCGCGGGGAGGGGCCCCTCCTCAGCGGTCCGCGGCGAGCCAGGCGGTCGCGAGCCCGAGGCGGGTGACGCGGCGAACCTGATCCGGGTCGATCGAGGCGGGCGTGTCGCCCGGGCGGTGGTAGTCCGGGTGGAAGTTCCCGAAGAAGCGGACGAACGGGACGCGCGCCCGCGCGAAATCCCTGTAGTCGCTGCCGCCGCTGACCCCCTCGGTCCAGTCGAGGTGGAGCGCGAGCCCCGCCGCGTTCCCGGCGCGCGCGAGGAGGGGCCCGAGGTCGGGCGCGAACGACGCCACCCCCGGCTCGATGAAAGTGTCGGGGCGGGCGGCCGCGAGGAACGACTCCGCGCCGGGGAGCTTCGCCGCGGCGACGAGGTCGCGGATCTCGTCCGCCTTCCACGGGTGGGCGACCATGTCGAAGTTCAGGTAGACGGCCGTCTTCGCGAGCGGCCAGAGCGGGCTTCGCACCCAGTGGCCAGAGCCGATCTTGTCCTCCTCCTCGCCGGTCCAGAGCGCGAAGACGAGCGTCCGTTTCGGCCGGACGGGAGACGACGCGAAGGCGCGCGCGATCTCGAGGAGCGCCGCAACGCCCGAGGCGTTGTCGTCGGCCCCCGGATGGATCACGCCGTCCACGCGCCCGAGGTGGTCCGCGTGCGCGCCGAGGACGACGGCCTCGTCCTTCCGCGCAGGGTCGCTCCCGGGGAGGATCCCGACGACGTTCCGCGAAAGCGCTGTCCTCTCGACGGCCGTCGCGTGGAGCGTCGCGGAGACGGGAAGCGCGCGCGAAGGTTCGTCGACCCTCGGCGGCCCGCCGAGGAGCGCCTCGAGGACGACGGGCGCGCAGCGGACGACGAGCGGCTCGCGCGCAGACGCCTCCGTCATCGACCGGAACGCGAACGTCGCGGGCCTCTCGTTCCCGAGCAGGCGCGAAGCCCAGTCGTTCCCCTCAACCGCGAGGACGGCCGCCGCGCCGAGCGCCGTCGCCGTCGCCACCTTCGTGGCCCAGCGCTCCTCGGCGTCCCCCGCGGCGTACTTCTCCACGAGCGCCTTCTCCCTCCACGCGTCGCCTGGCGGGAGACCCTCACGGAGGACGACGACCTTCCCCTTCACGTCGAGGCGCTCGTAGTCGTCGCGCGCGGGAGACGTCTCGCGGATGCCGTAGCCCGCGAAGACGAGCGGCCCCGTCACGGTACGCGCCGCCTGCGGCGCCACGACGACGTCGACGCCGTGGAGGAACGTCCGAAGCGTCGTCGTCTCCCCCGCCCGCCGCTCGACCTCCACGGAGCCCCCCGGCTCGCGGATCTCGCGCATCGGCACCGGCTGGAAGTAGGTGTGCGCCCCCTTCCCGTCGGCGGCGCCGTACGGCGCCACGCCCGCGAGGGCGAGCTCGGCCGCACCGTACTCGAGCGCCGCCTCGAGGCCGTCGCTCCCGAGGCCGCGCCCCGCCAGGGACGGCGAGGCGAGGAAGGCGACGTGCGCGCGGAGGGCTTCGGCGCGAACGCCGTCGAGCATGGCACGGAGCGGCGCGGGAAGCCCTTCGTCCGCCTTCGGGAGGAGGAACTCCGGCCGGGCGTCCTTCGCGACCGAAGAAGCCGGAGCAGGGGCCGACGGGGCCGGCTGCGCCGCGGCCGGAAACGCGACGAGCGCTCCCGCGAGCGCGACGGTGGATCGGAGCGTCGTGGTCTTCACTTCAGCCTCTCCGTCCGGAGCGTGAACTTCTCGAGCCGCTCCGGGATCACCTCGACGCCGATCCCGTCGCCCTCGGGCACCTCGATGAACCCTTCCGCGTCGAGGACGACGGAGGGCGTGACGAGGTCCTCGCGGAAATAGCGCGTCGTCTCCGAGGTGTCGCCCGGCAGCGTGAAACCGTCCACCGTCTGGAGGTGGATGTTCACGGCGCGGCCGATCCCCGTCTCGTCCATCCCGCCCGACCAGACCGGGATGCCGCGCTCCTTCGCGAAGCTCAGGAGCCGGAGCGACTCGAGGAGCCCGCCGACTCGACCCTCCTTCAGGTTGAGGATCCGGCAGGCGCCGAGCTCCACGGCGGCCCGGAAGTCGGCGAGGTCGTGGATCGACTCGTCGAGGCAGAGCGGCGTCGAGAGCTGCTTCTGCAGGAGCGAGTGCTCCCAGATGTCGGCGTACGAGAGCGGCTGCTCGATCATCGTCAGGCCATAGGCGTCGAGCCGCGCGAGGTGCGCGGCGTCCTCGAGGCGGTAGTCGCCGTTCGCGTCGGCCATGAGCGGGATCTCGGGGAAGCGCGCGCGGACGGCCGCGACGTAGTCGACGTCCTTCCCCTTCTTCACCTTCACCTTCACGCGGTGGTAGCCGCGCGAAACGGCCTCCTCCACCTCGCGGACGAGTGCGGCGGGCGACTCCTGCAGGCCGATGCTGATTCCCGACGGGATCCGCTTGCGCGCGCCCCCGAGGAGCTCGTGGAGCGGGACCCCCTTCGCCTTCGCAGCGAGGTCGACGAGGGCGTTCTCGATCGCCGCCTTCGCCATCCGGTTCCCGCGGACGTGCCCGAAGCGCGCGTCGAGCTCGAGGAACGTGAGGCCCGGCTCGACGAGCGGCAGCAGGAACTCCGCCACGACGTGCCGCGCGGAGGTCGTCGTCTCCGGCGCGTAGAACGGGTCGGGGTCGGCGACGCACTCGCCCCAACCGACCTTTCCCCCGCCCTCGACGCGGACGAGGAAGGTCTCCTTCCCGGTCCACGTCGCCGAGCTGATCGAGAAGGGCGTCACGAACGGGAGGCTCACGTGGACGAGGTCGACCTTCTCGAAGGCGGGGACGCGCTCGGCCTCGAGCGGGAGGGCCGCTCCCGGGGCGCTCACTTCGGGCCCTTCACGACGCGACGCACCGGGATCGTCCCGTCTGCCGGGACGAGAGCCTTGAGCCGCGGGTACTGCCAGAGGCCGTACATCGCCGTCGGCTCGAGGAGGATCGCGGCTCGGAGCGCGCCGTCTCCCTCGAGCGGGACCCAGAGGCTCCCGGCCGGCAGCTCGGCCGCCTTCGCCTCGCCCCTCTTCACGATCGTCCGGCCGCCGTAGCGGCTGTAGGCGTCGTCGAACTCCTCCTCGACGCGGAGGAGCGT
The DNA here is from genome assembly GCA_964636395.1 of uncultured Holophagales bacterium. Taxonomy (GTDB): domain Bacteria; phylum Acidobacteriota; class Thermoanaerobaculia; order UBA5066; family UBA5066; genus UBA5066. The sequence continues at coordinate 7,987 of CAZWRQ010000035.1, forward strand.
GCACGTCTCGACCGTCACCGCGCGCGGCGCGGCGAGCGCCTCGAACTCGAGGCCGTGCCTCGAAAGCAGCGCGCCGATCTCCGCCGCCGCGGCGGGGTCGACCGCGTAGCCGAGCGGCGTCGGGACGCTCCGCTTCACCGCGACCTCCGTCATCAGGTTCGCGGTCGGGACCTTCACCGTCTTCCCCGTCGCGAGCTCGACCACGGGGAACTCCGTCACCGTCCCCTCCGGGTTCACCCAGAGCGCGTCGGACGGGAGGAACGCCGGAAGCGGGAGCTTCCGCGCCTTCTCGACGACGGCGCGGTCCTCGTCTCGGTGGCCGCCTCCCTCGAGGAGGCGGCGGAAGAGGACGAGGTAGGCGTCGACGCGGTTGCCGAGGTCTGCGGACGGGTCCTTCGCGTTGTGGCGGACGGCCGCCTCGATGATGAACGACAGGCCGCCGTAGGCGCCGACGCCGTTCAGGCCGCCGTCGGTGTCGGGCGCCGAGTGGCGCTGCTCGTCGTCGGGCGGCGCGCCGCCGACCCAGTAGCGGAGGAAGCGGTGCCCCGCCTCCCCTTCGGCCGCGGCGGACTCGTCGACCCAGCGCTTCGCCGCCGCCCTCCGGTCGCGGTCGAAGTGGGGGTTGTTCAGCCCGTCCATCGTGATGTCGGGCCACTTCTCCCACCCTCTCTTCGTCCACTCCTCCGAGTCGCGCCCGAACTCGTGAGCGTCGACCGCGAGGTGCGGCCGGACTCGCCGCGCCACGCGGTGGAGCGCCTCCGTCTCGGGCTGGAAGAGCGTGACGTGGTCGCGGTTCAGGTCGGCGCCGGCCGAGTTCCTCCGCGTGCCGGCCTCGGCGCCGTCGGGGTTCATCATCGGCATCACCCAGAGGTCGACCTCGGGCGGGAGCGTCTTCGGGTCCCTCGCGATGTCTCTCACGAGGTAAAGGAGGGCGTCCTTCCCCGACACCTCGTCGCCGTGCTGCTGCGCGTAGAAGAGGACGCGGAACGTCGGGCTCGCGCTCCCGCGCGCGTGGACGAGCCAGACGTTCCTCCCCTGCGCCGTCTTCCCTTCGACGGAGACGACGACGGGCCCCTTCCCGTCGACCGTCTTCAGGAAGGCCGCCATCGCGTCGTACGAGGTCGACTTCGTCAGCGTCCGATGGTCCTCGGGGAGGTCGCCCCCGGCGGAGCCGGGACGGGCCGCGACGGTCCCTGATGCCGCTGACGTACCGGCGGCGACGCACGCCGCCGCGAGGAGGAGCGGAAGCGCCTTCACGGCTCCGCTCCTAGAACGGGCCCCAGTGCATGAGCACCGGCGGGACGAGGAGGAGGAACGCCAGGACCATCAGCGTCAGCATGAGCGGCAGGAACCAGCGCGCCCACCTCTCCCACGGGATCTTCGCCATGCCGAGGACGCCCATCGTCACGGCCGACGTCGGGAGAATCGGGTTGACCAGCTCGCAGAGCTGGTAGGCGAAGACCATCGTCTGGCGCGTCAGGCCGACGAGGTCGGCGAGCGGCGCCATGATCGGCATCGTGAGGGCCGCCTGAGCCGTCCCGGAGTGGATGAAGAAGTTGATGACGCACTGGACGACGAACATCACCTGGGCGGCGACGACGCCGGGGAGGTGCGAGATCAGCCCCGCGCCGTGGAAGAGGATCGTGTCGAGGACCTTCGCCTCGCGCGCGATGATGAGGAGCGCCCGGCCGCAGGCGATGATCAGCGCCACGTTGACCATGTCCTTCGCGCCCGCGACGAACGCCGTCGCGATCCGCGTCCCGCCGAGGCCCGCGACGACGCCGAGGACGAGCCCCATCGCCAGGAAGAGGGCCCCGATCTCCTCGATGAACCACTGCTTCTTCAGGATCCCCCAGACGAGGACGCCCATCGTCGTCACGAAGAGCGTGAGGACGAGCGCGTGCCGGACGGTCCACGGCTCCGCCTCGCCGCTCGCCGGGGCGCTCCGCTCGCGCGCGAGGTCGAGGTCGCGCACGGGGCTCGCCTCCGGGCGCTTCTTCACGCGCGCCGCGTAGACCATCACCCACGCGATCATGACGCCCGTCGTCACGAACCAGGTCGCCACCCGGTAGCCGAGGCCCGAGTAGAGCGGGAGGCCGACGAGCCCCTGCGCGATGCCGACGGTGAACGGGTTGAAGAACGCCGCCCCGAAGCCCGCCGCCGCTCCGAGGAACGGGATCGCGACGCCGACGATCGAGTCGTAGCCGAGCGAGATCGCGAGCGGGATGCAGATGACGACGAACGGGATGACCTCCTCGGACATCCCGAAGACCGAGCCCGCGAGCGAGAAGACCGCCATCAGCACCGGGATGACGAGCTTCTCGAGGAACGGGCGCGCGGCGAGCGCCGCCGTCAGCTTCCGGATCGCGAACTCGATCGTCCCGCCCGCCTGGACGATGCCGAAGGCGCCTCCGATGGCGAAGAGGAACGCGATGATGAGCGCCCCGTCGAGGAAGCCGCGGATCGGGGCGACGACGACCCACTGCGGGCCCAGCCAGACCTTCTCGACCTGCTGGTAGGTCCCCGGCACCGTGACCGTCCGCCCCGCCTTCTCGACCGTCTGGTACGTCCCCGACGGGACGAGCCACGCCAGGACCAGGACGAAGACGACGAGGCTCCCGACGATCACCAGAGTGTGGGGCATTCGGAACGTACGTCCGCTGTTGCTCGCGGCCTCGGCCATCGCTCCCTCTCCCTTCCCGATTCCATTCCTTCGAGGACGTCGCCCCGGGCGGCTCCCGGCTTCTCGAGCGCTCCGCGGGCTCCCCGGCATCATAGAGAAAGGGCGTCCGTCCGGGGGCTTCGACCGGTCCATTCCGTGGACATTTTCGGCGTCTCGGAGGCTTCCGGCCGCCCTGCGACGGAGTCGCCGGAGATCGCCGTTCCCTCCATTCCGACGCTGGACCGAGAGGGGTCCGGGGGGCGATGATGGCCGATGGCCGAGACCCCGGATCCGGGGTCCGCCAGGGAGACTCCATGACGCAGTCCACGCCCTCGTCCGAGCCCGTCGTCCGGATCGACGACGACGGAATCCGGACCGTCCTCGAAACCTCCGTCCGGCCCGACGCCGCCGAGGTCCGCGACCTCCTCGCGAAGTCCCGGGAGCTGAAGGGGCTCCGCGGCCGCGACCTCGCCGTCCTCGCGAACGTCGCCGATCCCGCCCTCCTCGACGAGCTCTTCCACACCGCGCGCGAGGTCAAGGAGGCGATCTACGGCAAGCGCCTCGTTCTCTTCGCGCCGCTCTACATCTCGAACCTCTGCGCGAACGAGTGCACCTACTGCGCCTTCCGTGCTCGGAACACGGCGCTCGTCCGCCGGGCGCTGACGCAGGAGGAGATCGCCCGCGAGGTGAGGTGGCTCGAGGAGCAGGGCCACAAGCGGATCCTCCTCGTGGCGGGCGAGTCGTACCCGCGGGAGGGGTTCGACTACGTCCTCCGCTCGATCGAGACCGTCTACGCGACCTCGAGCGGCCCGGGCGAGATCCGCCGCGTGAACGTGAACGTCGCCCCGCTCACCGACGAGGAGTTCCGCCGGCTGAAGGCGGCGAAGATCGGGACCTACCAGCTCTTCCAGGAGACGTACCACCGCGAGACCTACGCCGAGGTCCACGTGGCCGGGAAGAAGCGGGACTACGACTGGCGGGTCACGGCGATGGACCGGGCCATGAGGGCCGGGATCGACGACGTCGGCATCGGCATCCTCTTCGGCCTCTACGACTGGCGCTACGAGCTCCTCGCCCTCATGCAGCACGTGGAGCACCTCGAGCGGACGTTCGGCGTCGGGCCGCACACGATCTCCGTCCCGCGGATCGAGCCGGCGACCGGCTCGGAGGTGGCGGACCACCCGCCGCACGCCGTCTCGGACCTCGACTTCAAGAAGGTCATCGCGATCCTCCGCCTCGCCGTCCCGTACACCGGCCTGATCCTCTCGACGCGGGAGTCGGCCGAGACGCGGCGCGAGGTCCTCGCCCTCGGCATCTCGCAGATCTCCGCCGGGAGCCGGACGAACCCCGGCGGCTACGAGGCCGACCCGGGCGACCCGTGCGCCGAGCAGTTCTCCCTCGGCGACCACCGCTCGCTCGACGAGGTGATCCGGGACGTCGCCTCCCACGGCTTCGTCCCCTCCTTCTGCACCGCCTGCTACCGCCTCGGCCGGACCGGCGCCGACTTCATGGACCTCGCGAAGCCGGGCGAGATCAAGGAGCACTGCAATCCGAACGCCCTCGCGACGTTCGAGGAGTACCTCCTCGACTACGGGTCGGAGGAGACCCGGCGCGCCGGCGAGGCGCGTATCGCCGCCTCGCTCGAGGAGATGGAGCCGGCCCTCCGGGAGAAGTCCCGGAAAATGGTCGACCAGGTGAAGAGTGGCCGCCGGGACGTCTTCTGCTGACGGGAGCGCCGCCGCGGGCGAGGGTTTCCGCGTCGAGCGCGACGCGCTCGGCACGCTCGCCGTCCCGGCCGAGGCCCTTTGGGGGATCCACGCCGCGCGAGCCGTCGCGAGCTTCCCGCTCGCGGGGAGGCCTGTCCACCCCGCCCTCGTGAGGGCCTACGGCGAGGTCAAGCTCGCCTGCCTCCTCGTCAACCGCGACCTCGGCTTCCTTTCGGGAGCGAAGGCCGACGCGCTCGAGAGGGCCTGCCGCGATATGGCGGAAGGCCTCCTGACGGAGCACGTCGTCGTCGACGCGCTCCAGGGCGGAGCCGGGACGTCGACGAACATGAACGTGAACGAGGTCCTCGCGAACCGCGCGCTCGTCCTGATGGGCGAGCGCCCCGGGCGCTCCGACCTCGTCTCCCCGCTCGACGACGCGAACCTCCACCAGTCGACGAACGACACCTACCCCACGGCGCTGAGGGTCGCCGCGATCCGCCTCCTCCGGGAGGTCGAGGCGGCGGTGCTCGGCCTCCAGGAGGCCTTCCAGGCCAAGGAGCGCGAGCTCGCCCACGTCGTGAAGGTCGGCCGGACCGAGATGCAGGACGCCGTCCTGACGACGCTCGGGCGCGGGATGGGGGCCTACGCCGAGGCCTTCGGGCGGGACCGATGGCGGATCTCCCGCTGCGAGGAGCGACTTCGAGTCGTGAACCTCGGCGGGACGGCGATCGGCACCGGCCTCGCCGCGCCGCGGGCGTTCGTCTTCGCCGTCGTCGACCGGCTCCGCGAGGTGACCGGCCTCGGACTCGCCCGGGCCGAGAACCTCGTCGAGGCGACGCAGAACGCCGACGCCTTCGTCGAGGTCTCCGGGACGCTGAAGGCCTGCGCCGCCTCGCTCCTGAAGGTCTCGGGGGACCTGCGTCTCCTCTCCTCCGGCCCGGAGGCGGGCCTCGGCGAGCTACGCCTCCCGCCCCGGCAGGCGGGCTCCTCGATCATGCCGGGGAAGGTGAACCCGGTGATCCCCGAGGCCGTCACGCAGGCCGCCCTCTCGGTCTTCGCCCACGACCAGGCGATCGGCTTCGCCGCCGCGTCGGGCTCGCTCGAGCTGAACCCGTTCCTCCCGCTCGTGGCGGACTCGCTCCTGACGAGCCTCGACCTCCTCGCCCGCGCCGCGCGGATCCTCGCGGAGCATTGCGTGGCCGGCCTGGCGGCCGACGAGGAGCGGTGCCGGCGGCACGTCGACTCCTCGACGGCGACGGCGACGGCGCTCCTCCCGGCCCTCGGGTACGGCGGCGCCGCGCGCCTCCTCGACGCCGCGGCCCGGTCGGGGCGAGGGCTCCGCGAGACCGCGGTCGCCGAGAAGCTCCTGACCGGCGAGGAGTTCGACGCCCTCACCTCTCCCGAGGCCGTCTGCCGCCTCGGCTCCCCCGCGGCCGCGCCGCGGAAGGACGGGGCTTCGTGAACGGCGCCCCGCGCAGCCTGCGCCTTCACGTCGGGCTCTTCGGCCGGCGGAACGTCGGCAAGTCGAGCCTCCTGAACGCGCTCACGCGGCAGGAGGTCTCGATCGTCTCCGCGACGCCCGGCACGACGACGGACCCCGTGGAGAAGCCGATGGAGCTCCTCCCGCTCGGGCCGGTCCTCTTCATCGACACGGCCGGCGTCGACGACGAGGGGGCGCTCGGAGAGCTCCGGATCGCGAAGACCCGGAAGGTCCTCGAGCGGACGGACCTCGCCCTCCTCGTCGCGGACGCGACGGAGTGGGGTCCCTTCGAGGAGGCGCTCCTCGCGGAGATCGCCGTCCGGGCGATCCCGCACGTCGTCGTCCTCAACAAGCGCGACGTCGCCGCTCCGGCGCCGGAGCTCCTCGCGCGGCTCGCCGCGTCCGGACGGAAGGTCGTCGAGACGGCGGCGCCCGCGGGGCACGGGATCGCCGCACTGCGCCAGGCTCTCCTCGCGGCCGTCCCGGCCGAGGCGCTCGAGACCCGGCGCATCGTCGGCGACCTCGTGAGCGAGGGCGACCTCGTCGTCCTCGTCGTCCCGATCGACAAGGAGGCGCCGAAGGGCCGCCTCATCCTCCCGCAGGTCCAGACGATCCGCGACCTCCTCGACTCCGATGCCTTCTCGCTCGTCGTGAAGGAGCGGGAGCTCCGGACGGCGCTCGCTCGCCTCTCCTCGCCCCCGCGCCTCGTCGTCACCGACTCGCAGGCGTTCCTCAAGGTCGCCGCGGACACGCCCCCCGGCGTCCCGCTCACCTCCTTCTCGATCCTCTTTGCCCGCTTCCAGGGCGACCTCGCCGAGCTCGCGCGCGGCGCGCTCGGGATCGAGAGGCTGAAGGCGGGCGAGAAGGTCCTCGTCGCCGAGTCGTGCACGCACCATCCGATCGGCGACGACATCGGGCGGGTGAAGATCCCGCGCTGGGTGCGGCAGTACACGGGCGTCCCCCTCGAGTTCGTCCACGTCCAGGGGCACGACTTCCCGGAGGACCTCTCCCCCTTCGCCCTCGTCGTCCACTGCGGCAGCTGCATGGGGAACCGCCGCGAGATGCTCTCGCGAATCCTCCGATGCCGCGCGGCCGGCGTCCCCGTCACGAACTACGGCCTGACGATCGCCTACTCCCTCGGCATCCTCGAGCGAGCCCTCGAGCCGTTCCCCGACGCGCTCGAGGCGTTCCGCCTCGCCGCCCAGCCTGCGTCTCCTCCGGAGGTGACGACGTGATCGACCGCAACGGCATCCTGGCCTGGCTCCGGGAGACCGACCCGTCCCGGCTCTCGCGCCTCTACCGGCGCGCCGACACGGCGAGGCGCGAGCACGTCGGGGATGCGGTCCACCTGCGGGGTCTCGTCGAGCTCTCGAACCACTGCGTGCGGGGCTGCGCCTACTGCGGGATCGCCGCGACGAGCGGCACGCTCCCCCGCTTCCGGATGACGACGGAGGAGGCCCTCTCGTGCGCCCGGATGGCCGAGCGCCTCGGCTACGGCACGGTCGTCCTCCAGGCCGGCGAGGACTACGGTCTGACGCGCGCATGGGTCGCGTCCCTCGTGAGGGAGATCAAGACCACGACGGCCCTCGCCGTCACGCTCAGCCTCGGCGAGCGCCCGGACGCCGACCTCGTCGCCTGGCGCGAGGCGGGCGCCGACCGCTACCTGCTCCGCTTCGAGACGTCGGACGCCGCGCTCTACGACGCGATCCACCCCTCGCCCCCCGGCCGGCGGTCGGACCGCTTCGCGATCCTCCGCCGCCTGCGACAGCTCGGCTACGAGGTGGGGAGCGGAGTCCTCGTCGGGATCCCCGGGCAGACGTACGCGAGCCTCGCGGACGACGTCGTCCTCTTCCGGGACCTCGACCTCGACATGATCGGCGTCGGGCCGTTCATCCCGCATCCCGGGACGCCGCTCGGCCGCGGCCTCTTCCCGCCCGCCCCCGAAGGCGAGCAGGTGCCGAATGACGAGGAGACCGCGACGAAGGTCGTCGCCCTCGCGCGGCTCGTCCGCCCGGACGCGAACATCCCCTCCACGACCGCCCTCGCCACGCTCAACGCCTTCGGCCGCGAGCGCGGCCTCCTGCGCGGCGCGAACGTCGTGATGCCGAACCTGACGCCGCCCGTCTATCGGAAGCTCTACGAGATCTACCCGGGGAAGGCGGTCGGCTCCGAGACGGTCGAGGAGTGCGCAGAGGAGCTGCCGCGACGGTTCCGGCGAATCGGCCGGAGGCCCGCGACCGGGGCCGGACATCGCGGCGAGTCCGGGGTGCGGCCGGCGTCGCCGGAGCAGCCCGCTCCAGCCGCCTGCTGAAAGGGACCCGGAGGGGCCTCGGCGAGACTCTGAGGCCCGCCCGGGCTCGGCTACGATTCCGCGACCGGAGGAGGCCGAGATGAAGACGAAGACGGGAAGGTCGTCCCTGCGCGTCGCCGCGCTCGCCTGCGCCCTCGCGGCGCTCCCGGCGCACGCGGACCTCGAGGACGAGCTCGAGCGGGCGTGGGTCGGGGCGTGGGTCGTCGTGAAGGTGGAGACCGCTTCCGACTGCTCGGTCGCCTATACGAACGTCGAGGTGCGCGGCCTCCGGAGCACGAGCCGCGGGAGCCGGCGATTCGGCGAGGGCGAGCTCGCGCGGGTCGACAAGCTGAACCAGAAGTCCGACCGGGTCGACCTCTACCTCTCCGTCGCCGAGCCGGTCCTCGTGCCGCGGACGGACGGGCCGTTCACGCTCTGGGACGAGCGCTCCTGCCGGGTGCAGCTCATGGTCGACGTCCCGAAAGTCGTACTGAAGTCAGGCCGCCTCGCCGACGTCGAGGCGGTCCTCCTCGAGTGCGCCGAGCGCTACGAGATCGAGGCGTCGGCGCGGCGCTCCGAGGCGTGGAACCGGCGCGAACGCGACCCCTACCCGCGCGACTACGAGGAGACGCTCGCGCGGCATGCGGCGTGGAAGGCCGAGGAGACGAACCGCTCTCTCGCCGCGACACGCCTCGCCGCGCTCGACGAGGCCTCGCAGGCGCTCTCTCGCGTCACCGACCACCCCGACTACCTCGCCGGCTTCGCCGCCGGGGTCGAAGCGCAAAGCCGCCGCTCCGCGCCCGGCTGCTCCTCCCTCGACGGCTCGCGCTTCGACGGCGACGAGCAGCGCCCGCCGAGCGACCGGCGCGGCAGCTCCCCCGCCGAGCGCAGCTTCCAGCGCGGATTCCGCGACGGGCAGGTCGTCGCATGGGCGACGCGGGTCGCACGCGCCGTCGAGGGGTGCTTCGTCCCGGTCCCGGATCCCGGCACCTGGAGGCGGCCGTGAAGCGACTCGCCCTCGCGGCGGCCCTCGCGCTTCTCGCCGCGGTCCGTCCGGCCTCCGGCGCGGGGGTCGAGGAACAGGTCGCGCGGATACGGGCGGAGGTCGAGGCGATCCACCGGGAGGCCGGCACCTTCGAGACCCGCACCGTGGAGGTGGAGGACGTCGCCCTCGAGGGGGCCGAGGCGACCTGCCACTCGTCCGGCGAACGGCTCCGGAAGGTGACGGCCCGGCTCTGGGGCGAGACCTGGAAGGCCTCCCTCGAGCTCTTCTACGTGGAAGGCGACCTCGTCTTCGCGTTCCGAAGGACGAGCCGGTACGACGGCCAGATCGGCCTCGAGACGCCGCCGACGGTGGCCGCGGTCGAGGAGCGCCGGTCCTACTTCTCGGGAGGGTCGTTGATCCGGCTTCTCGTGGGGCGCGAGGCGGTCGCGCCCGGCTCCCAGGCCTTCGTCGAGGACGAGCGGGAGACGAAGGCGCTGGGGGCGACGTTTCGGGAGGCCTGCGGGGAATAGGCGCTTCGTCGCCGCGGGCTGAAACACCCGCGCAGGCTCCCTCCCGCACGAAGGCCCCCGGTCGCCCGGGGGCCTTCGGCTCTCGACGAGTTCGCCGCGACCGCGCTACGCGATCGTGACCTCCTTGCAGAGGTAGACGTCCTGGATGGCGTTGAGGAGCTTCGCACCCTCGGCCATCGGGCGCTGGAACGCCTTGCGGCCCGAGATGAGGCCCATGCCTCCCGCGCGCTTGTTGATGACGGCCGTCTTGATCGCCTCGGCGAAGTCGTTCTCGCCCGACGCGCCGCCCGAGTTGATCAGGCCCGCGCGGCCCATGTAGCAGTTCGCGACCTGGTAGCGCGTCAGGTCGATCGGGTGGTCCGTCGTCAGCTTCTCGTAGATCCGCTTGTCGGTCTTGCCGTAGGGGTTCTCCTTCGAGTTCAGCGCGAGGTACCCGCCGTTCGTCTCCGGGAGCTTCTGCTTGATGATGTCCGCCTCGATCGTCACGCCGAGGTGGTTCGCCTGGCCCGTCAGGTCGGCGGCGACGTGGTAGTCCTTGTCCATCTTGAAGGCGGGGTTCCGGAGATAGCACCAGAGGACGGTCGCCATACCCATCTCGTGGGCGGCGTGGAACGCCTGGGCCACCTCGACGATCTGCCGCCCCGACTGGTCCGACCCGAAGTAGATCGTCGCCCCGACGGCGACGCACCCCATGTCCCGGGCCTGCTTGACCTGCGCGAACATGATCTGGTCGAACTTGTTCGGGTAGGTCAGGAACTCGTTGTGGTTGATCTTCAGGAGGAACGGGATCTTGTGGGCGTACCTGCGCGCCACGGCGCCGAGGACGCCGAGCGTCGAGGCGACGGCGTTGCAGCCCCCCTCGATCGCGAGCTTCACGATCCCCTCGGGGTCGAAGCATACGGGGTTCTTCGCGAAGCTCGCGCCGGCGGAGTGCTCGATCCCCTGGTCGACGGGGAGGATCGAGAGGTAGCCGGTGCCGGCGAGACGGCCGTGCTCGACGAGCTGCTGGAGGCTCCGGAGGACGGGGATCGGGCGGTCGGACGTCGACCAGATGCGGTCGACGACGTCCGGCCCGGGCAGGTGCAGCGTCTCCTTCGGGATTCCGGAGCACGTGTGCTCGAGAAGGGACTTCGACTCGGCGCCGAGGGCGGAGGTGATGGTGTCGATCGTGGTCATGTGCGGGTCTCCTCGGGTGTCGTTGCGGGACGGAGGGCATCCTATCGCCCCGTGAGCCGGGACGACAGGGTGCCGGGCGGACAGCGGGAATCGCGCCGGCGGGCGATAATGGAGGTTCGGCGCGGGACGACCCGCTCGCCCGCGGGCCGCGACCCGACATGAACCTCGACACGTTTCGAACCCAGTTCTTCGCCGGAGCCCCCCGCTACGCCTGGCTCGAGGACCTCGGCCGCGGCGGGATGGGTGTCGTCTTCAAGGCGAAGGACCGGGACCTCGACGAGGTCGTCGCGATCAAGGTCCTCTACGGGCACGTCGGGGACGACGACGGTGCGATCCTGGCCCGGTTCAAGCGGGAGATCAGCCTGAACCGGAAGGTGAAGCACCCCAACGTCGCCCGGATGTACGACTTCGGGAGCGGAGGCGGCCACCCCTACATCACGATGGAGTTCGTCCCCGGCCATGACCTGCAGTCCCTCATCCTGCAGGAGGGCCGGATCCCTCCGGAACGGGCGATCCGGATCCTCCGCCAGATCTGCCAGGGGACCCAGGCCGCTCACGAGCAGGGGATCGTCCACCGCGACCTGAAGAGCCAGAACATCATCGTCGGCGCCGGGGACGTCGTCTCGATCCTCGACTTCGGCCTCGCCCGGGGCGCGGTCGACGAGAAGCTGACCCAGGAAGCGGTCGTCCTCGGGACGCCGCACTACATCTCGCCCGAGCAGGCGATGGGCCAGTCCGCCGACGTGAGGAGCGACATCTACTCGATCGGGATCATCGCGTTCGAGATGCTCTCCGGCGTCCTCCCCTTCACGGCGGATTCCGCGCTCGGGATCGCGATGAAGCAGATCTCCGAACCGGTGCCGGGGAACCTCTCGCTCTACCCCGAGATCCCGCAGCGTCTCCGGGAGGTCGTCCATCGCGCGCTCGCGAAGCGGCGCGAGGACCGCCTGCCGACCGCCGCCGCGCTCGACGCGGCGCTCGCGAGAGCGGCGGGCCAGCCGGACTCTCCCGACGTCGAGGACGATGACGCGGCGCTGGCGCGGGCGATCGACGCGGCCCTGGGCGACCCGAGCGGCGGCCCCCGGCCTCCGCGGCCCGCCGACGCCCTCCGCGACGACCTCACGCCCGTCGTGCCTCACCGTCCGCGGCCGCGTCCGGCCCCCGCGGCCGAGCCCGCGCCGGCCCCGATGCAGACGCCTTCCCCTTCGATGCGCTCCCCCGCGGGAGTCGCGGCGCCCCCCACCGCTCCGGCGGTGCGGCGCCCTGCCGGCCGGCCGACGGTCTTCGTCGTGATGGGGGACGGGGCGGATCGAATCGCGGCCGGCCAGGCCTTCGCGGAGTCGGGCTGCGACGCCGTGGAGGCCCGGAGCGGCGAGGAGATCCTCGAGCTCCTGATGTCGCGCGTTCCCGACGCGGTGGTGATGGACATCGCCCTCCCGAAGGCCGACGGGTTCGAGGTGGCGCGGATCCTCAAGGCGACGCCGACGTTCGCCCAGGTCCCCGTTCTCCTTCTCGGGATGCGGGTGGACCGGGCCCAGGAGCACTTCGCGCGGCAGGTCGGCGCGAGCGAGATCCTCGAAAGGCCCGTCTCCGACAAGGACCTCGTCGAGCGGACCTGGCGGCTCCTGGCGCCGCGCGGTTACTACCGTGACGAGGCGCCCTCCTCGCGGATCTCGCGGTCGACGCCCCCCGTCGCGCCCCCGGGCGACCCCACACGGTCTTAACGCGCCGGCGCTACGATCCCGGGCTCCCATGACGACGCCCCAGCCGCCCCGACCTCCCCGCCGCGCCCCGAACCGGACCCGGAGGCTCGCCCTCCCGCTGCTCCTGGGGCTCGCCGGAGGCCTCGTGGCCGGCGCCGTCCTCGGGCGGATCCTCGAAGGGGCGATCGCGGGCCGGACGGAGGAGGCCGCCTTCTCGCTTCTCGAGCGGGTCGGTCCCGACGTCGAGGCGGTCCTCGCGTCGGGAGGAGACCCGAAGGAGACCGTCGACCGGATCGGCCGGCAGCTCGCGCTGCGGGCCACGCTCATCGCGACCAGCGGCCGGGTCCTCGGAGACAGCGGCGTCGACCGGAGCCGGCTCGACACCCTCGAGAACCACGTTGGGCGTCCCGAGGTGCGCGACGCGCTCCGAACGGGGCGAGGGTTCGAAGCCCGCTTCTCCTCGACGCTCGGTCAGCGGCTCGTCTACGCGGCCACCCGGCTCCGAACCGGAGAGGTCCTCAGGCTGGCTTTCCCCGAGAAGGACCTCTCGTCGTGGGAGGCCCCCTATCGCCGGCGCGTCTTTCTCGTTTGCGCGGCGGCCGGCCTGCTCGCCGGAGCGATCGTCGCGCGCCTTCGATCCCGCCAGGCCGCCGAGCTCGGTCTCGTGCTTCGAGCCGTGGAGGACGTCGGGCGCGGGCAGCGGCCGGCGAACCCGGGCGCCGTCTCCGAGGAGACGGCGGAGGTCCACTCGGCCCTCGGCGACCTCCTGGACCTGGCGAACGAGAAGAGCGACGCCGTCGTGCGGCAGGAGACGGTCTCGCGCACGATCTTCGACGGGATCCCGACGGGCCTCCTCGTCGTCGACCGCGACCTCTCCCTGCTCGACGCGAACTCCGCGGCGCTCGGCCTCCTTCGCCTCCCGCCCGACGCGCTGCGCAGAGGGGAGCACGTCCTCGAGCTGGTTCGGGAGAAGGACGTGGCCGACCTCCTCCGCGAGGCCCTCGACGGCGGCCGCGCAGCCGGACCGCTCCGGCTCGCGACGGAGTCCGGCGACCTCGAGCTCCGCGCGGAGGCGATCCGCGTCTCCGGCGAGGCGGCCGCCGGTCGCCCCGCGGCCGTCGCGATCCTCCGCGAAGCGACGTTCCCCCGACCGAGCTGAGCCGCAGGGCCGCGGGACGTCGCTGCAGCGCGGCGGCTGATAACCTCCTTCGTCCGGAGGAGAGCCCTCGATGCGCCTGTTCCCAAGGGAAGAGACCTTCCTTCCGCAGTTCGCCCGCGGCGCCGAGGTGATCCTCGAGGCCGCGCGGGTCCTCGACGCCCTTGCCGCCGCGCCGGTCCTCGACGACGAGCGCGCGGTCCGGATCAAGCAGCTCGAGCACCAGGGGGACCAGATCGCCCACGAGACGTTCGACCTCCTGAACCGGACCTGGATCACGCCGATCGACCGCGAGGACATACACGTCCTGGTCCGCAACCTGGACGACGTCCTCGACTACATCGACGCGGCGGCCGCGCGGATCGTCCTCTACCGGATCGCGTCGACGACCCCGGAGCTGAAGAAGATCACCTCGATCATCGTCCAGTCGGCGGAGGCGATCCAGAAGGCGATGGCCCTTCTCTCCGACCTCAAGCACTCGAAGCAGATCCTCGAGGCCTGCGTCGAGATCAACCGGCTCGAGAACGAGGCCGACACGGTCGCGCAGCTCGCGATCGGGAGGCTCTTCGCGGAAGCGAAGGACCCGATCGAGGTCATGAAGTGGAAGGAGATCTACGACTTCGTCGAGGGCGCGACCGACCGCTGCGAGGACGTGGCGAACACGCTCGAGGCGATCGTCATCAAGTCGACCTGAGTCGCCGTGACGTACATCGTCTTCATCGTCGTCGTCGCCCTTCTCTTCGACTACATCAACGGCTTCCACGACGCGGCGAACTCCATCGCCACGGTCGTCGGGACCCGGGTGCTCTCGCCCAGGGTCGCCGTCGTCTGGGCCGCCTTCTTCAACTTCGTCGCGGCCTTCGCGCTCGAGACCCGCGTCGCGAAGACGATCGGGAAGGGAATCGTCGATCCGGCGATCGTCGACCCCGACCTCGTCCTCGCGAGCCTCCTCGGCGCGATCGTCTGGAACCTCCTCACCTGGTGGTGGGGGCTCCCCTCCTCCTCCTCGCACGCGCTGATCGGCGGCTTCGCCGGCGCGGCGTTCGTGAAGGCCGGGGCCGGGAGCCTCGTCTTGAAGGGGCTCCTGGTCACGAGCGCCTTCATCGTCCTCTCGCCCCTCCTCGGCCTCGTGCTCGGATTCGCGAACTACGTCGCCGCCGCCTGGGCGTTCCGTCGCTGGAGGCCCGACCGGGTCGACCGGGTCTTCCGGAAGGTCCAGCTCCTCTCCGCCGCAGCGTTCTCGTTCGGCCACGGGATGAACGACGCCCAGAAGACGATGGGGATCATCTTCGCGCTCCTCCTCTCGACGGGACATCTCTCGGGGTCGCACGTGCCGTTCTGGATCGTCCTGATGTGTCACGCGGCGATCGGTCTCGGCACCCTCTCCGGCGGCTGGCGCATCGTCCGGACGATGTCGATGCGGATCACCCCCCTGAAGCCCGTCGGCGGCTCCTGCGCCGAGTTCGCCGGGGCCGTCACGCTCGTCGGGGCGTCGCTCGGCGGGATCCCCGTCTCGACGACGCACACGATCACCGGGGCGATCATGGGCGTCGGCGCGACCCGCGGCCTCTCCTCGGTCCGGTGGGGAGTCGCGAGGAGCATCGTCGTCGCCTGGGTCCTGACGATTCCCGCTTCGGCGCTCGTGGCCGGCCTCGCCTGGAAGCTCTTCGACCTCCTCCGGGGATGACCCCGGCCGAAAAGTGCGAGGCGAAGGGGCGGCGTCCGGTGCAGAATCCGCATCGATGGCCAGCGGCACGGTGCTCGGGGGACGACACTCCTCCTCGGGATGGCGCATCCCGCGCCCGCCGAAGCGGGAGGGACCCGTCGTCCCGGTGAGCGAACGGGACCTCGACGACGCGTGGAAGCTCCGGTTCCGAGACCCTCTCGTCGAGGCCGCCTTTCGCGAGGAGCAGCGGTCCTCGAGCGCCCGCATCCTCCGCCCCTCCGTCTTCGTCGCGCTCGCGACGATCCTCGCGTTCGGGGTCCTCGACCCGATCGCATTCCCCGAGACCTGGCGGAGCGTCCTCGTCATCCGCCTCGTCGCGCTGGCCCTCCCGGTCGCGGTCCTCGCCTTCCTCGCGTCTCTCCCCCGCTTCGCCCGCTGGACGCGGCCGCTCCTGGAGGTCGGGAGCGTCGCCGCCGGCTGGGCCGTCGCGGCGATGATCGCCGTCGGGCAGCCGCAGGAGCCCGGGACGACCGTCTACTTCGCCGCTCTCAGCTTCCCGCTCGCCTCCGCCGCGATCGGCCTCCTCCCCTCGGGCTTCGCCGCGAGCGTCGTGAGGGCCGGCCTCATCGTCCTCGCGTTCCCGGCGGTCGCCCTCGTCCGCAAGGTCCCCGGCTGGGGACCGCCCCTTCCGGCCGACGTCGTCGTCGTCTCCCTCGGGACGCTCCTCCTCCTCTGGTTCTTCTTCTCGGTCGCCGGCTACTTCCGGGAGGCGTGGCAGCGCCGGACCTTCGTCACGATGAGGCTCCTCGAGGCCGCGAGCGAGAAGGTGCGGAGCGTCGCCGCGGACCTGAAGCGGATGAACGAGGAGAAGAGCACCTTCCTCGGGATCGCTGCGCACGACCTGCGCAACCCTCTCGGCGTCGTCCTCGGCTATGCCGAGATGCTCCGGGACGAGGAGTTCCCGCGGAAGGAGGCCGCCGGCATGGCGGCCAAGATCGTCGTCTCGGCCGAGCGCGTCCGCGACCTCGTCGCCGGGCTCCTCGAGGTGAGCGCCGCCGAGGCGGGCCGCGTCGCGCTCGAGAGGCGGCCGTGCGACCTCCTCGGCATCGCGCGGAGGGTCGTCGAAACGCAGCAGGAGCCGGCCGCGCGGAAGGAGATCGGGATTCGCCTCGACGGGTCGCCGGTCGTCGTGACCGGCGATCCCGGAGCGATCCAGCAGGTGATCGAGAACGTCGTCTCGAACGCCGTGAAGTTCTCCCCCTGGCGCTCCACCGTCGTCGTCTCCGTCCACGCCGACGGAGGCGCCGGCCTCGTCGACGTCGAGGACGAGGGGCCCGGGGTGAGCGACGCCGATCGCGCACGCCTCTTCGCGAAGTTCGCGCGCCTCTCGGCGCGCCCGACCGGCGGCGAGTCGTCGACCGGGCTCGGCTTGTCGATCGTGAAGACGCTCACCGAGGCGATGGGCGGCGAGGTTTCACTCGAGAGCCCGCCCGGGCGCGGGGCCCGGTTTCGGGTGAGGCTCCCCGTCTAGGAGCCGCCTCCGGACGGCGGAGCGACGATTCGGAGCGCCGGGAGGCCCCGGCCGCGGCCGGCCTGTTCTATCCTTCCGCCACGTGAGCTCGCGCGCCGCCAGCTGTCCGTCCTGCGGAGGAGAGGTCCTGTTCCGGGCCGGGTCGTCGGTCGTCACCGTCTGCCCGCAGTGCCGCTCCGCCGTGTCCCGGAAGGGGGCGAACCTCGAGGCCCTCGGCGTCGTCGCCGAGCTCGTCCCGACCTCGTCGCCGTTCCGCCTCGGGATGACCGGTAAGCCGAAGGCCGCGGGGCTGAAGCCTTTCCGGATCGTCGGCCGGCTCCAGCTCTCGACGGGCGAGGGGACCTGGGACGAGTGGCACGTCTCCTTCGAGGACGGCCGCTACGGCTGGCTCGCCGAGGCTCAAGGG
>CAZWRQ010000036.1:0-12737 GCA_964636395.1 uncultured Holophagales bacterium
TCCTCGCGACGCTCGCCGACGCGGCTCGCGAGCACTGTGTGGAGCTGCCGCTCGGGGTGGGCGAGCTGCGAGTCGAAGGGCCGCGACATCTCCGCCTCGTCCGGCCCCGGCCCGCGCTTGGGGCCGCGGCTCCGGTCGTCCTGCCGGAGATTCCACTCGCCGAGAGCGCGCTCCTCGTGAACGCCTCGGGCGAGCCCTCGCTCGCGAGCGAATTGTCACGAGAACTGGCGACCGCCGACCGGGTGGACCTCCTCTGCGCGTTCGTTAAGTGGAGCGGCCTGAGGGTGCTTCTCGAGGGACTGGAGGCCGTCGTCGGGCGGGGGCGAGAGCGCGGCGTCACCGCCCCGGTGCGCGTCCTGACGACGACGTACATCGGCGCGAGCGAGGTGCGGGCGCTCGAGGCGCTTGCGGAGATCGGCGCCGAGGTGCGGATCTCGTACGACGACCGTCGGACGCGCCTCCACGCGAAGGCGTGGCTCTTCCACCGGGAGAGCGCCAGCCACACGGCCTACATCGGCTCCTCGAACCTCTCTCGTGCCGCGCTCCACGAGGGGCTCGAGTGGAACGTGCGGCTCTCCTGGCGCGACTCGGCTCCGCTGCTTGCGAAGTTCCGGGCGGCGTTCGAATCGTACTGGGGCGCCGATGAGTTCGAACCGTACGAGCCGGGCCGCGACAGAGAGCGGGTCGTGCGGGCTCTCGCGGCGCAGAGGACGTCCGTTGGGGAGCGGGGCCCAGCGCTGAGGCTCGACCTCTCGCCCCACCCGCATCAGGAGCCGATGCTGGAGGCGCTGCGGGTCGAGCGGGAGCACGGCCACTATAAGAACCTCGTCGTCGCACCGACGGGGACCGGCAAGACGCTCGTGGCGGCGTTCGACTACCGCGAGCTGCGGGCGAAGCTGCCGCGGGCGAGGCTCCTCTTCGTCGCCCACCGCGAGCGGATCCTGACGCAGAGCCGCGAGGCCTTCGCGGCCGTCCTGAGGGATCCCGGCTTCGGCGAGCTGCTGTCGGGCGAGCACGAGGCCGCGCGGGGAGAGCACGTCTTCGCGACGATCCAGTCGCTCTCGCGGAGGACGTTCGCGGAGGAGTTGCCGCCGGAACACTACGACGTCGTCGTCGTCGACGAGTTCCACCACGCCGAGGCGCCGACGTACGAGCGGCTCCTCGAGCACGTGCGGCCGCGCGTCCTCCTCGGCCTGACGGCGACGCCGGAGCGCTTCGACGGAAAGGACGTGCGCCGGTGGTTCGACGGGCGGACGGCATACGAAATGCGCCTCTGGGAGGCCCTTGAGCAGGGGCTCCTCGCGCCGTTCCAGTACTTCGGCGTCAAGGACTCGGTCGACCTCGACGACGTGGCGTGGAAGCGCGGGTGGGGCTACGACAGGGGAGAGCTGGCGCGGCGTTACGTCGTGGCCGGCGGCGCCGAGGCGCGGGCGCGACTCGTCCTTCAGGAGGTCGAGCGGCGCGTCGCCGACCCGCGACGGATGCGGGCGCTCGGGTTCTGTGTCTCGGTGGAGCACGCCCGATTCATGGCCGAGCGATTCGGGATAGCGGGGATCGCGAGCGAGGCGATCGTCGGCGCTACGCCGGCGGAGGAGCGCGAGGCAGCCATCCGGCGGCTCGAGTCGGGCGAGCTACAGGCGCTCTTCACGGTGGACCTCTTCAACGAGGGAGTCGACATCCCCACGGTCGACACCGTCCTCTTCCTCCGTCCCACCGAGAGCGCAACGGTCTTCCTGCAACAGCTCGGTCGCGGCCTGCGCCTCCACCGGGAGAAGCCGTGCCTGACCGTCCTCGACTTTATCGGGAACGCCCGCCGCGAGTTCCGGTTCGACAGGAGGTTCCGCGCGATTCTCGGCGGAACGACACGGCAGGTGGAACGGCTGATCGAGGCGAGGTTCCCGTACCTGCCGCCCGGATGCGCGATGCATCTCGACCCGAGAGCGATGCAGGTCGTCCTCGACAACATCCGCCGGGGCATTGGCTCGGGCCAGCGATGGCTGACGCAGGAGCTGATGGCGCTCGGGCCGGACGCCAGGGTCGGCGAGTTCCTGCGCGAAACCGGGGTCGAGGCAGTGGAGCTCTATTCCGGCGGTGCCGGCGGGCGGAGTTTCGCCTCGCTCCGCCAGGCCGCGTTCGGCGGGGAGCCGTTGGGAGACGCCGCACGCGACCGTCATGCGCGACTCGCCCGCGTCCTCCACGTGAACGACCCGCTCCGGCTCGGCTTCCTCGCGGAGTTCGCCGCGGGGAGGCCGCTGCCGGACGGCGAGCGAGAGGAGCGTCTCGCGGCGATGGCGGCGGCGGCGCTCCTCGACGTCCGACGGCCCGCGGAGGCATACGCGGCGCTCCAGGCCGCTCGGGGGGCCTCGAGGTACCGGGAGGAGCTGGCCCAGCTCGTCGAGTACCTCGACGACAGCTGCCGCGAAGGAGTGCTCGACTGGCGCGAGCTGGGGCCGGCGCCGCTCCAGCTCCACGCGCGCTACCGGCAGGACGAGATCCTCGCCGCACTTCGGGCGGGAGGAGGCGACGGCGTCCCGCGCCTCCAGGGGGGCGTCTACTTCGAGCCGGTGAGCGAAACCGACGTTCTGCTCGTGACGCTCCGGAAGTCGGAGAAGGGCTTCTCGCCGACGACGATGTACCGCGACTACGCGATCTCACCGTCGCTCTTCCACTGGGAAAGCCAGAACTCGGCTCACGCCGGCACGGCGGCGGGAGCGAGATACGTGGCCGGCACGAGCAACGTTCTCCTCTTCGTCCGCGAGGTCCAGGATCAGGCGAACGGGGTGGCGGAGGCCTACACGTTTCTGGGACGTGTGACGCTCGATTCGTGGCAGGGCGAGCGCCCCATGCAGATCGTCTGGCGCCTCACACACCCGATGCCGGGGCCCCTCTACGCGCACGCGACCGTCGCAGCGGGCTGAAGGAGAGAAGGGCCCGGTCCTCCCGGACCGGGCCCTTCGGAGTCCGAGTCGGGTGGGGGAATGTCAGGCCTTCGGCCTCTCCTCGTTCTTCGCGTCGCCCTCGGCCATCTCCGCCTTCGCGCGCTCCTTCTCCTCGGCCTCGAGGATCCGCTCGAGCTCGAGCGGGTGCTCCTCCTCCATCTCCCTGTGGGAGAGGTGGCCGGTCCAGAAGGCGGTGTTCAGCGGGTAGGAGTCGGGGTTGAACATCACGAAGTAGAAGTGCCAGACGATGATCGCGAGCGTCGCGAGGATCGCCTCGTAGTAGTGGACCGACCGGGCGACGTCGTAGCCGAGCTTCCCGAAGAGGTTCATGAAGCTGTTGTCGAGCCACATCGCGAAGCCCGTGGCGGCCATGACGATCGTTCCCCAGATGAGGGCCCAGTACTCGGCCTTCTCGATGTAGCTGAAGCGGTCGAGCTTCGGCTTCACCGGGGTCATCCCGAGGTTGTACCTCAGCATGTCGAGGAGGTCGCGGGCGTCCTTCAGGCGGAACCAGAGGTCCTTCACGAGCTGCCGCCCCCGCGCCGTGAAGATGACGTAGTAGAGGTGGTAGGCCGACGCGAGGCACATGACGATCGCGGCGATCCGGTGGATCCAGCTCCGGGCCTCGAATGCCGAGGAGGAGAGGTTCCGCAGCGCGACGACCCACCAGGAGTCGGGGAACCGGAGCATGAAGCCGGTGATGACGAGGACGATGAAGCTCAAGGCGAGCGCCCCGTGCTGGAGGCGCTCCTCGAGCGTCATGCGCAGGTAGAGGCGGTGCGGCGCGGGCTCGACCTCGACGAGGCCGTGCCGGACGTGGTGCTGGTGCCGCGACTTCTTCACGAAGTCGAGGACGTTGTGGGCCGCCATGCCGCCGATCGTCCCGACGATCAGGCCCGCGTAGATGAAGCCGATCCACCAGAGGAGCGGCTCCTCGTCCTTCGAGGTGGCGTCCACGTGGATCTTTCCCTGCGCGAAGCGCGCCCCGGCGCCCGGGTGGCATTCGCCGCACGTCTTCACGAGGTTGTCCTTGTGGATCCGGGAGGCGGGGTCCGAAGAGGGGAGGATGCTGTGCGAGCCGTGGCAGCTCGCGCAGTTCGCGACCTTCGCCTGGCCCCCCTTCACGGCGAGGCCGTGGAAGCTCTCCTCGAACGTCTTGAAGGCGTCGCTCTTGATGTCGTACTTCTCGGAGAGCCGGAGCGACGAGTGGCAGGGGGTGCAGACCTTCTGGGCGACGTTCGCGGCGGCGACGGGGGAGCTCGGGTCCTGCGCCTTCAGGATGTTGTGCTCGCCATGGCACGTCGTGCAGGTCGGCGCCTCGCGGACCCCCCGGGCGAGGGCCTTTCCGTGGGCGCTCTTCGAGAAGGCCGCGTCGACGTCTACGTGGCAGCGCGCGCAGGTCTTCTCGATGTCGAGCGGGGTCGGTCCGGTGCCGTCCGCGGCCTTCTTCCGGACGGTGTGCGCGCCGTGGCAGTCGACGCAGTTCGCGGCCTTCTCGTTCCCGGCGAGGAGGGCCTTGCCGTGGACGCTCTCCTCGTACTTCGCGATGAAGCCGGCGCTCGGCGCGACGCGCGTGCGGACCTCGGGGCTGTCGAGGTGGCAGGAGAGGCAGACCTTCTCCTGAGCCTGCTTCGCCGAGGCCGGGGGCGCCCCTTCGGGGGTCGAGACGAGTCGCGACTTGTGGCAGGTGAGGCAGGCCGGGGCCTCCTTCACCTGCGCGGTCGCGGCGACTCCGTGGGCGGACTTCGTGTAGAGGTCGACCTCGGTCTCGTGACAGCTCGCGCAGGCGCTCGCGACGTTCGCGGCGGACACCTTGGAGGCGGGGTCGGCCACCCGGAGGACGTCGTGCCCGCCGTGGCAGTCCTGGCAGGCGATCGCCTCGGGGTCCGACTCCATCATCGGGTGGAAGGGGTGCTTCTCCGCCATCCCGTCGTGGCAGGAGGCGCACGAGACGGGCTTCGGCGTGCCGTGCGGGAGCTTCGTCAGGTCCGCGTGGCAGTCGACGCAGGAGGCGCCCGCCTCTCCGTGGACGGAGGCGGCGAGCGCCTTCTGCGGCGCCTTCCTCCCCTTGCCCGCCGGCTCGGAGTGGCAGGCGAGGCAATCGTCGTCCGTCAGCGGTTTCGCCGAGGCCGTGGCCGCGAGGGCGAAAGAGGCCGCGAGGACGACCAGGAGGACGATTCCGGCACGAAGCCGGTCGAAGAGCTCGGAACGGGTGCTGTCGGTCACGAGTACCCCCGGGCGCGGATTATTCGGACCGGGAGGGGCCTCTTCAATGATTCAGAGGCATCAGATGGGAGCGCACCTGAGATGTGATCTCGCGGCGAGGCGACCTGCTGGACACTTTCGCCCGCAGGGAGTCGTGGGGAGCGGCGGAAGAGGCTGGAAGCGGAGCGAAGCGCCGGGTCGTCTGCTGCGCCGCTCTCCCGGGAGGTGGCCTTGACGTCGCGGCCGTTCGGTGAATAATGTTGCGTTGTGCCGAATAATAATTCTAATGCCTCGGTACTCCGGCGTCGGGACGCCATTCTCAGGCTGGTGCGGGAAGAGGTCGTCCGGTCGCAGGAGGAGCTCCAGCGCCTCCTGGCCGAGAGAGGCTTCGAGGCGACGCAGCCGACCCTCTCCAGGGACGTCCGCGAGCTCGGCCTCGCGAAGACCCCGGGAGGCTACGCCCTGCAGGGGACTCCCGATCGGGCAGCAGGCGCGGCGCAGCGGACCGCCCGGCTCGAGCGGACGCTCTCGGAGGCGGTCCTTTCCGTTCGCGTCGCCGGCTCTCTCGTCGTCCTCAGGACGCCGCCGGCCGGCGCGCACCCGGTGGCGCGCGCCGTCGACGAGGCGGAGCTCGCCGAGGCGGTCGGGACGATCGCCGGAGACGACACGGTCTTCGTCGCGACACCCGGCGCCGTCTCTGCGCGTGCCCTCGCCGCCCGCCTTGCCGGTCCGCCTGCGGCCGACCGCCGACGCCACGCTTAGAGTCCGGACGACGTTCCGGAGAATCGAGGACTTGAACGTGATTCGTGTCTCCGTCGTGGGCGCCGCGGGCTATTCGGGCGCGGAAGCGGTCCGCCTCCTGGCGCGCCATCGGGGCGTCGAGCTCGCCGGGCTCTTCGGAAGCCCGGGGGGGAAGGGAGCGCTCTTCCAGGATCTGCACCCCGACCTCGGCGGAGCCTCGGGCCCCGACGTCGTTCCATTCTCGGAGGAGGTTCTCCTCGAGGGGCGGCCCGAGGTCGCGATTCTCGCGACGCCGAACGAGGTCTCGGCCGAGCTCGCGCCGAGGCTCCTCGCCGCGGGCGTCCGCGTGATCGACGTCTCGGGCGCGTTTCGGCTGAAGGACGCCTCTCTCTACCCGTCCTGGTACGGCTTTACGCACCCGGCCCCGTCGCTCCTGGCCGAGGCCGTCTACGGCCTCACGGAGCGGTGCGGGGGAGAGCTCGAGGGCGCGAGGCTCGTCGCGAACCCGGGCTGCTACCCGACGTCGGTCCTCCTCGCCTTGAAGCCGCTCGTCCCGCTCCTCGACGCTTCGCAGCCGGTCCTCGTCACGTCGGCGAGCGGCGTCTCGGGGGCGGGGAAGAAGGCCGACCTCGCGTACTCGTTCTGCGAGCTCGCCGGAAGCTACAGAGCCTACGGAGTCGGTACCCATCGGCACGAGCCGGAGATGAGACAGGAGCTGGGCCTTTCGGCCGGGGCGGCCTTCACGTTCGTGCCGCACCTCCTCCCGCTCGTCCGCGGCATCCTCTCGACGATCCACGTCTCCTTCGCCGAGGGGGTCACGGACGAAGGCCTCGCGGAGCGCTACGCCGCGGCCTACGCCGGCCGGCCTTTCGTGAGGGTCCGCGCCGCGGGGCGGCTGCCGGAGCTGAAGGAGGTCGTCGGAACGCCGCGGGCGCACGTCGGCTGGAAGCTTCTCCCCGGCGGCCGGAGCGCGGTCGTCGTCTCGGCGATCGACAACCTCCTCAAGGGGGCCGCCTCACAGGCGGTCCAGAACCTCAACCGGGTCTTCGGCCGAACGGAAACGGAGGGACTCCTTTGACCGACGTCGTCAAGCTGGGCGGAAGCCTTCTCGAGAACCGCGACCTGCGGCGTTCCGCCCTCGAGGCGATCGCCACCGCCTGGAGCTCGGGGAAGCGCTCGATCGTCGTCCACGGCGGAGGCAAGCGGATCGACGCGATGCTCGCCGCCCTCGACATCCCGAAGAAGGTGCAGGGCGGTCTCCGCGTCACCGACGCGGAGACGCTCGACGTCGTCGTGTCGATCCTCTCGGGGCTCGTCAACAAGACGCTCGTCGCCGAGCTCCGCGCGATGGGGATCCTGGCCTCCGGGATCTCCGGGGCCGACGGCGACACGCTCTGGGCCGAGTTCCACGAGGCGGTCGAGGGGGTCGACCTCGGCTTCGTCGGCCGCGTCGTCCGCTGCGACCCGAAGCTCCTCGCGGCCGTCCTCGGCGCGGGGTTCCTCCCGCTCGTCGCGTCGGTCGCGCTCGGCCGCGAGGGGACGCTCCTGAACGTGAACGCCGATTCCGCCGCTTCGGCTCTCGCCGGGGCGCTCGGCGCGAGGCGGCTCGTCTTCCTGACGGACGTCGAGGGAGTCCTCGACGCCGACGGAAAGGTGATCGGCCGGCTCGACGCGCGCGCCGGCCGCGCGCTCCTCGCTTCGCCCGCTGTGACGGGCGGGATGAAGCCGAAGCTCCGCGCCGCGCTCGAGGCGATCGACGCCGGCGTCTCCGAGGTCCTCGTCGCGGGGCCGTCGCTCCACCGGGCGGCCCTCCTCGAGGGGAAGGGAGGGACCTGCCTTGTCGCGGCCTGACGAGACTCCCCAGGCGGTGGAGGCCCGCGCGGCCTCGTACCTCCTCGGCACCTACTCCTGGACGAAGTTCCACCCCAGGGACGGCCGCGGCGCGAAGCTCGTCGACGCCGAGGGGAAGGTCTACTGGGATCTCCTCGCCGGCATCGCCGTGAACGCCCTCGGCTACCGCCACCCGCGCCTCGTGAAGACGCTGAAGGCCGAGGCCACGGACCTCCTCCACGTCTCGAACCTCTTCTACCAGCCCGCGCAGGCGGAGCTGGCCGAGCGGCTCGTGACGCTCTCCGGCCTCTCACGCGCCTTCTTCTGCAACAGCGGGACGGAGGCGAACGAGGCGGCGATCAAGTTCGCGCGCCTCGCGAACCCGGGCCGGTCGAAGCTCGTCGCGCTCGACAACTCGTTCCACGGCCGGACGGTCGGAGCGGTCTCCCTCACGGGCAACCCGCCCTACCGCGAACCGTTCGAGCCGCTCCTCCCCGGCGTGACGTTCCTCCCGGCGAACGACGTCGAGGCGCTCCGCGCCGCCGTCGACGGGACGACCTCGGCCGTCTTCCTCGAGCCGATCCAGGGCGAGGGGGGGATCGTCCCGCTCTCGCCGGAGTTCCTCCGCGCCGTGCGCGAGCTGTGCGACGCGACGGGCGCCGTCCTCGTATTCGACGAGATCCAGTGCGGCCTCGGCCGGACGGGGAAGCTCTTCGCGTTCCAGTCGGCGGGCGTCACGCCCGACGTGGTCACGCTCGCCAAGCCGCTCGGCGGGGGGCTGCCCCTCGGCGCCGTCCTCCTGAACGAGCGGGTCGCTTCGCTCGTGAAGCCCGGCCACCACGGGACGACGTTCGGCGGCAACCCCGTCGCCTGCCGGCTCGGCCTCGCCGTTCTCGGCGAGCTCGTCGAGGGGGGGCTCGTCGCGAGGGTCGAGGAGACGGGCGAGTGGTTCGGGAAGAAGCTCGCTTCGCTTGCGAGGCGCTGCCCGGCCGTTCTCGACGTCCGGGGAGCGGGCCTCATCCGCGGGATCGACCTCGACCGCGAGGCCGGCCCGGTGCAGAAGGCGCTCCTCGCGAAGGGCTTCGTCGTCGGCACGGCGCGCAAGACGGTGATCCGCCTCCTCCCGCCCTACGTCATCCCGAAGGCCGCCCTCTCGGCCTTCCTGACCGCACTCGAAGAGACCCTGAAGGAAGGTGCCGCATGAGCGCGACGAAGATCAAGAAGGCCGCCCTCGCCTACTCGGGAGGGCTCGACACCTCGATCATCATCCCCTGGCTGAAGGAGAACTACGGCTGCGAGGTCGTCGCGGTTGCCGTCGACGTCGGGCAAGCGGAGGAGACCTCGGGCCTGAAGGAGAAGGCGCTCGCCACTGGAGCGTGCGACTTCCACCTGATCGACGCGAAGGAGGAGTTCGCGGCCGAGTTCCTCTGGCCGGTCCTCCGGGCCGGGGCGGTCTACGAGCACGAGTACCTTCTCGGCACGTCCACTGCGCGGCCGATCATCGCGAAGAAGCAGGTCGAGGTCGCGCTCGCGACCGGATGCGACGCGCTCTCCCACGGCTGCACGGGGAAGGGGAACGACCAGGTCCGCTTCGAGCTCGCCTACCAGGCGCTCGCGCCGGAGCTGACGATCGTCGCGCCGTGGCGGGAGTGGACGATCAACTCCCGCGAGGACGCGATCGACTACGCGGCCGCGCGGAGCATCCCGGTCCCGGTGACGAAGAAGGAACCCTATTCGCGCGACCGGAACCTCTGGCACATCTCGCACGAGGGGGGGCCGCTCGAGGATCCGGCGTTCGAGCCCGAGGAGTCGATGTTCAAGCTGACGGTCGACCCGCGGAAGGCGCCCGACGAGCCGGAGCGGGTGACGATCGGCTTCGAGGGAGGCTACCCGGTCGAGGTGAACGGGCAGCTCCTCCCGGCCGCCGAGCTCCTCGTCACGCTGAACGCGATCGCGGCACGGCACGGCGTCGGGCGGATCGACATGGTCGAGAACCGCCTCGTCGGCATCAAGTCGCGGGGCGTCTACGAGACCCCGGGCGGGACGCTCCTCGTCCAGGCGCTCCGCGCCCTCGAGACGCTCACGCTCGACCGCGACGCGATGCACGAGAAGGAGCGGCTCGCCCTCCGCTACGCCGAGCTCGTCTACTACGGGCAGTGGTTCAGCCCGATCCGCGAGGCGCTCGAGGCGTTCATGGAGAAGGTCACAGAGACCGTCACGGGGCACGTCACGCTGAAGCTCTTCAAGGGCTCGGCGATCGTCGTCGGCCGCCGCTCGGAGCACTCGCTCTACTCGGCGAACCTCGCCTCGTTCAACATGACGGGCTACACCGCCCACGATGCGACGGGCTTCATCCGCCTCTTCGGCCTCCCGACGCGGGGCCGCAAGCGGCTCGTGCCGCCGACGGACGCCGCGGTGAAGGCGGGCGAGAAGCTCCGTCTCGAGCCGTGGGGATGAGCGGCCGGCGCGACCTCTGGGGGGGGCGCTTCGCCTCCGGGCCGGCGGAGGTCCTCCGGCGGTTCAACGACTCGTGGTCGTTCGACCGGGCCCTGATCGCCGAGGACGTCGCCGGCTCGGTCGCCTGGGCCGAGGAGCTCGGGCGCTGCGGCGTCCTCTCGGCGACGGAGGCCCGGAAGATCGTGAAGGGCCTCCGGGACGTGCTCGCGGCCTGGGAGGCGGGCGAGGGGCGCGACGCCGACGCCGAGGACGTCCACTCGTACGTGGAGGGGGAGCTCGCGAGGCGGATCGGCCCCCTCGCGGGGAAGCTCCACACCGGCCGCTCGCGGAACGACCAGGTCGCGACCGACCTTCGCCTCTGGCTGCGGGGTGCCTTCGACGAGTTCCACTCCGCGCTTCTCGACCTCGCCGCGGCGCTCGCCGCGCGCGCGGCCGAGGATGCGGCGACGCCGATGCCGGGCTACACGCACAGCAAGAGGGCCGAGCCGGTGACCTTCGGGCACTGGTGTCTCGCCTACGTCGAGATGCTCCTGCGCGACGCGGACCGCGTGCGCGCGGCTCGGAAGCGCGCGAACGAGTGCCCGCTCGGCTCGGGCGCGCTCTCGGGCACTCCGCTCGCCGTCGACCGCGAGCGCCTCGCGCGGAGGCTCGGCTTCGACCGCACGACGGCGAGCTCCCTCGATGGGGTCTCCGACCGCGACGCGGCAAGCGAGTACCTCTTCGTCGCCGCGCTCCACCTCTCGCACCTCTCGCGGATGGCCGAGGACCTGATCTTCTTCACGTCGGACGAGGCGGGTTTCGCCGAGCTTCCGGACGCCCTCGCGACCGGCTCCTCGCGGATGCCGCAGAAGAAGAACCCCGACCTCCTCGAGCTCGCCCGCGGCCACGCCGGGCGCGCGATCGGAGAGCTCACCGGCCTCCTCGCCGTCCTCAAGGGGCTCCCGCTCGCCTACGACAAGGACCTGCAGCTCGACAAGGAGCCGCTCTTCCGTGTGCACGGCGTCCTCGAAGCGGCGCTCCCGGCGATGACGGCGCTCGTCGCAGGCCTGAAGCTCCGCCGCGAGCGGATGCGCGACGCCGCGACGGACGACCGGCTCCTCACGACCGAGCTCGCCGACGCGCTCGCGCGCCGGGGCGTTCCGTTCCGGGAGGCGCACGAAATTGCCGGCCGGCGCTTCGCCGCCGTCGAAGCCGCGGGGATCGGTCTCCTCGAGCTGCCGCCTGCCGACGGCGTCACCGAGGAGGACCTCGCCTCCGTCGACCTCGGGCGCGCCCTCGCGCGCCGCGGCGCCGTCGGCGGCGCCTCGCCGAAGCGCGTCGCGCAGGCGGCGCGGAGGGCCGCGAAGCGGATCGCGGCGGAACGGAAGGCCGCAGCGGAGAGGAGCGTTCGATGAACCTGCCGAAGGGTTTCCTCGGCTCGGCCGTTCAGGCCGGCCTCCGGAAGAAGCCGGGCCTCGACGTGGCGCTCCTCGTCGCCCCCGGAGGCGCGAACGCGGCCGCGGTCTTCACGAAGAACCGCTTCCAGGCGGCGCCGGTGGTCCTCTCGCGAGCCTCGCTGAAGAAGAGCCGCGGCCGCGTGAAGGCCGTGGTGGTAAATGCAGGCTGCGCGAACGCGGTCACCGGCGCGGAGGGGCTCGCGGCGGCCCGCCGCGTCCAGGAGCGCGCGGCCGACCTCGTCGGCTGCCCCCGGGAGGAAGTCTTCGTCGCCTCGACGGGCGTGATCGGCGTCGTCCTCCCGGACGACAAGGTCACGACGTCCCTCCCCGACGCCTTCGCGCGGCTCTCCGCCGGCGGGCTCGAGGCGGTCTCGCGCGCCATCCTGACGACGGACGCCGCGCCGAAGGTCGCTCGCGCGACGTTCGCTCGGGGGGGGCGGACGTACCGCGTCGTCGGCGTGGCGAAGGGCGCCGGGATGATCCACCCGAACCTGGCGACGATGCTCGCCTTCGTGACGACCGACGCGCCGGTCTCGCCGGCGCTGCTGGCGGCGGTGCTGAAGGAGGCCGTGGACGGCAGCTTCAACGCGATCTCGGTCGACGGCGACACCTCGACGAACGACACCGTCCTCCTCCTCGCCTCGGGCGCGGCGGGCGGGCCGGAGCTCCGGTCCCTCGATGGGGCCGCGGCGTTCCGCGCCGCCCTCGCGAAAGTCTGCGACGAGCTCGCCTGGCGGATCGTCCGCGACGGGGAGGGGGCGCGGCGGGTCATGGAGATCACGATCGAGGGAGCCGCAACCGAGCGGGAGGCGAAGCTCGCGGCGCACGCCGTGGCGACCTCACAGCTCGTCAAGACGGCGCTCTACGGCGGCGACGCGAACTGGGGCCGGATCCTCGCGGCGATCGGCCGAAGCGGTGCACGCGTCGCGACGCGACGTCTCTCGCTGAAGATCGGCCGACTCTCCGTCGTGAAGGACGGCGCCCCGACCGGCTACCGGGAGGCCGCGGCGGCGAAGGAGTTCGGTCGGGAACGGGTCCCCCTCGTCGTGGACCTCGGGGTTGGGAAGGCGCGGGCGCGCCTCCGCGCCGCGGACCTGAAAAAAATCATAGACCCCCGGCAGGGATCCTA
>CAZWRQ010000036.1:12747-19233 GCA_964636395.1 uncultured Holophagales bacterium
GACTACCGGAGCTGAGCCTCAGGCGCCCGGGCGCTCCGCCTCGAGCTCCCTCTCGATCCGCTCCCACTCGGTCATCAGGTCTTCGATTCGGGCTCTCAGCTGCTTCTGCTCCTCTTCGAGCCGACGGGTCTCGGCCTGGGCGCCCTTCCCGAAGAGGGCCGGATCGAGAAATCGTTCGCTGATCGCGTGGACGCGCGCCTCGGCGGCCTCGATGAGGCTCGTCAGCTCGTCGCGCTTCTTCTCGAGGGCCCTCACGCGGTTCTGGCGCTTCGGCTCGGGCTCCTTCTTCCTCACGTCCTGGCTCTTGCGGGCCTTCCGGAGGCTCTGGAGGACGGCCTCCGCGTCGAGGTGGTCGTCGCCGCAGCGCTCGAGGTACTCGTCGTACGTCCCCCGGAAGTCGTTGAGCCCCTTCGGTGAGATTTCGAGGATGCGGTTCGCGAGGCGCGAGACGAACCAGCGGTCGTGGGAGACGAAGACGAGCGTCCCGTCGTAGTCGAGGAGCGCCCCGACGAGGGCTTCGATCGCCTCGATGTCGAGGTGGTTCGTCGGCTCGTCGAGGACGAGGACGTTCGGGCCGAGGACGGAGAGGCGAGCGAAGACGAGGCGCGCCGCCTCTCCGCCGGAGAGGGCACGCACGGGCTTGTCCGCGTCGTCGCCCGTGAAGAGGACGTGGCCGAGGTGTCCGCGCACGAAGCCGATCGGCTCGCCCGGCGCCGCCTCCCAGAGCCAGGCCTCGATCGACTGCCGTCCCGCGCTCGAGAGCTCCCCGTGGTCCTGGGAGAAGTATCCTGGGCTCGCCTCGTAGCCCCACGTCACCTTGCCGGAATCAGGCGCGAGCTCGCCGACCGCGATCTTCAGGAGCGTCGACTTGCCGATCCCGTTCGGGCCGATGATCGCGAGGCGGTCGCCCCGTTCGACCCGGAGCGAGACGTCCTTCAGGACGACGTTGTCGCCGTACGCCTTGCCGACCGATTCGATCTCGAGGGCGGTGCGGCCGCTGGGACGCCGCTGGCGGAACCGGAACCGCGGGTGCCGGCGGGAGCTCTCGGGGAGCTTCTCGATGACGATCTTCTCGATGAGCTTGATCTTGCTCTGCGCCTGGCGCGCCTTCGTGGCCTTGGCGCGGAAGCGGTCGACGAAGGCCTGGTGCCCGGCGATCTGCTTCTCGCGCTTCTGGATCTCCGCTTCCTTCCGCTCCCGTTCCGCCTCCTTCGCCGCCTCGAACGCGGTGTAGTTCCCCGGGTAGAGCGTCACCGTCTCGTAGTCGACGTCGGCGATGTGGGTGCAGACGTTGTCGAGGAAGCGGAGGTCGTGAGAGATGACGATCGCGAGGCCCTTGTAGGAGACGAGGAACTTCTCGAGCCAGCGGATCGAGACGATGTCGAGGTGGTTCGTCGGCTCGTCGAGGAGGAGCGCGCCCGGCTCGGCCGCGAGGACCTGCCCGAGGAGGACCCGGAGCTTGAACCCGCCGGAGAGCGTCGAGAGCGGGGATCGGTGGACCACCGTCGGGATTCCGAGGCCCTCCAGGATCTCGCCCGCCCGCGCCTCGAGCGAGTACCCCTGGTGCCGGAGGATCACGTCTTCGAGCTCGGCGTAGCGATCGCTCTCGAAGGCGGCGTCGTCGTGAAGGAGACGCTCCTTCTCGGTCATCGCCTCCCAGACCTCCCGGTTCCCCATCATCGCCACGTCGAGAATCGGCATTGCCTCGTAGCGGTAGTGGTCCTGCGAGAGGACGCCGAGGGCCAGCTTCCGGGGAATCGAGACGACGCCGCTCGAAGGGGCGTCCTCGCCCGAGAGGATGCGCAGGAGCGTCGACTTCCCGGAGCCGTTCGCGCCGACGAGCCCGTAGCGGTTGCCCGGGTTGAACTGTATGGAGACCCCTTCGAAGAGGGTCTGCGCGCCGAAGGCCTTTCCGAGGTCCGATACCGCGATCATGGGGCGGGGACCATAGCAGACGGTCCGAGGGGAGCCGGACGGGAGACGGTCCGGCGCGCTCGCGGAGAGCGCGCCGGACCGCGCAGGGGTCGCGCCGGTGAACCTGCGGTCAGGTCGCCGTCGGCGCGGGCTCGGGCGGCTTCGGCTCCGCTTCCGCGTGGCGGCCGCGGACCCTCTCGCGGAGCCGGTCCGTGACGAGGTAGAAGGCCGGCACGACGAGGAGCGAGAGGACCGTGGCGACGATGAGGCCGCCGATGACGGCGACCCCCATCGGCGCCCGGATCTCGGAGCCGGAGCCGATCCCGGCGGCGGGCGGGATGGCGGCCATCATCGTCGCGGTCGACGTCATGAGGATCGGCCGCAGCCGGACGGGGCCCGCCTTCAGGAGCGCGCTCAGCGTGTCGAGCCCGCGCTCGCGGAGCTGGTTCGTGTAGTCGACGAGGATGATCGAGTTCTTCTTCACGATCCCCATCAGGAGGAGGAGACCGATCATCGAGAAGATGTTCAGGCTCCGGCCCGTCGCGAGGAGCGCGAACGCCGCTCCCGCGACGGACAGCGGGAGGATCGAGAGGACCGTGACGGGGTGGAGGAACGAGTTGAACTGGGACGCGAGGACCATGTAGGCGACGCCGATCCCGAGCAGGAGGGCGAAGAGGAGGTCGCCCATCGACTCCCGGAAGGCGACGCTCGCCCCGCCGAGGACGAGGCGGTAGCCGGTCGGCATGCCGGTCCCCAGGGTCTCGACGTACTTCAGCGCGTCGGCCTGCGCCACTCCCGGCGCCACGTTCGCGTAGATCGTGATCGCTCGCTCGCGGTCGCGCCGGGTGATCGCCTGCAGCGCGGGGACCTCCTCGGTCGTGACGAGCGAGGAGAGCGGGATCAGGTCGCCGGTCGCGCTCCGGAGGCGAAGGCGGGAGAGGTCTTCCGGGCGGGTCCGCTGGCCGGCGAGGAGGCGGAGACGGACGTCGATTCGCCGGCCCTCGGACGAGTACTTGCCGACCCGCAGGCCGCCGAGGGTCGCGTTCAGGGCGGTCGCGACGTTCTCGACGGAGATGCCGAGGTCGGCTGCCCGCGCGCGGTTCGGGACGATCCGGAGCTCCGGCATGCCGATCCGGTAGTCCATGTCGAGGTCGACGACCTGGCCGCTCGCGTTCAGCTTCTCGGAGATCTCCCGGGCTTTGTCGACG
Source organism: uncultured Holophagales bacterium (assembly GCA_964636395.1). GTDB lineage: Bacteria > Acidobacteriota > Thermoanaerobaculia > UBA5066 > UBA5066 > UBA5066. Next base: position 15,870 of record CAZWRQ010000036.1, read on the forward strand.
AGGACGTCCCAGTCGGGTCCGCGGACGGAGAACTCGACCGGGAAGCCGCGCTGGGCCGTGAAGCCCGACTGCGAGAGGTCCTGGACGACGACCCGCACGCCGGGGTAGGAGTTGAGCTCCTTTCGGATCTGGGCGGCGAACTCGGCCTGAGAGAGCTTCCGCTCGCTCTTGTCGACCATCGAGACGAAGACGACGCCCCCGCTGACGCCGCCGCCGAAGCCGCCGACGACTCCGAAGCAGCGCGTCACCTCGGGGCGGGACGTGACGTAGCTCTCGATCTTCCGGAAGGCCATGTCGGTCTCGCGGATGTCGGACCCGACGGCCGTCTGGACGCGGAGCATGAGGCGTCCCTGGTCCTGCGACGGTACGAACTCCGAGGGGAGCGCACGGAAGACGAGAGCGGCGACGCCGAGGAACAGGACGCCGGTGACGAGGACCGAGACGGGGTGCTTCAGCCCCATCGCGAGGACCCGGGCGTAGACGCGCGCGAGGGCGTCGAAGGCGCGGTCGACGAGGCCGCCGAGGCCGCTCCGCTCGACCTCGCCCGCCTTCAGGATCTGGGCGCAGCGGGCCGGGGCGAGCGTGATGGCCTCGACGTACGAGAGCGCCACCGCGACGCAGAGCGTGATGCCGAACTGGAGGAAGAACTTCCCGATGACCCCCTTCATGAAGACCACCGGGATGAAGATCGCGATGATCGCGATCGTCGCCGAGAGGGCCGCGAAGGTGATCTCGCCCGTCCCCTCGCGGGCCGCCGTCACACGGTCCTTCCCCTCCTCGAAGTGCCGGAAGATGTTCTCCATGACCATGATCGCGTCGTCGACGACGATCCCGACGGCCAGGCCCAGAGCGAGGAGCGTGAAGGTATTCAGCGTGAAGCCGGCGAAGTAGATGAACGCGACCGTCCCGAGGAGCGACATCGGGATCGCGAGGACGACGTTCAACGTCGAGGAGAGGGAGCCGAGGAACATCCAGCAGACGAGCCCCGTCAGGACGACGGAGAGGAGGATCTCGAACTGGATCTCGTGGACGGAGTCCTCGATGAAGGTCGTCGAGTCGAAGTTGATCCCGACCTCCATCCCCGGCGGGAGGGTCTTCTGGATCTCGGCCATCGCGGCCTTGACGCCCTGCGCGACGGCGACGGCGTTCGAGCCGCGCTGCTTGCGGATGCCGAGCCCCTGGGCAGGGGCTCCGTTCACGCGGGCGATGCGCCGCTCGTCCTCGAAGCCGTCCTCGACGAGGGCGACGTCCTCGAGGTAGACCGGCGCGCCGTTCAGGTCACGGAGGGAGATCTTGCGGAGGGTCGTCAGGTCGACCGCCTCGCCCATGACGCGGACGCTGATCTCGCGCCCCTCGGTCTCCAGCCGGCCGGCCGGAAGCTCGACGTGCTCGCGCTGGAGCGCGGCGATGACGTCTGTGACCGTCATCCCCTTCGCGTTCAGCTTGTCCGCGTCGACCCAGATCCTCACGTTCCGGTCGAGGTAGCCTCCCATCGTCACCTCGCCGACGCCGGGGACCGTCTGGAAGCGCTCCTTGAGGCGGTAGCGGGCGTAGTCGGCGATGACCTGTCGCGGGAACGGCCCGGAGAGGCCGATCCAGAGGATCGGGTTGTCCTCGGGGTTCGACTTGGAGATGACGGGCGGGTCGATGTCGCGCGGGAGGAGCCGCTGGGCCTGGGAGACCTTCGTCTGGACGTCCTGCAGCGCGAGGTCGATGTTCCGGCTGATGTCGAGCTCGATCGTCACGTTCGCCGAGCCCTGGCGGGACGTGGAGGTGAGGGACTTGATCCCTTCCACCTGCATGACCGCTTCTTCGAGCGGCTCGACGACGTCGTGCTCCATGACCTCGGGAGCGGCCCCCTCCCACGTCACGGAGACGGAGATGGTGGGCGAGTCGACGTCGGGGAACTGGCTGATGCCGATGCGCGACAGCGCGACGCCGCCGAAGACGATCGTCGCGGCCATCAGCATCCAGGCGAGGACGGGCCTCCGGATGCAGACCTCGGTTATGTTCACCCGCGGGCCTCCGGGCGGGACGGGGCGGTCCGCTCGACGCCGGGCGCGCTCACCAGGACCGGGAGGCCGTCCCGGAGCGCCTCGGCGCCCCGGATCACGAGCTCTTCGCCCGCCTTCAACCCTCCGCGGACCTCGACGAGCCCTTCGGTCGTGCGGAGGCCCAGGGTCAGGACGCGCTCGCGGGCCTTCCCGTCCTCGACGACGAAGGCGAGGAACCCTTTCTCGCTCGGCCGGATCGCCGTCTGCGGGATGACGGGGGAGTCGGCGATGCCGCCGACGGGGACGGAGACGTCGGCGAACGCGCCCGGGCGCAGCTGGGCGCGCCGCGGGTCGTCGACCTGGGCGGTGACGGCGACCATGCGCGAGGCCGCGTCGGCCGCGCCGGCGACGTGCGTGATCCGCGCCGCGAACTCCTTCGCGTCGCCCGGGACCCGGAAGCGTGCGACGAGCCCGGGCCGGAGGTTCCGGGCGTCTTCCGACGGGACCTGGAAGCGCAGGAGGAGGGGATCGCGCCGGACGAGCGTCGCGAGGACGCCGCCGGGGGAGACGTACTGCCCGGTCGTGACGGTCCGCGTCTCGATTCGCCCGGCGACCGGCGCGCGGACGAACGCGTCGCGCAGGTTCAGCTCGGCCTGGTCGAGCGCCGACTTCGCCTGGGCGACGTCGGCCGCGGCGGTCTGGACCCGCGTGGCGAACGTGTCGATCTCTTCGCCCGGGATGAGGCCGGGGTTCTTCTCCACGACGGCTCTCCGTCGCGCGAGCGCCGCTTCGGCGTCGGCCTTCGCGGCCTCGGCCTTCTGGACGTTCGCGCGCGCCGCCTCGACGGCGAGCTGATAGCGGCGCGGCTCGATCTCGACGAGCGCCGTCCCGGTCTCGACCGACTCTCCCTCGACGAACTTCACCTGCTCGACGACGCCGGCGACGCGGGCGGTCACCTGGACTTTCTCGAACGCCTCGACGGAGCCGACGGCGGTGACCGTGTACTCGACGGGGCGGCTCCTCACCGGCGACGTCTCGACGGGAAACGCCGGAGGGCCGCCCTTGCCGCCGCCCGGACCCTTCTTCTCGCCGCCTCCGGAACAGGAGAGGGCGAGCGCGGCGGCACCGGCCAGGAGGACGACGGGGGCGAGAGCGGGGCGCTTCACTGGAGGGGCTCCTTTCCTTCCGGGTCGAGGCCGAGGGCGGCCCAGGTGTCGAGGACGGCGGCGCCGAGGCCGTAGCGTTCGTTCGTCAGCGCGACGTCGGCCTCGAAGAGGCTCTGGTTCGCGTCGGCGACGGCGAGGGCGTTCGCGAGGCCCTCGCGGTAGAGCGTCGTCGTCTCGGAGGCGTTCTTCCGAGCCGCGTCGAGC
>CAZWRQ010000036.1:19333-25101 GCA_964636395.1 uncultured Holophagales bacterium
CGCGCGGGCGTTCGCGTCTCGCTCACGTCGGTCCGCGAAGCGGGTCGCGGAGTCGAAGAGCGACCAGGAGAGGTCGAGGCCATAGGTCCAGGTCGTGTTCCGGGCGTTCAGGCCCCCCTCGTTCGTCCACCGGCCGTCGGCGCGCGCGACGAGAGAGGGGAAGAAGCGGTTCATGGGCTCCTTCGCCCAGAAGCGGAGCGCCTCCGCGCGCTTCTTCCCGGCAACGACGTCCAGGCGGCGCTCGCGCGCCCGCGTGAGGAGCTCCTCCTCCGCAGGGCGCTCGCGTTCGGCGGCGGCGAGGAGGGGTTGCGGGACCTCGAGCTCCGCGGGCACGTCGGCGACGAGGAGGTCCGCGAGCGAGAGCCGGGCCGTCTCCTCGTCGTTCCGCGCACGCGTCGCCTCGCGCTCGGCGGTCGCGAGCTCCAGCTCGGCGCGCGTGACGTCGTTGCTGCTCGTGATCTCCGCCTCGAAGCGAGCGCGCGCGTCCGCGAGGTTCGTCCGGGCCAGCTCGACGCGGCGCTCGGCGGCGCCAGCGACCTGGTCGGCGCCGAGAGTCCGGAGGAACGCGGCCGCCGCCTCGAACGCGACGAGCCGCCGCTCCTCGGCGGCCTCGAGGCGCGCGGCGTCCCGGTCGCTGCGCGCCTGCCGCCAGAGCGGCAGGACGCGGGCGTCGAAGAGGACCTGCCTCGCCGTTATGCTCGAGGAGAACGCGTCGCGCTTCGAGAGGACGACCTCCTGTCCGCCGACGATGCTCGTCCGCTCGAAGGGCCTGCGGGTGTAGTTCCCGGTCGCCTGGACGTCCGGGAAGAAGAAGGCCCGGGCCTTCGAGACGCGCGCCTCGGCCGCCTCGAGCCGCTCGCCGGACGCGAGGGCCCGCTCGTTGCGCGATACGGCGAGACGGATCGCCTCGTCGAGCGTGAGGGGCGCGTCGTTGGCCAGGACCGTGTTCGAAAGGAGGAAGGGGAGGAGGAGAAGGGGCACCCGGGAGATACGTGCCCCGCGGAGGGGGAGATGCATGCCGCGGGGCATGTTACCGGACGGGCGTTCGGTATTGCCGTCGAAACGCGCGACGTGTGGCGAAGTGTCACTCCCTCCGGACGTGGCGGAGGCCCGCCGCGGCGATCGCCGCGGCCAGCGCCAGGAGAGCGCCTTCTCCGAGGGTCGGGACCGCGGCGGCGTCCTCGGGACCGGTGGGAAGCCCAACGGGCGGGCCGAGGGCGAGCGTCCCGCCGGCCACGGTCTCGCTCGCCGTCCCGGCCTGGTTCGAGAGCGTCGTCGTGGCGCCGTCGAGGCTCGCGCTCACGGTCGCCCCGGACGCGAGCGTCACCGAGAGCGCGAGGATCGGATTGCCGACGCCGGGCGGCTGGGAGAAGGGAAGCGCGCCGCCGGCCTCGTCGAACGACCCGACCCACGTGATCGTGCCGTCGCCCTCGGCCGTCGTCTCGAAGACCGGAGTCGACCCCGCGAGGAGGCCCTCGCGGACGAAGCTCGCCGAGGTGACGGCCGAGGCCGGGTTGAAGCGGACGGTGACGGCGAAGGCCTGGATCCGAGAGCCGGCCGGACGGTCGACGCCGAGGGGCGTGCCGGCGGCGTCGGCGAGGAGGATCGGAACGACATACGGGCCGGAGCCCGAGGGTGTACCGAAGCGGATCGCGTCCTGCGCGAGGGCGGCCGGGGCGGCCAGGAGGAGCGTCGCGAGAGCGGCGGAGGTGAGGGGGCGCATCGTCGACTCCTTGCTCACTCCGGCTCAGGCCCGCCGGCATAGAGGTAGTTGATGAGGAAGAAGAGGTCGAGGGCGTCGACGCGTTCGTCGAAGTTCGCGTCGGCGACGCCGGGAGGCTCGGGGCCACCGGAGTAGAGGAAGGCGACGAGGTAAAACACGTCGGCGGGGTTCACGACGCCGTCGTCGTTCGCGTCGCCCGGCAGGCCGATCATGTGGAAGACCTCGTTGGTCGTGATCGGCGCCTCGGTGTCGAAAACGATCGTGGCGGAGTTGGCGATGCGTGTCCCGGGCGCGAGGCCGGTCTTGGTCCGGACGGAGAACGTGAGGACGCCCTGGCCTCGTCCGGTGGCGTCGTCGGGAGGGAGGAAGCCGGCCAGCGGATCCTCGGGGAGGTCGCCGGTCTCAGGGTCGAGCGTCCGGAGCCTCAGGCGAAGCGTGCTTCCGGTGAGCGCGGAGCTCGTCTCGACCCACCAGCGCTTCCCGTGATCCGGCCTCCAGTCCTCCCTACGGGACATGAGGGTGAAGGAGGGGGTGTCGAGCGGCGTCTCGAGGGCCTCGATGCCCCAGCCGACGTCCGTCACACGGAGCGTCGGCAGGTCGAGGGCGGGGTCGAGCGCGTCGGTCAGGAAGACCTCCTGCGCCGGCGCCGAGGCGGACGGGACGTTCTGGAAGTGGACCGCGTACGTGAGGAGGTCGCCGGAGCGGACGCGGTGGCGGGGCCCGGTGCCCGGCGTCGCCGTCTTTCCGTTCGGGTCCCCCGGCGAGACCAGCTCCGGGCGTCCCGTCTCCCGGGCGACCAGCCTCATGACCCAGTCGGGATACGAGCCATCGGGCCGCCGGTCCTGGCTGTACTTCGCCCACGGGTTCCGGGCGACGGGGTGCTCGAGGAACCAGCGCTCCTCGCGCTTGAGATTCTCGATGTAGGCGTTCGTCGCGAGCTCGTCGATGGCTATGACCGCGCCCGCGCCGAGGATGACCCAGCCGACCGGTGAGGCAGCCAGGGCCGTTGCGCCGCCGGCCACCGCGACACCGCCGACAGTCGTCGTGCACTCGACGGAGGCCATCAGGCTCGTCATCGTCCAGATGGCGCCGACTCCGGCCGACCCGAGCTGTCCGACGCCGTGCACGAAGGCCCAGCCCTGACCGGGCCGAGCGGAGTCCTTGAAGTCGCCGGCCGCGCCGGCGAGGGAGTTGCCGATGCTGACCGGCGCGAAGTAGCTGCCCAGGGAGTCGGCGAAGAGCCCCAGGACGACGTCCGTCCCGTCGATGAGCCAGTCCTTCATCGCCGCGCCCGGGTTCTCGAGGCCTGACGGATCCGAGTACCGGACCGGGTTGCCGCCGACGTAGTCGTAGAGGTGGAAGCCGGCGCCGTACCGGAGGGGGTCGGGCGAGATGAAGCGGCCGAGCGCGGGGTCGTAGGAACGGGCCCTCATCTGAAGCAGGCCGTGCGGGTCGGACACGACGCCGAACCGGCCCGCGTAGCGGAACGGGTTGGGCACCAGCTCCGTCGCCGTGACGGGCTCGCCGAACGGCCCGTAGTCGTAGGAGCAGACGACCGCCCCGCTGCCGTCCGTCAGCTGGCTCGTGTGGCCCGAGGCGTCGAAGGCGAAGTAGGAAGCGCCGCCCGACCCGTCGATCCGTGCGACGAGCCCGAGGCCGGAGACGTAGCGCGCGACGAGCTGGCCAGCGCCGTCGTGCTCGGCGGTGATCGTCCATCCGTCCCAGGTCCAGACCCGCGACTGGGCCCCGTGGTGCTCCGCGACGCGGCGGCCGAGGGGGTCGTAGTCGTAGGTGTAGGTCCCGAGCGTCGGGTGGACGACGCGGACGAGCTGCCCCTGCGCGTCCCAGTCGTACGTCGTCGTCCCGGAGCCGTCGGTGCGGCGGAGCAGCTGCCCCGCGGCGTCGTAGTCGAACGTGGCGGTGCCGGCGGTGAGCACCCGGTTGAGCGCGTCGTGGGTGTAGGCGGTGGCCGCAGACGACTCCGTGACCGTCACGCGGTTGCCGCTGGGGTCCCATTCGAAGGTGGTCTCCGCGCCGTCGGGGCGGGTGACGCCGGCGAGGCGGGACGCGGCGTCGTAGCGGTAGAGAGTCGTCCCTGCCGCCGTCGCCACCGAGATCGGGTTCCCGTTCGGGTCGTACGTGTAGCTGAAGGTCGAGAGGGGCTCGCTGGCGGGGCCGCGGTTCTCGACCGACTCCACCCGGCCCGCGGCGTCGTAGCGGTATGCGGTCGAGGTCCCGTTGCCCTTGCGCTCGAGGGAGAGGCGTCCGGCCGCGTCGTACTCGTACGAGACGATGAGGCCCGCGGAGCCGTCGAGGATTCGCGAGAGGCGCCCGGCGGCGTCCCGCTCGTAGACGACGGCGAAGCCGTCCTCCACGGTCCTCTTCGTGAGGCGCCCCGCGTCGTCGCGGTCGTAGACGATGGGGTGTCCGTCGACACCCGTGACGCGCCGCGGGAACCGCCGGGCGTCGCGCTCGACGGTGATCGTCCCTGCCGGGCCCGACGCCCCGGAGGCGTCCCCGTTGGAGTCGAAGGCGTAGGTCTCCGCGACGCCGCCGGGAAGCTCCTTCCGGACGATCTGGCCGCGACGGTTCCAGGAGAGGGTAGTCGTCTGTCCGTTCCGGTTCGTCGCCGTGACCGGGAACCCACGGTCGTCGAACGAGACGGTCTCTGTCGACCCGTCGGGATAGGTGGTCGAGGCGATCCGGCCGTACAGGTCGAGCGAGAACGTCGACTCGTTCGTTCCGGGGTCAGCGAGGGTCTTCGGGAACGCGCCGCCGGCGGAAGGATACCGGTACGCGAGGTCGACGCGACTCCCGGATGGGCCGACGGCGCTGGTGATCTCGTGGAGGAGACCGTAGGCCGTCTCCGAGAACCCACCGGCCGGGTCCACGACCCGAATGAGATCTCCCTCGGCGTCGTGGTCCATCCGGACGGTCTGACCGAGCGGGTTGCGGACCGCCACGAGGCGGCCGCTCTCGTCGAAGGTGCTCTCCCAGCTTCGTCCGGCTCCGTCGCGCGTCGTGATCCGCCCCTCGTCGTCCGCCTCGAACGAGATCGGCTCGGCGCCTCCGGAGGAGTGGCGGCCCGAGTTCCGCCCCGCGGAGTCGAAGGAGAAGAAGCGCACCGTCCCGTCGGGACGGGTGACGGACGCGAGCGCGTGGTCGGACGGGCTTCCGGGGGCCGAAACGTAGTCGTACCGGGTCACGAGCCCCGTGGGCGTCGTCACGGTGAGGAGGTGCTCTCCGGACCCGTCGAAGCCATACGTCGTGGCCAGGCCCGTGTGGTCGACGACGTGGGAGACACGGCCGGTCGCTCCGTAGTGAAGCGTCAGCGAGTCGCCGCTGGAGTGCGTGATCGTCGAGAGCCGGCCGGCCCCGTCGTATCCGAGGACGACCTCGTCGCCGAAGAGGTCCCTCTGGAAGGCGAGGCGACCCGCCGCGTCGAAGCCTGAGACGGAACCGTTACGCTCCGTCAGGGCGAACCCGGTCGCGGTCCTGGTCAGGCGTCCCCAGTCGCCGGGCCGTCCCCGGAATCCCCCGGAGACGAGAGGACGGAAGGCCCGGACCCCGCCCGAACCGGAGCGGACCTGGACCTCGCCCCCTTCGAGCTCGACGGCCCGGACGTCCCAGTAGAGGTTCGTCCAGCCGCGTCCCCAAGGGCCGAGACGGAATCGTGACAGGACGTCGGCCGGGAAGACGCGCGCCAGCGCGAGGTCGGGACCGGTCGACGGGGCGGCGACGTCGATCGCGACCGCGAGGTCGGCACGCAGGAGGTTCCCGTAGAGCTGGCTCATCTCAAAGCCGAGGAGGCGGCTGGACGAGGAGACGAACCGGCCGCGGTCGCTGAGCGCGTCGGCGTCCCGCCGAAGGGTCTCGGCAAAGTCGCCCCAGGTCGATCCGACGCGTGCGCGGAGCCGGCCCCAGAGGCCCGCCCACCCGTCGGCCGGCGCGTCCGGCAGACGGAAGGCCGACTCGAGCGACTCCCAGTCGATCGACGCGGCCGGCTCCTCCGGGAGGGCGCTCACGTCGAAGCCCAGCTTCAGGT
>CAZWRQ010000037.1:0-24923 GCA_964636395.1 uncultured Holophagales bacterium
CCGGCTCAGGATGGCCCTCGTCGCCATCCAGGTGGCGCTGTCGCTCGTTCTCCTGGTGGGCTCCTCCCTCCTTCTCCGGAGCTTCGCGAGCCTGTCCGGGCAGCCGCTCGGGTTCGACCCCCGGAACGTCCTGACCGCGACCCTGGCCGTGCCCGCGAGCGTGAGCAACGAGGAAGCGACCCGGTTCTTCGCAGGCGTGCTCGACGAGGTGCAGGCCCTCCCCGGCGTCGTCGCCGCGGGAATGACGCAGCGGCTTCCGATCGTGAACCCGTACGGCTCGACTCAGGTCTGGCGACCGGAGCGTCCGGACGACCACTCGTTCTCCCTGAGGGCCCTCGGGCGCATCGTCCTGCCCGGCTACCTCGGCGCGATGCGGATGCCGCTGGTGGCGGGACGGGACCTGGCCCGGACCGACCGGACGGGCTCACCGCCCGTGATGGTCGTCAGCCAGGCGATGGCGCGCACGCTCTTCCCCGGGGAGAGCCCGATCGGGCGGAGCGTCGCGGTCGATCTGGGCGGCGACCGCCCGGCGGTGTTCGAGGTCGTCGGGGTCGTCGGAGACGCGCGGCTGAACCGGCTCGACGAGGGTCCGGACAACGCCATGTACATCTCGTATCACCAGTTCCCGGACCGCCGGATGAACCTGGCGATCCGGACGGCCGCGGACCCGGAGGGGATCGCCCGGACCCTGCGGGAGCTCGTCTGGCGCCGGAACCGGGACGTCCCGGTCGAGGAGCTGGCGGCGCTCGAGGAGTCGATCCGGCGCTCGACGCTCTCGCGGCGGAGAGTGACCGGCACCGTCACGGTCTTCTCGCTGGCGGCCCTGCTGCTGGCCGCCGTCGGCCTGTTCGGGGTCCTCGCCTACCAGGTGAACCAGCGCGAGCACGAGATCGGCATCCGCATGGCCCTGGGCGCGCAGCGACGTCACATCGTCGGGACGGTCCTCCGACAGGGCCTGGTGATGACGGGGATCGGCCTCCTCGCCGGGATCGCCGTCTCTCTCGCCGCGACCCGACTGATGGCGCGCGCTCTCTACGCGGTGACGCCGACCGATCCGGCGAGCTTCGCGGGGGCGGCCTGCTTCCTCCTCACGGTGGCCCTGGTGGCGTGTCTCGTGCCGGTCCTCAGAGCCCTCTCCATCCAGCCGATCCGGGCGCTGAGGTACGAATAGGGGCGTCGCGTGGCCTCGGGACGCCGGCGACGACGGGGCGTTACCATGCCGCCCGAGGTCCGGTGAGGATGGCGGACGCGAACGCATTCCCCCGTCTGCTGGTGGCCGACGACAACGCCGACGTCCAGCTGTCGCTGCAGCTCCTGCTGAAGCCGGCCGGGTATTTCGTGGAGGCCGCGACCTCCCCGGCGGCGGCGCTCGCGGCAGCGGAGTCCAGCGACCTCGACGTCGCGCTGATCGACCTCAACTACACCCGAGACACGACCTCCGGCGCGGAAGGGCTCGACCTCCTCGCCCGGCTGCAGGCTCTCGACGCCACGCTCCCCGTCGTCGTGATGACGGCGTGGGGGAGCATCGAGGTCGCCGTCGAGGCGATGCGGCGCGGGGCCCGCGACTTCGTCGAGAAGCCCTGGTCGAACGAGCGGCTCGTCGCGATCCTCCGCACGCAGGTCGAGCTGAGCCGGGCCCTCCGACGCGGCCGGCGCCTCGAGGCGGAGAACCGCGTCCTGCGCGGCGAGGGCTCGGGGCCCGACCTGATCGCCTCCTCGCCCGCCATGGGTCCCGTCCTCGACCTAATCCACCGCGTCTCCCCGTCGGACGCCAACGTCCTGATCACGGGCGAGCACGGCACCGGCAAGGAGGTCGTCGCCCGGGCGATCCACGCCCGTTCGCTCCGGTCGGACCATCCCCTCGTGACGGTCAACGTCGGAGGGCTCTCCGAGGGGGTCTTCGCGAGCGAGCTCTTCGGCCACGTGAAGGGGGCGTTCACGGACGCGAGCAGTTCGAGGGTCGGCCGGTTCGAGATGGCCCACGGAGGGACGCTCTTCCTGGACGAGATCGCCAACGTCCCTCTGGCCCAGCAGGCCAAGCTCCTGCGCGTCCTCGAGACCGGGGAGCTCGAGTCGGTGGGCTCGTCGCGGACGAGGGTCGTCGACGTCCGCATCCTCTCGGCCACGAACGCCAGCCTCGGCGCCGAGGTCGCCGCCGGGGCCTTCCGCGAGGATCTCCTCTTCCGCCTCAACACCGTGGAGATCCGGCTGCCGCCGCTGCGCGACCGCCCGGAGGACATCCCTCTCCTGGCGATGCACTTCCTCGGACGATTCCAGCGGCGCTACCGGAAGGAGATTGCGGGGTTCGACGGGACCGCGACCGAGGCGCTCCGGACCCACCGCTGGCCCGGCAACGTGCGGGAGCTCGCCCACGTCGTCGAGCGCGCCGTCCTGATGGCGACCGGGCCCGAGGTGAGGGTCGCCGACCTGGGCCTCGCTCCCGCCGGCGGAAAGGAGGCGCGTCTCGTGGAGGAGATGAGCCTCGAGGACGTCGAGCGGCTGCTGATCCAGAAGGCGCTCAAGCGGCACGAAGGGAACGTCAGCCGGGCGGCGGATGCGCTGGGGCTTTCCCGCAGCGCGCTCTACCGGCGCCTCGGGAAGCACGGCCTGTGACGTCGCTCGGGCCCGAGCGCCGCCTGCTCCTCCTCGCGCTTGCCGGAGGCGCGCCCGCGCTTCTCCTCTGTGCGGCTCTGGTCGCGGGCCTGTCCGTGCCGGCGCCGGCCGCCCGCCTCCTCGCCGCGGCCGCCGCCGCCGTCTGGATCGCCTGCGCCGTGGCGCTGAGGCGGAGCGCGGCCTTCCGGCTGCGCACCCTGTCGAACCTCCTGGCCGCGCTGCGTGAAGGTGACTACTCGTTCCGGGTCCGGGGGGGCAGCCGGGACGATGCGTTCGGCGAGCTGGTCCTCGAGCTCAACCTCCTGGCCCAGACGCTGCGCGCGGAGCGCTTCGACGACGTCGAGTCCACGGCCCTGCTCGGCAAGGTGATGGCCGGGATCGACGTGGCCGTGCTGGCGTTCGATCCCGATCGGCGGCTGACGCTGGCGAACCTCGCCGCGTCACGGCTGCTCGGCGGCTCACAGGAGTCGCTGCTCGGGAAGAGCGCCGAGGAGCTGGGCCTCGCCGGCTGCATGGACGGGCCGGCGTCCCACACCGTGAACGTCCCGCTGGGTACCGCCTCCGAGCGCTGGGAGCTGCGCCGGGGGGCTTTCCGGCAGGGCGGGCGGCAGCACCAGCTGCTCGTCCTCTCCGACGTCTCCCGCGCGTTACGCGCGGAGGAGGTCGCGGCATGGCAGCGCCTCATCCGGGTGCTGGGCCACGAGCTCCGGAACTCGCTCACGCCGATCATGTCGCTCGCGGGAAGCCTCGACACGCTCATCGCCCGAGAAGACCCTCCGAGCGATTGGCGGTCGGACGCCCGGGCCGGACTGAAGGTCATCGCGGCGCGAGCCGATTCGCTGAACCGTCTGATGAGCTCGTACGCCAGGCTCGCCCGCCTCCCGAAGCCCCGCCTCGAGAGCGTCGACGTGGGTGAGTGGGTCCGAAGGGTGGTCCGTCTGGAGACGAGGCTGCCGGTGACCGTGGATGAAGGACCGGTGCTCTCCCTGCAGGCCGATTCCGACCAGCTCGACCAGCTCCTCATCAACCTCGTCCGCAACGCCGTCGACGCCGCCCTCGAGACCGGCGGCGGCGTCCGGATCGCATGGGCCGAGCGAGCCGGCTTCCTGGAGCTGAGAGTGGACGACGACGGTCCCGGGCTCGCGAACGACGCCAACCTCTTCGTACCGTTCTTCACGACGAAGACGGGCGGGACGGGGATCGGGCTCGCGGTGTGCCGCCAGATCGCCGAGGCGCACGGCGGAGTCGTGTCGCTCGCCAACCGGCCGGGAGAGCGCGGGTGCCGCGGCCTCCTTCGCCTGCCACGACACCCGTAGAGCGTCGAGGAGCCCCGCGCGCGCCGCGTGGCGCCCCTTCTCGGTCTGCCGCCCGGCGAGGCGGGCGCCGGAGCTCGAGTGCCGAGCCGGCGCCCGCCGCGAACGCAGGACGCCTATCTCGCGACGTCCTCGAAGACGAACCGTTCGACGGACGCCCAGCCCCGAGCCCGGGCCTCCTCGGAACGGTAGACGGCCCACTGCGGGAGGCTCCCGCCCCACGCCTTCGTCATCTGGTGGAGCTGGAGGGCGGAGTTGCCCGCGAAGAGCCAGACGACCCGCTCCGGGTTCCACGGGTTCGGGAGGCAGAGGTAGAGGCCGTCGTCCGAGCGGCCGTACGTCTTCCCGTCATACGCGAACCATCCGGGGCCGAACTTCGCGGGGAGCTTCCCGGTGAGGCGCGCCGCGAGGGCGTTGTCGGACGGCGCGCCGAGGACGAAGAGGTCGCTCGCGGCGAGCGCCTCGTCGGTCAGCTCCGAGTCTTTGACGACCGGGGGGAGCTCCTCGCTGTAGGTGTCGGCGAGGAGCGTCTGGAAACGAAGGGCGAGCGTGTGGTTCGCCTCGACCTGGCGGGTCGTCCCGTAGACGACTTTCGCGTGCCGGAACTCGTCCGTGAAGCTGAGGAACGCGTAGGGGTTCTCGAGCGGGACCGGGAGGTCGCGGCCCGCGTCGAAGAGGACGCGGATCGGCTTCTCGGGGACCGCGAAGGCGAGCTCGGTACGCGCCCCCTTCACCTCGAAGGGCTTCACGAGGCGCTTGCCGCCCGCGTCGATCGCGACGCTCCCGAGGAGGTGGTACGGCCGCCCCGCCTGCGTGACGGCGAGCGTCACCCGCCAACCCTTCCCGTCCTTCCGCGCCTTCGCCTCGACCTTCGGGTCGGGGAAGCCCTTCTCCTCGAGCCACGGGGCGAGGAACGGCGCGACGTCGCGCCCGGCTCCCTTCGAGAGCGCCGCGACGAGCTCCTCCGCCGTCACCTCGCGCCCCGCGTTCGCGGTGAACGCCGCGTCCGTCGCCGCCCGGAGCTTCTCGTTCCCGAGGAGGAGGCGGAGCTGGTGGAGCGCGAACGTCCCCTTGATGCGCGGGATCTGGTACGGCGAGCGCCGCCCGTACTCGCGCGTCGCGTCGCGGATCGCGACGTCCCCCTCCTTCGCGGCGAACCACGCGGCGCGGGCGTTCAGCCCGGCCAGCTCGTCGCGGACCGACGCGAACGCCTTCGCCGGGTCGCCCGGAAGCCCCTTGAGGATCCGCCAGTAGGCCGCCGCTCCCGAGACGAGACCGTTCGTCCCTTCGGTCTTCGGGAAGACGCTCCCCTTCCAGAGATTCGTCGCGTCGTACGAGAGCCGCTCCTCGACGGCCGTCAGGTCGAGCGACGGCTCCTTCGGCGCGGCGGCGGCCTTCGGCTCCTTCGCCTTCGCCTCCTTCAGCCTCTCCGCGATGAAGACGGGGCTGAAGACGGCGTATCCGAGCGTCAGGTGCGGGATCGCACCCGGGTGATCGGGCATCCGGCGGTTCCCGGCCGCGGGGAACTTCTCGCGGAGGGTGACCTTCCCGTAGTGGGCCATGAAGACGAGCTTCTCGGCCATCTCGGCCGTCGTCACCTTGCCGTCGCAGGCGTGCGGCCTGTTGATCGGCGAGGAGGCCCAGAGGTTCACGGCCTCCGTCGCGTCGATCCGCCCCTTCACGTCGTCGTACCACTTTCGGAAGGCGACGTCACGGTCCCACGGGCCGTAGACCGGGTCGAACGGCGCGTCGTCCGGCTGGACGCCGTACTCCCTCTTCACGCCCGGGTCGCGGGCGTTGTTGTTCGCCCAGAGGAAGCCGGGCGTCCCGAACGGCGCCGGGTCCTCCCCGGTCCGCCAGAGCTTCGACTCCTTCGTCCCGAGGAGGAGGATGGCCACCTCGCCCGTCTTCACGTCGACGATCGGCCAGTCGTTCGTGTACATCCCGTTGTTCTTCTCGCGGAG
This sequence comes from uncultured Holophagales bacterium, assembly GCA_964636395.1. Classification (GTDB taxonomy): domain Bacteria; phylum Acidobacteriota; class Thermoanaerobaculia; order UBA5066; family UBA5066; genus UBA5066. Next base: position 5,891 of record CAZWRQ010000037.1, read on the forward strand.
GATCCGGGCGACGTCGTCGATCGACGAGGCGTACTGCGCCGCCTTCCGGATCCGGTTCGACATCGGCGTCCCGTCGACGTTCCACGGCGTCTGGGCGACGGTCGTCTCGCCGATGAGGATCCCCGCGGCGTTCATGTAGTAGTCGGTCCCGGAGTGGATCCCGCCCGGGTAGGTCTGGTAGACGAGGCGGTGCCCCTTCGACGGGACGACGTCGGCGATGACGTTGAAGTGGACGCCGGTGTAGCCCGCCCACATGAAGATCTGGCCGAAGACGGGGCGGCCGTCCTTCGTCGCTTCGCCCGTCGCGACGAACGAAGAGCACTTGTGCGCCCGCTCGGGGATCTTCGCCTCGTCCTCCGACGTGAGGAAGCTCCGGCCCGTGAGCGCGTGGGGCGTCGACCGGAGGGCCGACCTCGCGTAGTCGAGGTCGATCGAGGAGTTCATCGTGACGACGTCGAGGAAGTCGACCGGCCTCCCGTCGACCTTCGCTCCCGCCTTCGCGGCGCCGTCGGCGATCCCCTTCATCTCGAGGAGGTACTCCTCGTCGTACTTGCGGAGGAAGACGGCATCGGCGAAGAACCGCATCTCGGCCCACGCGCCCGGACCGTCCTTCGGGTTCTCCTGGATGCCGAGCTTGCGGACGTACTCGGCGATCTCCTCGGCGACGAGCGAGCCGTACTGGACGCCGCGCGCGTACGGCTCCCCCTCGACATGGACGTAGATCCACCCCTTCTCGTCGTAGCGGAAGGCCGGCCCGTGCCAGCGGACCGTCTCCATCGGTACGAGCTCGCGGACGTCGGTCACCTCCTCGAGCGCGACGTCGTCGAACCAGGCGGTCCCCGTCGCCGTCCCGTTCCGCCCGAGGTGGAGGCGGACGCGGTCCTTCGCGGTCGTGGCGACGAAGAGCGTCTCGACCTTCCCGAAGGGGCGCGTCGCGCCGGCCGACGGCGCGTGGTTCGTGAACGGGAACGACTCCATCGTGAGCGTCGCGGCGACAGGCGTCGGGTAGCGCCCCGTCGGGTCGGAGACGGCGTTCTCCGTCCGGACGAACGCCGAGAGGCGGTAGACGTGCCCGACCTCGAGGCGGACCTCCTCGGAGGAGACGGTGATCGACGCGGGGCCCGGCGCCGAGAGGCGCAGGCTCGCGGCGCCCGCGTACCTCACGGCCGCGTCGCGCGCGACGACGGCCCCCGTCGGGACCGCGCCGTCGACGGCCCACGAGGCGGCGCCGGAGGCGGCGGCGTGCTCGAAGCCGCCATTCGGAAGCGGCACCGTAGCCGCGGACGAGGACGCGGCCACGAGGAGCAGGACGGCGGAGAACAGGGTGGAGTAGCGCGTCGGTCGAACGTTCACGGTCCCTCCTTCGATGGAGCCCGAATCCGCGGATCGTAACGTCCCGGGCGCGGACCCACGACCCGGGACCGCGGATCCCGTCGAGCGCCCGATCGGGAACGCGCCGTCAGGCGGGGTTCGATGACGTCCCGCTGCCGCGGTGACTCCGACGGGAGCCATGTGTGTGATCCGTCACACCCCCGTCTTCCCCGGGGATCCGCGCCGCGATCCGGGCGCGTAATCGTCGCGTCCCCGGAAAACGCCGCCGACAGGAGAATGAACATGAAGAGCGTCACCGCCGCCGCGGCTCTTGCCGCCCTCGTCGCCGCCACCCCGTTCGCCCACGCCTCCGAGCCGACGGTCGTCTGGTATCCGTCCGTCGTGAACACGGAAGGCCTGAACGGCGCCCGGTACTACTCGGTCCTGAGCGTCTGGAACCCGTCGCCGACCGAGATCACCCTCACCGTGGACGGCTTCGTCTCGAACGCCTCGGGGCTCGCGGCCCCGTCCGCGACCGTGACCGCCACCGTCCCGGGGGCGACGCACGCCACCATCCCGAACGTCCTGGCCTCCCTCTTCGGCGGGCTCGAGGGCCTCGCGGCCGCGCGCATCACCGCGAGCGGTCCGGCGACCTTCTTCCACTCCGTCGTCAACGACCAGACTGCGGCGGGTAACGGCCGGACCCTCCTGAAGGTCGACAACGCGCGCGGCGCGAACGTCCTGACGAGCGGAACGCTCCTGCAGCTCTCGAACGCGAGCGAAGCGGATCGCGCCAGGGGCGTGGGCAAGCGGACGAATGTCGGCTACTTCAACCCGAGCTTCGACACGAAGAGCGTCCGGCTCCGCGCCTGGACCTCGAACGCGACGCTGATCGGGGAGGAGGTCCGCTCGATCCCCGCCTGGAGCCAGGTGCAGCAGCCGGTCTTCGACCTCGTCCCGCCGGCCTCGGCCGGGAACACCGTGCACGACGACTTCCTCGTGACTTTCGAGGTGGAGGGGGGCGGCCTCCTCGTCTATTCGACCGTCGTCGACAACAAGACGAACGACGGCGTTTACCAGGCCGCCGAGTGACTCGCTCCCGGCCCTGAGCCGGTTTCCCGCGAGGAGGGCCGGGGCCGCAAGCCCCGGCCTTTCCGCGCTTCGGCGTGGCGCGCAGCGCAGCGTTCCCGCGCGCAGAGGGAGCCGCCGAAGGCGCCGGGGGAGGACCCGGCGGACCGGGTCCTCCCCGTTCGCGTCAGTACGGCCGGCCGAGGAAGACGTAGAGCGTCGTGTTGCCGCCGTATCCGGCGCCGAAGCCGGCGTAGATCGGACCGAGGACCGTGTCGGCGCCGACGAAGAGGCCCCCGGCAGGACGGATTCCGTCGAAGCCCACGTCCTCGCGCCGGGCCCAGACTCGGCCGGCCTCGAAGGCGCCGCCGAGGTAGACCCCGCGCCCGACCCTCGTCGGAAGGCTCGCGATGCGTCGCTGAAGGACGACGGCGGCGTAGGCGGCGCGCTCGCCGGTCGCCTCTTCGCGCGACAGGGCGGCGAGGCGCGTGAAGTCCGAGAGAGAGAAGAGGAGGTAGAACGGCGGGTGGCTCCCCATCGTGTCCTCCCACCCGCCCGTGACGTGGAGCGCCGTCCTCCTTCCGACTGAGAAAGCCCGCGTGCCCCTCAGCGAAAGCCTGTTGAAGGAGGTCGCCGAGCCCAGACCGGGACGGAACGCCTCCACCGCCGCCACGGCGAGCGTCCCGCGCCGGGGAAACGACAGGTCGTCGAGCGTGTCTACGGAGGCCTCCGCGAAGACGCCGCCGACGTCGATCTCGAGGTCGTCGATCGGCTCGTTCGTCAGGAGAGGCTCACCGCGCCCCGTGCCGCGAAAGACTCCGGCACGCACCTGGCCCCACGAGCCGAGGGAAACGCCGGCGTCGACCGAGCCCTGAAGGAGCGTGATCCGCCCCTCGCCGACGAAGCCGTCCGGCGCGGAGACGCGCGCGAGGGTCCGGACGAACGAGGCGTCGACGCTGAAGAAGGTCCGGCCCCGGAAGTCGAGCGGCTGGTAGTACTCGACGTTCAGGCCGGGAGCCGTCCCCAGCTCGAGCGTCGCCTTCACCTCACCGCCCCGGGAGTTCAGCTGCATCGCGTGGAGCGTCCCGCGCAGGGCAACCGTCGAGTCCCCGTCGAAATCCGCCTCGAACCCGCTGCCGACCCGGAGGAACGTCGGTCCCCACGACTTCGGGCGCGCGTCGATGACGAGGACGTGGCGCCCCTGGTCGCGGACGATCCGGAACTCCACCGTCTCGAAAACGCCCATCTCGTAGATCCGGTCGAGGTCGCCTCGGAGCGTCCCGATGTCGAGCGGCCGCCCCGGCTCGGTCTCGAGCCGGGCCCGGACCTGCCTCGGGTCGACGCCGACGCTGACGGTCTGGATCTCGTCGACGACGATCCGGTCCGCCCTCCGCCCGCGGACCCGCTCTCGATGAGCCCGGTACTCCTCCTCCGGCACGGAGAGCGCCGAGAGGACGTCCGCGAGCCGGCGGGCCTCCTCCTCGCCGCGCGCGACGATCTCCGCCGCACGCGAGAAACCCATAGAGGGGATGTCTCCGACCCGTGGCGTCAGGACGACGTTCGCCCGCGGGGCCGACTCCGACACGTTCCGAACGACCGGCAGGCTCGTCATCCTGGAGAGGACGCCCCCGAACGACTTGAGCCTTTCCTCGTCGAACTTGTCGCTCGAGACGTCGACGGCGATGACGACGTCGGCGCCCAGGTCGCGCGCCTCCTCGACGGGCAGGTTCTCGACGAGCCCTCCGTCGACGAGGAGGCGCGCACCATACGGGACGGGCGAGAAGACCCCCGGCATCGACATGCTCGCCCGGATGGCCTCGGCGAGGCTCCCGCCCGAGAGGACGACCTTCTCCCCCGACACGATGTCCGTCGCGACGCAGCGGAACGGGATCGGCAGGTCGTCGAACTTCTCGATCCCCACCGTCCCGAGCGTCAGCGACTTCAGGAGGAAGCCCAGCTTCTGCCCGGCGATGAGCCCGGAGGGGAAGGCGATGCCCCGCGGGGTCAGCCCCATCTCGAGGTCGACGTAGCTCGGCACCTCGTCCTGCTTCCGCCGGAACGAGAGGCGGTCCCGCGACGGGCGGTCGTCGAGGATGTCCTCCCAGTCGATCGTTCCGAGGAGCCATTCCATCTCGGGCGGCGACATGCCGGCCGCGTAGAAGCCTCCGACGATCGAGCCCATGCTCGTCCCCGTGACGACGTCGACCGGGATCCGCAGCTCGTGCAGGACCTTCAGGACGCCGACGTGGGCGAGCCCATGCGCCGAACCTCCCGAGAGGACGAGCCCGACCTTCGGCCTATCCGTCGGCCTCTCGGTCGCCTGCGCGGCCGCGAGCGGCGCGCAAAGCACACTCGCGAGAGCGATCGCTCCCCAAGCGGTCCGGGACATCGGCGCATCATAGCCGTGCGTGGGAACGGGCGACCGAGAGACACTACCGTCGAGCCTTCGCTTCAGAATTCCCACCTTCAGGAGGACCCCGGATGCCCAGACACTCCTCGTCCCTCGCCCTCGCGGCGCTGCTTCTCGTCGCGCCGGCCGCCGGCGCGGCCCCGCCGCCGAACGACACCTGTCCCGCCGCGATCACGATCTCCGGGCTCGAGCTCCCGTTCACCCAGATGCTCGAGACCGTCCTGGCCACCTCCGACGGCGACCCCGCGATGCCGTGCGCGACCGCGACCCCGGGGAAGTCGGTCTGGTTCAAGTTCGAGCCGGCCACCTCCGACTCCTACGTCTTCGAGACCGGTGGGAGCACGCCCGCCGACTACCAGCCGGTCCTCGCCCTCTACACGGGCGGATGCGCCGGGCTCACCCCCGTCGCGGGGGCGTGCGATCGCGGACGGCTCGTCTCCTTCCTCGAGGCCGGCGCGACGTACTACCTGATGGTCGCCGGCGACGCCGTCGTCGTGGACCCCGCCATCCGGATCGCCCTCGACGGCGTCGACCTCTGCCCGGGCGGGCCCGGGCCGGGCGGCGGCGGCTGCGGCGGAGCGATTTCCGTCCGCGTCGGAGACGCGCTCTCGGCCCGCGCCTACAACGAGCTGAGCGACTCCCTCCTCCTCACCGGAGCCTTCAGCTGGGACCTCGGCCAGAACGCCTCCCCCGCCGGTTCCACGAGCCCGTCGGTCGCCTTCCAGTACACGGCTCCGGTCGCGTCGACGAACGTCGTCCTCACCTGGACTCCTCCGGGTCAGAGCCCGATCACCCGCCAGCTCCCCATCTCCGTCGGTGCGGCCGGGAACCTCGTGGCGACGTCGGAGGAGCCCGGAGCCCCCGTTCTCTTCGCGGCCGGCGAGACGGCGACCCTCCCTTCACCGGGAGGGATCCTCCGCCTTTCCGTCCAGAGGAACGCGCCCGAATGGCGCTACAACAGCCTGATCCCCTCGGTAGCGAGCACGAGGAACGCCGCCGGCGTCCCGTTCGTCTCCGACCTCTCCCTGACGAACCTCGAGTCGACCGAGACGATCGTCGGCCTCGAGCTCTGGACGACGGCGGGCCGGCGGGAAGCCTCCCCGATCCGCCTCGCGCCGAAGGGCTCGAAGACGGTGGCCGACGTCGTGAAGACGGCGTTCGGCCTCGAGCAGACCTTCGGAACGCTCTACATCTCCTCGACCGGCGCGATCGTCGCCGGGGCGCGGACGTGGGCGCCCTTCGCCGGGGGGACGACCGGTCAGTTCGCCCTCGCAGGCGACGTCCGCACGAGCGCCTCCCCCGCCCTCCTTCGGACGGGCGAGGTCGGCGTCCTCTCCGGGGCCCGGCAGGACTCCGCGTTCCGGACGAACATCGGCGTCTACAACGTCAGCGACAAGGAGTGCGTCGTCGAGCTCGAGGCGAAGGACGAGGACGGGCACACCGTCGGCTCGAAGCTCGCCCTGACGCTCCCTCCGACCCGCTACGCGCAGGAGCCGCTCTCGCGCCTCACGAACAGCCTCCCCTCGGGCTCCGTCACGCTCACGAACGGGACTTCCGGCTGCTACGTCGGCGGCGTCGCCTACGTCATCGACAACGTCACGCAGGACCCCTTCGCGGTCTCGCAGCGAAAAAAGCCGTAACGCGGCAGCGCTTCCGGGGGCGCGCCCGTCGCGCGCCCCCGGCGGCTCACGCTCCCGCTCTTCGGAAACGGAAGCTCTGCGCCGGCTTCCCCGTCTTCTCGATCTCGACGGTCAGCGACTCCCGCTCCCGGCGATAGGAGATGCGGAGCGTGCCATCCCCCTCCGGCCCCTCGAAGACGGCGCGCCGCGCCCCCTTCTCGACGAGCGGCAGGACGAGCGGCCGGTCCTTCTCCTCCCACGCGACGCCTTTCGCGTCGACGTGACGGATCCGGAGGACGACGCGCCCCTCCTCCTCGACGAGGGTCAGGAGCTCGAAGAGCTTCGCGCGCCCCGAGTGCGAGAGGCGCCACGCTCCGACCATCGAGTCGCCCGAGGGCGCCGACCACCACTCCTCCGAGTAGGTCTCTCCCGTCTCGACCACCCAGCCGCCGGAGAGCCAGGCGACGTCAGCGAGGGAGGCGGCGATCGGCGCGCGGGGCGCGGACGGCGGGAGGCCCCCGGCGACGGCGACGGAAGCCGCGAGGACGGCCGCGGCGGCGAGGAGAGGGCGTGTTCGTCTCATCGTCTCGGGTCTCCTTCCGTCCGAGGTCCGGAGCCGGTCGGTCACGCGCTCGGATCGGGCGCCGGGGCGCTCGCTCACATCGAGGCGTCGTGGACGATCCTCCAGCCCGCGCCGCTCCGCACGAGGTTGAGGAGCGTGAGCCCCGTCGCCGGCGGACGGTCGGGATGCGAGATCGTCCACCGGGCGACGACCGCGATCGCCTCTTCCGAAGGGGACCCCGCGAGGCGGTCGACCGAGAGGACCGCGAACGAGAGCGTCCCTCTCGCAGCGGCGTCGGGGTAGCGCGTCCGGTATCGGGCCAGGACCTCCGCTCGCCCCTTCGTCAGGCCGAACGCCGTCAGGAAGAGGGCGTCCTCGGCGTAGACCGAGCAGAAGGCCTCGAGGTCTCCCCTGTTCCAGGCAGCCGCCTGCGTTTCGAGCAGGGTCCGGGCCCGGGCGGCGGCCTCCGCCGAAGCGGGGACGCGCGTCGCGCCTCCCGTCGCCTCCCGGGCCGCGCCGTTCGCCGCCCCTCCGCCCAGGATGAGGACCAGGATCGCCGCGCCGATCGTCTTCATTCCCTCATCCTATCCGCCCCGGGCCGCCGCGCGGGGCCCTACCCAGCGCGCTTCGGCTCCTCCACGGTATTCAGGAAGAGGCCGGCGGCGTACTCCGCGAGGTCGCGGGCCACCTCCACGAAGCACCCTTCCGTCGTCCCGTCCCACCCCGGGAGCCCCTCGACGTACGCCACGACTCGGCCGCGCCGCTCGGGCGCGAGGTCGACGTAGAGGACCGACGATCCGCCGTCTCCCGCGATCGGGAGGAGCCCCGGCCGGAGCTCCTTCAGGTGGCGCTCCATCGCGAGCTCGTGGAGGATCAGTCCGGCGGCGGACCGGGCGGGCGACGGCCTCCGGGTCGAGTAGAGGGAATAGAAGCAGAGCGGGAACGGGCCGGCTTCGGTCGAAAGCTCGAACGTGTAGTCGAGCTTCCCTCCGCTCGCGAACGCGAGCCACTCCCGGAGCTCCTCGGGGAGCGGAGCGCCGACGGCCTCCTCGATCGCGGCGAGCTCGGCGTCGGTCGGCGCCGCCTTCGGCGCGTCGACGAGCAGCCGACCGTAACGTCCCGGCGTCATCCCGTCATTCTGCCCGACGCGTCCCGCGGCGTCAGAGCGTCCCCTGCGCGTATCGGAGGTCGGCGAGCGCGACGAGGTAGTCCCTCTTCGCGCGGGCGAGGTTCGCCTCCGCCGCCCGGGCGTTCAGGAGGGCGTCGTCCACCTCGAGGCGCGTCTTCACGCCGAGCTCGCGCCCCGTCTCCGACATCTCGAGGAGCCGCCGTGCCTGCGCGACGTTCCCCGAGAGGGCCTTCACGATCTCCGCCGCGACCCGCGCGCGGTCGAGCGCCGTCCGGACCTCGACGTGGATCCCGTCGCGCGCCTGGGCGAGGTCGAGCTCTGCGCGGGTCAGATCGCTCCGTGCCTGCGCGACGCGCCCCCGCGTCGCCAGTCCGTCGAAGAACGGGAAGGAGAGGTAGAGGCCCGCCCCCCAGACCTTCCCGGACGCCGAGACGACGCCCGCGTCGAACCACTGCCAGCCGGCGCTCCCGCGGAGGTCGAGGCGGGGCTTGTCGTCGGCGTTCCGGATCCGGACGAGCTGCCGGTAGATCGCCGCGTTCCGCACCAGACCGGAGAGGTCCGGGCGCTTCTCGAGGGCCGTCGCCACCGCCTCCTCGAAGGACGGGAGCTCCGCGACCTCGGCCTCGAGGGTCCCTTCCACGTCGACCTCCCTCGACTCCTCGGCGAGGACGAGCTTCAGGCGATCGAGCGCCACCAGGACGCCGCTGGCCGTCCGGAGCACCTCGGGGCGCTGGTTGTCGCGAGCCACCCGGGCCGCGAGGACGTCGTAGTCCGTGGCGGTCCCGAGCGCGTGGCGCTTCTCCGCCTCCCCGAGCTGCCGTTCGCGGTTCTCGAGGGTCTCCCGTGCGATCGCCTCGAGGCGCCTCGCGAGGAGGACGTCGAGGAACGCCTCGGTCACGTCGCGGACCGCGGCCTGACGGTAGTGCTCGAGCTGGTCCTCGGCCGATGCGATGCCGTCCTTCGCCGCCCGGACGGCGGCCCCGACCTTCCCCCACGCGAAGAGCGTCTGCGTGAGGGAGACGCCCGCCGTCTTCACGGTCTGCCCCGAGGGGAAGAGCCCGTCCGTCAGCGCGGCGTAGGTGCCGTCCCACGAACGGCCGAGGGAGCCCGTCACCGCCACCGTCGGGAGCGCCCCGGCGCGCTCCTCGACGTACTTGCCACGGACCCAGGTCTGGTAGGCGCGCGCCTTCGCGACGTCGCGGTTCTTCTCCTGGGCGATCCGGAGGGCGTCGTCGAGCGTCAGGATCGTGGGGGCCGTGGCGGACGCGGAGCCGGCGGCGGCTCCCGCGGCGCCGGCCGGCGCCGGGACGAGGAGGGCGAGGAGGAGCGCCGCCGCCCCGACGGCCTTCGAGGCCGACTTCCCGGTGTGCCCGTGGGCGTCCTGCTCGAGGGCGTTCGACTTCGCCCACCGGCGGTGGAGGAAGAGGGCGAAGTCGTCGAAGAGGGCGTAGACGACCGGGACGACGAGGAGCGTGAGGATCGTCGAGGTGATCAGCCCGCCGATGACGGCGCGCCCGAGCGGCGCGCGCATCTCCGCCCCCTGGCCGAGCCCGAGGGCGAGCGGCAGCATGCCGAAGATCATCGCGAGCGTCGTCATCAGGATCGGCCGGAGCCGCGTGCGGCCCGCCGCGACGAGCGCCTCGCGGCGCGCCATCCCGCCTTTCCGGAGGACCTTCGTGTAGTCGACGAGGAGGATCGCGTTCTTCGTGACGAGCCCCATCAGGAGGATGAGGCCGATGAGCGACATGATGCTGAGCGTGTCGCCGGTGAGGAAGAGCATCCCGGCCATCCCGACGATCGAGAGCGGCAGAGAGAGCATGATCGAGAGCGGGTCGATGAACGACTCGAACTGCGCCGCGAGGATGAGGTAGACGAAGACGACCGCGAGGAGGAGCGCCTCTGCCATGTAGCCGAAGCTCTCCTCCATCCGTTCCGTCTCGCCGGGGAAGTAGATCTCGTAGCCGGGGGCCATCTCGATCTTCGCCGCCGCCTCGCGGATCTGCTCGACGGCCGCCCCGAGCGGCAGGTCGTCGAGGTTCGCGGTCAGGAGGACCTCGCGCGAGAGGTCGCGCCGCGAGATCTCCGAGGGCGACGTCGCCCGCTCGGCCTTCACGACCTCCGAGAGCGGCACGAGGGCCGGGGCGCCGCCCCGCCCGCCGGGGACGGCGATCCGCAGGTCCCCGACCTGCGAAACGTCGCGTCGCATCTCGAGCGGGAGCCGGACGCGGACGTCGACCGCCTCCCCCTCCTCGTCCTCGTACGTCGTGACGGCCTGCCCGCCCACGAGGGCGCCGACCGTCCGGGCGATCGCCGGCGTTGCGAGGCCGGAGGCGGCCGCCCGCTCGCGGTCGACGACGAGGCGGTACTCCGGGAGGTCGAGCTCGAGCGTCACCTCGACGTCCTCGACCCCCCGGATCGCGAGGGCCCCCTTCTTCAGCTCGGCGGCGTACTTCTTCAGGAGCGGGATCTCCTCGCCGCGGATCGAGACCATGACCGGCTTCTCCGCGAAGTCGTCGCTCTGCATCTCGACGGAGGGGATGATCCCGGCGATCCCGGAGATCCTCTGCCGCGCCTCGGCGGCGAGGACCGTGGCGTGCTTCTTCCGCTCCGACTTCTCGACGAGCTTCACGTAGACGCGCGCGTCGCGCACGGTCCCCATGTCGCCCGCCCCGATCGAGGCGTAGGTGTGCTTCACCTCGGGCATCTTCCCGAGCTCCGCGAGGACGGCGTCCATCCGCCCCTTCGTCTCCTCGAAGGAGGCGCCGGGCGCGGTCCGGAACTTGATCTGGAACTCGGCCTGGTCGTAGACGCCGAGGAACTCGCTCTCGAGCGCCCCGAAGAGCCCGACGCCGAGGACGAACGCGGCCGTCGCGAGGGCGAGGACCGTCTTCCGGTGGTCGAGCGCCCAGGCGACGAGCACCTTGTAGCCGTCGGCCGTCCGGTCGAACCAGTCGTTGAAGCGGTCCAGGGCGCGCGCCACGGCGTGGCGGTTCCCGATCCGCTCGACGTCCGGGTCGACCCAGCGCGAGGAGAGCATCGGGTCGAGCGTGAAGGAGACGAAGAGGGAGACGAGGACCGCGAACGCGACCGTGATCCCGAACTGGAAGAAGAAGCGCCCCATGATCCCCTTCATGAAGGCGACCGGGACGAAGACGGCGACGATGGAGAGCGTCGTCGCGAGGACGGCGAGGCCGATCTCCGCGGTCCCCTCGCGCGCCGCCGTCATGTGGTCCTTCCCCTGCTCGAGGTGCCGGACGATGTTCTCCCGCACGACGATCGCGTCGTCGATCAGGAGCCCGATCGCGAGCGACAGCGCCATGAGCGTCATGATGTTCAGCGTCATCCCGAGGAAGTACATGACGATGAACGAGGAGATGACGGAGATCGGAAGCGTCAGGCCGGTGATGACGGTCGAGCGCCAGGAGTTGAGGAAGAGGAAGACGATGAGGATCGTCAGGATCGCGCCGATGACCAGCGTGTTCGTGACGTCGTGGACCGACTCCTTGATCATGACCGACCCGTCGCGGACGACCTGGATGTCGACCGACGGCGGGAGCTCGGCGCGGAGCTCCTCGAGCTCCTTCGTCACCGCCTCGACGACGCCGACCGTGTTCGCCTTGCTCTGCTTGTAGACGTCGAGCGCGACGGCCGGGACGCCGCTGACGAGAGCGAGCTTCCTCTGCTCCTCGACGGTGTCCCTCACCTCGGCGACCTCGCCGAGCGCGATCGGAACGCCGCCGCGCGTGGCGACGACCATCGACCGGAACCCGTCGACCTCCTTCGGCTTGCCGGAGACGCGGACCGGCATCTCCTGGTCGCCGCGGCTCAGGCGGCCGAGCGGGGTGTTCACGTTCTCGCCCGCGAGGCCGGCGACGACCTCGTCGACCCCGAGCCCGAGGGCGTCGAGGCGCGAGGGGTCGAGGTCGACGGCGACCTCCCGGAGGCTCTCGCCGACGAGGTCGACCTTCCCGACGCCGGGGAGGTTCTCGAGGCGCCGCTTCACCTTCCGGTCGACGAGCGTCGTCAGCTCGCGCGGCGTCATCCGCTCGGAGCGGACGGCGACCGAGAGGACCGCCATCCCGCCGATGTCGAGCTTCTGGATGACGGGCTCCTCGATCCCCTGGGGGAGGTCGTTCCGGATCGCGGAGATCTTCGAGCGGGCGTCCTGCGCGGCGTCGTTGATCTTCACCTCGAGGTTGAACTCGACGATGACCGTGGAGAGCCCCTCGCGCGACGTCGAGTAGACGTGCTTGACGCCCGAGATCGGGTTGACGGCCTGCTCGAGCTTCTTCGTCACCTCGCGCTCGACCGTCTCGGGTGAGGCGCCGGGGTACTGCGTGATGATCGAGAGGACCGGGATCTCGATGTCGGGGAACATGTCGATCGCGAGGCGCCGATAGGAGAAGACGCCGAGCGTGACGAGGGCGAGCATGAGGACCGTCGCGAAGACGGGCCTCTTGATCGAGAGGTCGGAGAGGAACACGGCTCAGGCTCCCTTCGAGACCAGGACCCGGTCCCCCTCGCGGAGGTTGAAGCCGCCGCGCGTGACGACCTCCTGGCCGGCGGTCAGGCCCTTGACGACCTCGACCACGTCGCCCGGCGAGGCGCCCGTCTCTACGGAGAGTCGCTTCGCGACGCCCCCCTCGACGACGAAGACGCCGGCCGTGCGCGCCACGGTGTCCCAGGAGACGAGCGCGGAGCGCGGGACGACGAGGACGCCGGGCCTCCGGCCGGTGACGATGCGCCCCTTGACGAAGAGGCCCGTCCGGAGCGCGCCGTCCCCGTTCGGCACCTCGGCCTTCACCTTGACCGTCCGGCTCGCCTCGTCGGCCGCCGGATTGATGAACGAGACCTTGCCGGAGAACGTCCGTCCCGCGAGGGCGTCGCTCGTGAACGCGAACGCCTGGCCGACCCGGAGCGCCGCCATCCTCGCCGACGGGACGCTCGCCGTCAGCTCCAGGACCCGGTTGTCGACGATGCGGAACATCGGCGCCGGGTTCCCCATGTTCTCGACGTAGTCGCCGACGTTCACGTTCCGGACGGCGACGACGCCGTCGATCGGCGCGCGGAGGACGGCCTTCGCGAGCCGAGTCTCGGCCAGCGCGTGCTGCGCCTTCGCAGCCTCGGCTGCGGCGCGCGCCGCCTCGTCGGCCGAGCGGGCCTCGTCGAGCTGCTGCTGGGTCGCGAGACCGGCCGCCTTCAGCTTCACGGTCCGGTCGAGCTCGCGTGCGGCGCGCTTCGCTCCGGCTTCGGCCTGGAGGAAGGTCGCCTTCGCGGCCTGCACCCCGGCCTCGGCCTCGCGCGAATCCAGGCGGGCGAGAGGCGTCCCCGCCGCGACCCGGACCCACTGCGTCACGAAGACCTCGGCGACCGTGCCGGAGTACTCGCTCTTCACGTCGGCCTCGCTGCGGGCGGCGAGGGTCCCGACGACCTCGACGGATTCTTCGAGGTCGGACGTCGCGGTCGTCGCCGTCTCGACGGCGACCGGCGGGCGCTGGCCGTCTCCGGCGGCCGGCTTGCCGCAGCCGGCGGCGCCGGCGGCGAGGACGAGGAGAAGGGCTGCGGACGGGGTGACGAGGTGCGTGCGGCTCATCGAGCGGACTCCTGCGTTGCGGTGCGGACGGCGGCGAGGCCCTCGAAGACGAGGTCGAGCGTCCGGCGGAGGCCGTCCTGCCCGAGCCCGAGCTCCGGGTGCGCGAGGGTGAGGTCCATGTTGAAGGAGAGGACGCCCATGAGGGCGAGCGTGACGTCCTGCGGGTCGGCCGCGCGGAGATCGCCCGCGGCGATCCCCTCCGCGACGATCTCGGCGATGACCGCCTTGAGCTTCTCGTGGAAGACCTCGAAGTCGAACGGCGGCGCGCCCTGGGCCGGACCCCAGAAGACCGCGTTCATCATCCGGACCTCGGCCTTCTTCGTCTCGAAGACGCGGAAGATCCCGAGGAGGAACGCCTGGAGGCGCTCCCGCGCGGTGCCATCCTTCACCCGGCTCGTCGCGATCCCCTCGTCGGCGATCTTCAGGAGCTCCTCGAGGATCGCGAGGTAGATCCCTTCCTTGCTCTGGAAGTGGTAGTAGAGGGACGGCTTCGTCACGCCAGCCATCTCGACGATCTCCCTCACCGACGTCGCGGCGTAGCCGCGGTTCGTGAAGAGGAGGATCGCCGCTTCCATAAGTCTCTTGCGTACAGAGCTTTCGCCGGGTTCTTGCGGCACGGATCGAACCTCCCCGGCAGCCCCCACCCGTACACCGGATCGAGCTACCGACCGGTAGGTAATCTGGGGCCGCCGGGAACGTTCGTCAAGGGCACGGTGAGAAAAAAGGAAACCCTTGCGACGCGCCTATCCCCTCGGTGAGATCCGCCCGAGCTTGTCGCCGACGCCGAGGACGACCCAGACTGTTCCGTCCGCAGCCGTCGAGACGGCGACCGGCCCCTCCGGGAGCGGCGTCCATGCGACCTTGCCCGTCCCCGGATGGAACCGTCCGACCCTCTTCGACGTCGGGGCCGCGAACCAGACCCCTCCGTCAGGCGCTACGGCGATTCCGGCCGGGGCATCGTCGACGCCGAATTCCTCGATGTTCCCCGTCGGCGAAAGACGGGCGATGCGCCTCGCGTTCGGCAGGGCCGCCCAAACGGCCCCGTCCGGCGCCAAGGCGAGCGCGTCCGGCTGAGCATTCGGCGTCGCGAGAGGCCAGGCCGTGATCTCGCCGTCCCGGGTGATGCGCACGAGGCGGTTGCCCCTTCGCTCGACCACCCACGCGGCGCCGTCGGGGGCGACGACGATCCCGGTCGGCTCGCTCGCCTCCGGAAGAACGAACTCGCGCACCGTCCCGTCCGAGCCGCGTTGCCCGACGCGCCCCTCGGCCGGCCGCGTGAACCACACGATCCCGTCTGCGGACACGGCGAGCCCCGTCGGCTCCCCGCCCGCTCTCCCGGTGGAGATCTCCGTGAAGGTGCCGTCCGGCGCGACGCGGCCGAGCCGCTCGCCGGCGAGGTCGGCGCTCCACGCCGTACCGTTCGGATGGACGGCGACCGCGAGCGGCTGGGTGTCGCGCGAGGGGAACGGGAAGATCGACACCTCGCCGGAAGGGCTCACGCGGCCGAGGGCCCCGGAGAACTGCGCCGAGAACCAGACGGTCCCGTCGGGAGCGGCGGCGATCCCCGCCGCTCCCGTTCCCTCCGGGAGCTTCACGACGTCGAGAGGGAGGGCGACGGCCGGTGCGAGGAGAATCGCGAGCGCGGGAAGGACCTGGCGTCGGAGGAGTTTCATTTCGAACCGCCACGGACGCCGCGTGCCGGGCGCCCGAACAGCCGAGGATAGGCCCAGGCCATGATGTCTGCGCGAAATATCCCCGTTGCCCCGGCGGGGCCGCCTTCCGGTGGCGCGTTCAGCGGCCGAGCGCGGCCGGGAGCTTCTTCGCGACCTTCTCGGCGGCGTCGCGGGTCGCCTCGAGCTGCGGGCTCTCCTCGTCGTCGGGACCGCTCCTCCGGTAGTTCGCCGTGCCGGTGACCTCCAGGGGCTTCTTCTCCTTGGCGGTGGCGGCGTCGACGATCCGGAGCGTCGCCGGGCAGTCGACCCGGACGCTCTCCACGACCCGGTCGTAGGCGTACCCCTCCGGGCTCGTGTCGCGGTAGGTCATCCGGCTCACGTCGACGCGGCAGGGGGCGAGCGACACGCCGATCCAGCCCGTTCCGGCCCACTCCGTCCGCAGGACGCGGGCGGCCTCGCCGTCCGGCTCGGCGACGACGGCCCCCAGGGAGATCCCGGCGAGACGGGCGTCCGAAAGCGTCACCTTCCCTCGATCGGAGAGATCCGACTCGAGGCGGGCCACGAACGCGGAGAGCGCCTCCTCGTCGCCGTCCGCCTCCACGAGGACGGCTCGCGGCTTCTGCTTCTCGGCGGATGCGGGGAGCGCGAGGAGGGCCCCGGCGAGCGCGAGGACGACGGCGCGAGCGGCGTTCATACCGGAAGAGTAGCGCGATGCGCCGCGTCCGCTATCCTCCGCGCCGCATGCTCCGCACGGTCGCGCTCGCCCTCGTCCTGTTCGCCTCCGCCCCGTCGCTCGCGGTGCGGCCGTTCGAGGAGGAGGACGCGCTCGCCCCCGTCAAGGCGGAGGTGGCCGTCGTCGCCTCGCACGCGGGGGCGGAGACGACGGCGGCGACCGTCGCCGTCCTCAGCCGGGAGGAGATCGAGCGGCTGCCCGCACGCTCGCTCGCCGACCTCCTCCGGTACCTCCCCGCCGTCGACGTGAGGCGCCGCGGACCCGGGGTCCAGGCCGACGTCTCCCTCCGCGGAGCCGACTACAACGGCACCCTGATCCTGGTGGACGGGGAGCCGGTCAACGACCCCCAGACGAACCACCACTCGCTGGACCTCGACGTCCCGGCCGACGCCATCGAGCGGATCGAGGTCCTCTACGGCTCCGCCTCGGCCCTCTGGGGCTCCGAGGCGGTCGGCGGCGTGATCCACGTCGTCACGCGCGGCGCGAGCCTCGGCCGGGCGCGCGCCCAGATCGAGGGCCGCTACGTTCACGGCTCACACTCGCTCGACTCCGGGAGCGTTCGGGTCGCCACGAGGCTCTCCGACTCCCTGACCGTTTCGGTCGACGCCTCCCGCTCGGAGTCGAGCGGCTTCCGCGACGACCGTGAGCACGCGGAGAAGGCGGTCCGCGCCTCGCTCCGGCTCGAGACCCGGGCCGGCCCGGTCACGCTCTCGGGAGGGGGCGCGAGCCGGGCCTTCGGAGCCTGGGGCTTCTACGGCACGCGCTACCCGAACCAGTACGAGGAGACGAGGAGCCGGAGCCTGCGCCTCGCGGCCGACCTCGACCTCGGCCGCGGCTGGACCCTCGCCCCCTCGGTCTCCGCGCGCGACCACCGGGACGACTTCGTCCTCGAGCGGACGGACCCCTCCTTCTACCGGAACCTCCACGACACCGACCGCTCGGCCGTCCGCCTCGTCGCGCGCCGCCCGTTCCTCGGCGGCTCCCTCGCCCTCGGGGGCGAAACGGGGCGCGACGCGATCGACTCGACGAACCTGGGTCGCCGCACCCGTACCCGGAGCGCCGCGTTCGTCGAGCTGGCCCGGCCGTTCGTCGCGGCGGCGCCGTCCGCCGGAGGGGTCCGTGCCGGCCTCCGCGCCGATAGGCACGAAGGCTTCGGGACGCGCCTCTCGCCGCAGCTCGCGGCGTGGGTCGGTCTCGGGGCCGGCGTGAAGGCCCGCGCCTCGGCCGGGACCGCCTTCCGGGTCCCGACGTTCACCGAACTCCACTACGTCGACCCGCAGACGGTCGGCAACCCCGCGCTGAATCCCGAGAAGTCGACCTCGTTCGAGGTGGGCCTCTCCTGGGACCACGGTGCCCTTTCGTTCGACGCGGCCGTCTTCCACCGTCACGGCACCGACCTCGTCGATTTCGTCCGTTCCGGACCGGACGAGCCGTACCGGGCCACGAACCTCCGGACCGTCGACACGCGGGGCCTCGAGGCGACGCTCGTCCTCGACGCGGCGCGCCTCGCCCCGACGCCGCTCGCCCGGCTCGCCTTCCGGGCCGCCGTCTACTCGGCCGACCTCGAGAAGCTCCGGGCCGAGGCGGGCGCGACCGAGGGACGCTACGTCCTGGACCCGCTGCGAACGCGATGGGACCTGCTCGCGGAGGTCCGCGTGCCGTTCCGCATGGAGGCGCTCGCGCGCCTCTCGTACTTCGACCGCCCCTCGTTCGACGAGGGGGTCCTCCTCTTCGACGCACGGCTCGGCTACGACGTCGTGGACGGAGAGGTCGTCGAGCTCTACGTCGAGGGGGAGAACCTCGGGGCCGTCCGCTACGAGGAGGTGCCGGGCGTGCCGCTCCCGGGCCGGACCCTCGCCGCCGGCGTGCGCCTCACCTGGTGAGGCGGAGCGTAAACTCGGGAAAGCGAGGGCGTACCGGTTCGATGCACACGATTCTGCTCGTCGACGACATGAGGAGCTTCCTCGACCTCGAGGCCACGTTCCTCTCGCGCGCCGAGTGCCGGATCCTGACCGCCTCGACCGGCCTCGAGGCGATCCGGGTCGCCCGGACGGAGAAGCCCGACCTGATCGTCCTCGACATCGAGATGCCGGAGATGAACGGCATCCAGGCCTGCCGAATCCTGAAGTCCGACCCGGTCACCGCGCGCATCCTCGTCGTCATGCTCTCCTCGATGAAGCTGGAGGACGAGGGACGCCGGGCGGGCGCCGACCATTTCCTCCGGAAGCCGATCGACGAACCGACGTTCCTCTCCGAGGTCAAGCGCTTCCTGCCGATCGTCGAGCGGGTCGAGACGCGCGTATCGGTCGACTCGCCGATCACGTTCTGGCGCGACGGCGAGACGTTCGAGGGCCGCCTGACGAACCTCTCGCGGACCGGCTTCTACGTGGCCGTGTCGCGAATCCATCCGATCGGGGCGCGGCTCGAGGTGTCGTTCGCGCTCCCGAACGACCCGGAGGGTAAGGTCGTCACCGGTGAGGCCCTCGTCGTCCGCCACGACGCGGACCCGCCCGGGTTCGGCTGCCGGTTCCGCCAGGTCTCCTCGGGCGCCCGTCTCGTCGTCGAGGACTGGGTCGAGCGCGTCGCCGCCGGACGCTGAGGCTCAACGCCGCCCGGGGCCGAGGTCGACGAGGCGGATCCCCATCCTCTCGGCGTAGTCCAGTATCCGCGGCTCGCGATAGAACTCCGAGAAGTAGATCCCGACCAGGCCGGCGTTCCCGATCAGCTTGAAGCAGTTCCAGCACGGGGAAGCGGTCGTGTAGATCTCGCCCCCCTCGATGCGGACGCCGTTCATCGCCGCCTGGAGGATCGCGTTCGCCTCCGCGTGGACCGTCGCGATGCAGTGCCCGTCCTCCATCAGGCAGCCCGCCTCGTCGCAGTGCGGGAGCCCTCGGAGAGAGCCGTTGTAGCCCGTGGAGAGGATCCGCCGGTCCCG
>CAZWRQ010000038.1:0-24905 GCA_964636395.1 uncultured Holophagales bacterium
GTTCCCGCCGGACGCGCCCCGGGAGGTCTCCCGGCGGGAACTCTTCGGCTTCTTCCGAGGCCCGCTCGGCGGGGGACGCTCCCGCTGAAGACAGATCCCCCCCGGCGACGCTAGACTCCGCCGGCTGGACACCGCCCCCGCGGGAGTCCTCTCTTCGGAGGAACGCATGAACATCTGCATGGTCGGGACGGGATACGTGGGCCTCGTGACGGGCGCCTGCCTCGCCGACTTCGGGATGGACGTCACCTGCATCGACAAGGACGAGACGAAGATCGCCCTGCTGAAGAAGGGCGTCTCGCCGATCTACGAGCCGGGTCTCGAGGAGCTGATCCACAAGAACGCCCAGGCCAAGCGGCTCCACTTCTCGACCGAGACCCAGGAGGCGGTCGAGCGGGCCCTCGTCATCTTCATCGCGGTCGGCACCCCGCCCCGCGAGGACGGCTCGCCCGACCTCTCGTTCATCTTCCAGGTCGCCGAGACGATCTCGGAGCACATGAACGGCTACAAGGTCGTCGTGACGAAGTCGACCGTCCCGACCGGCACGGGGGCGCAGATCGAGGAGATCCTCCGGAGGAACCCGGGCGGGCACAAGTTCTCGGTCGTCTCGAACCCCGAGTTCCTCCGGGAGGGTTCGGCGATCGAGGACTTCATGCGACCCGACCGCGTCGTCGTCGGCTCGCGCGACGCCGAGGCGATCGCGATCGTCAAGGACGTCTACTCGCCGCTCATCGTGGCCGGCGTCCCGTTCGTCGTCTCCGACGTCGAGTCGGCCGAGCTGATCAAGTACGCCTCGAACGGCTTCCTCGCGCTGAAGATCTCGTTCATCAACGAGATCGCCGCGATGTGCGAGCGGATGGGGGCCGACGTGAAGGACGTCGCGCGCGGGATGGGGCTCGACAAACGGATCTCTCCCCACTTCCTCCTCCCCGGGCCGGGCTTCGGCGGCTCCTGCTTCCCGAAGGACGCCTCCGGCGTCGTCGACGTCGCCCGCAAGCACGGCTACACGTTCGAGATCATGGAGACCGTCCTCCGCGTGAACGCGACGGTGAAGGCCCGGATGGTCGAGAAAGTCGAGCAGGTCTGCGGGGAGCTCGCCGGGAAGCGGGTCGCCGTCCTCGGCCTCGCCTTCAAGCCCGAGACCGACGACATCCGCGACAGCTCGTCGCTGAAGCTGATCGAGGACCTCGTGGCGCGCGGCGCTTCCGTCGCGGCCTACGACCCCGCGGCGATGGAGAACACGAAGGCCGTCCTCCCGGCGATCGAGTACGCGGAGGACGTCTACGCGTGCGCGGCCGGGGCCGACGCCTTGGTCCTCGCCACCGACTGGAACCAGTTCCGCAAGCTCGACCTCGCGCGCCTCGAGGCGACGATGAAGGCGAAGCGCTTCGTCGACCTCCGGAACCTCTACGAGCCGCGCGAGATGAAGCGGCTCGGCTGGGACTACGTAGCCATCGGGCGGGCCTGAACGGGGCCCGCCCTGGGGTGGCGATCGGGCGCGGCTGATCCGCTTCCGGGGCCGCCGCGCCGCGCCGGCCCCGGGTCCGGGCATCCCGACCTCGACGGAGTCAGGGCTTGCGGCGGTAGACCAGCGCGCGCTCCTGCGTCTCGCGCGCCTGGCGGATCGTGTACTTGCGCATCATCGTGCCGCCGGTCTCCGAGACCTCGGTCACGATCGTCTGCGTCGTCGCGAAGACGCTCCCCGCCTGCATCATGCTGATGACGTGCTCGAACCGGCGCCCCTTTTCGAGCCACTTCGCGGTCACCATGGCGCGCTGACCGCCGACGTCCTGCGGTCGGGACTTGCCGTCCAGCATCACGACCAGAGGCTCGCCGATCGGACGGTCTCCGGCCAGCTTCGTAATCGTGACCTGGGGATCGTTCACGACGATCTTCAGGTCGACCCCTTTCAACGCCTCGGGGACGCTCTTCGACGCTCTCGCGTCGAAGAGCCAGGTCCCCTCGATGGTCGGCGGGTCGGCCGCCAGCGGGCTGGCTGCGGCCAGGATCAGAACCAGGGCACCGACGATCGAGCGGAGCGAAACCACCCTCATGCCGTCCTCCCCGAGCCCCGGCATCGGGGCTCCTCCGAGCGCTCTATTGTGCTCCTCGCAGACTTCCGTCTCCCTTCCGGTCGATCCCGTAGAATGAAGGGTTGCATGCGCATCGTCGTGACCGGCGCCGCCGGATTCCTCGGGAGCCACCTCTCCGACCGCCTCCTCTCCGAGGGGCACGAGGTCGTCGGGATCGACAACCTGATCACAGGCCACGTGAGGAACATCGCCCACCTGATGGGGAACCGGGCGTTTCGGTTCCTCCACCACGACGTCACGGAGTACATCTTCCTCGACGGGCCGGTCGACGCCGTCCTCCACTTCGCCTCGCCCGCCTCGCCGATCGACTACCTCCAGATCCCGATCCAGACGCTGAAGGTGGGCGCCCTCGGCACTCACAAGGCCCTCGGCCTCTCGCACGCGAAGAACGCCCGCTTCCTCCTCGCCTCCACGTCCGAGGTCTACGGCGACCCGCTCGTCCACCCGCAGCCCGAAAGCTACTGGGGGAACGTGAACCCCGTCGGGCCGCGCGGCTGCTACGACGAGGCGAAGCGGTTCGCGGAGGCGATGACCGTCGCCTACCGGAACTTCCACGGCGTCGAGACGCGCATCGTGCGGATCTTCAACACGTACGGGCCGAGGATGCGCGCGAACGACGGCCGGATCGTTCCCTCCCTCATCAACCAGGCGCTCGCGGGCGAGCCCCTCACCGTCTTCGGCGACGGCTCCCAGACCCGCTCGTTCTGCTACGTCTCCGACCTCGTCGACGGCATCTACCGCCTCCTCCTCTCGGACCAGTCGGACCCGTGCAACGTCGGGAACCCGGCCGAGATGACGGTCATGCAGTTCGCCGAGACGATCCGGCGGCTCACCGGCACCCGCTCCACGATCGTCCACAAGCCGCTCCCGGTCGACGACCCGAAGCAGCGCCGCCCCGACATCACCCTCGCGAAGTCGAAGCTCGGCTGGGAGCCGAAGGTCGGCCTCGAGGAAGGGCTCGCCGCCACGATCGACTACTTCCGCGCGCTGCGCGGCTGAGGA
This sequence comes from uncultured Holophagales bacterium, assembly GCA_964636395.1. GTDB lineage: Bacteria > Acidobacteriota > Thermoanaerobaculia > UBA5066 > UBA5066 > UBA5066. The sequence goes on from CAZWRQ010000038.1 coordinate 3,093, forward strand.
GGAGCCGGTGGCTTCCGAGACGTACCTCCCGGCGGCCCGCCTCCTCGTCTCGTCCCGCTGGGCGGCGCTGGCCGTCGTCGTAGACGGAGCTCCCGCCGCCGCGATGACCTCGTACGCCCTCGCCCCCGACGGCGCGGCCCTCTACCTCCACCTTTCCCAGATGGCGCTCCACACGCGCGCCCTCCTGACCGAGCCCCGCGCCGCGCTCGTGGTTTCGGCCCCCGACGTGGGCGACGGCGACCCGCAGACCCTCCCGAGGCTCTCGCTCTCGGGTGTCGCCCTCGCGCTCGTCCCGGAGACTACGGAGTACGGAGCGGGCCGCGCGGCCTTCGTGGGCCGCTTTCCGGCCGCCGAGGAGCGCTTCGCCCTGGCGGACTTCGTCCTCTTCCGCTTCGAGACCTCCGAGGCCCGCTGGGTCGGCGGCTTCGGGCGCGCCCTGCGCCTGAGCGGCGCACAGCTCGCGGAGGCGATCGCGGAGACGCGGTAGGGCTGAGCGGTCGTGGTGGGAGGCGAGGGGATCGAACCCCCGACCACCTGCGTGTAAAGCAGGCGCTCTGCCGCTGAGCTAGCCTCCCGGCCTCCGGCACGGTAGCCGGCGGGCGCCGCGTGCGTCAAGGAACCCGGGCGAGGCGCCCCGACTCCCGTCAGTCGATCTTCGGCGGCAGGACGGTGAAGTCGACGACGCCGAGAGAACGTCCGATGGGATCGAGGACCTCCACCTTCCAGCGCCCCGGCTGGTCCTTGACCGTCTTCTTCGACCAGGTCCGGTAGACGGCCGCCCGCACCGGGAGGCGGACGCGCTGGACCTCCTTCGCCTCGAAGGACCAGACGTGGAAGACGAAGGCCTCGCCGGTCGCGCCTTCCACCCTCGTCAGGACGGCGACGCTCTCCACGTCGGGGCCGAACGTCCGCCCCTCGCTCTCGCATCCCCGGTCGACGATCTCGCGACATACGCTCAGCTCCGTGACCCGGAGCGGAGAGACGTCGGCCGCCGGCGGGGCCGCGAGGAGCGCCGGGACGGCGAGGAGGGGGAACAGGAGGAGGGAACGCATCGGGCCGCGGTCGGGCATGATAGCGGACGCTCGCCCGGCGGCCGCCGCGGAGGCGGAAACCCGGCCGCCGGACCGACGTAGACTTACCCGTTGACCTTCGCCGGCTACGTCCTTCGCCACCTCCGCGCGAGGCCCCTGCGCGCCACGCTCACGGCCGGGGCGTTCGCGTTCTCCATCGGCCTCCTCGGCTTCCTGATGCTCCTGTCGTCGGCCCTCCGGAAGGAGTGGTCGCCGCACATGGCGCAGCGGATGATGGTCACGGCGAAGACCTCTTTCTTCGACAAGCTCCCGATGTCGTACCTGTCGAAGATCGAGGCGACGCCCGGCGTCGACACCGTCGTACCGTTCGACTTCGTCGTCGGCTTCTACCGGGACGCCCGCCCCGAGAACCAGGTCCCGATCCAGTCCGCTCCGCCGGAGCCGATGCTCCGCGTCTACATGGAGGCCGAGGTGCCGGCCGAGCAGGCGAAGGCATGGATCGACGACCCGACGGGCGCGCTCGTCGGGCCGCTCCTCGCCGAGAAGCTCGGGTGGAAGGTCGGCGACCGGATCGTCCTGAAGGCTCCCGTCCCCGGCGGGGTCGTCGAGACGACGATCCGCGCCGTGATGGGCTATCGCCTCGACGCCGGGCTCTACGTCCATCGGCGGTACCTCGCGCAGCTGACCGGCGACGAGGGGGGGACGAACATGTTCTGGGTCCTCGCGAAGAGCCGCGGCGACGTCGACCGGATCACCGCGGAGCTCGCCCGCGCCCTCGAGAACGCTCCCGTCCCTGTCCTCGCGATGACGGAGCGGCAATGGCAGCTCCAGTTCCTCGAGATGCTCGGGAACGTGAATGCCCTGCTCGGAAGCGTCGGGGTCGCCACCGGATTCGCCCTCCTCCTCATCACCGCGAACAGCCTCGCGATGAGCGCCCGCGAGCGGCGGAACGAGTCCGCCGTCCTCCGGGTCCTCGGCTTCCCGCGAAAGACCGTCGCCGGGCTCCTCCTCGGCGAGGCCCTCGTCTACGGCCTCGCCGGAGCGCTCCTCGGCAGCGGCGTCATGTGGACCTTCGCGCGGGCCATCGGCGCGGCCCTCGACAAGACGCAGTTCGCCGGGATGGGCCAGCTCCTCGTCCCAGACGCCCCGGCGCTCGTCTTCGCTGCGGTCGCATCGCTCCTCCTCGCCCTCCTCGCCGGCCTCGCGCCGGCTCTGAGCCTCGCGCGCCGCTCCGCCGTCGAGCTTCTCCGCGAGCCGGGCTGACCCGCCCGGGCGGAAACCCGTTCCCGGCGGGGACCGTACCTCCGAGTCGGCGCCGCTCCCACGGCGGCCTGTCGGCGCGTGTCCGACGAGGAGGGGTGAGATGGCTCGAGTCGCCCGGGGAACGACGCGGAGGGACTTCCTTCGGAACGGCGCCGCGGCGGGCGCTGCCTTCGGCTTCGCCGGGACGGGCCTTGGCTCACTCGGTGCAGAGAGCCCGGCCACGAGAAGGCTCCTCGTCCTCGGCGGAACGGCCTTCCTCGGTCCCGAGCTCGTCGAGGAGGCGAAGCGCGCCGGCTGGACCGTCACGCTCTTCAACCGCGGGAAGACGAACCCGCACCTCTTTCCCGACGTCGAAAAGCTCCGCGGCGACCGCCGGAGCGACCTGAAGGCGCTCGAGGGGCGCTCCTGGGACGCCGTCGTCGACACGTCCGGCTACTTCCCGAAAGACGTGACGGCCTCGGCGAGGCTCCTCGCGAAGAGTGTCGGGCTCTACGTCTTCGTCTCGACGATCTCGGTCTACGGCGACACGTCGAAGCCCGGCATCGACGAGCGCTCGCCCGTCGCGAAGACCGACCAGCCCGACGCCGACAAGGTGACCGGAGCGAACTACGGGGCGCTGAAAGCGCTCTGCGAGGAGGCCGCCGAGCGGGAGATGCCGGGGAAGACGCTGGTCATCAGACCCGGCCTCATCATCGGCCCCGGCGACACGAGCGACCGCTTCACCTACTGGCCGGTCCGCGTCGCCCGCGGGGGCGAGGTCCTAGCGCCCGGCACGCCCGACGACCCGGTCCAGTTCGTCGACGTCCGCGACCTCGCTTCGTGGACGGTCGCGATGATCGGCAGGCGGCGGACCGGCGTCTTCAACGCCACCGGCCCGAAGGAGCCTCTGACGTTCGGGCCGATGCTCGCCGCCTGTCGCGAGGCCTCGGGCGCGCAAGCGACGTTCACCTGGGTCGACGCGAAGACGCTCGAGGAGCTGAAGATCGCCCCCTGGAGCGACATGCCGTGCTGGGTCCCGCCGTTCGGCGAGACGGCCGGCTCGCGTCGCGTGAACAGCGGGAAGGCGGTCGGCGAAGGGCTGACGTTCCGCCCGATCGTCGAGACGGCGCGCGACACCCTCGCCTGGTGGAAGACCCTGCCCGAGGAGCGACGCTCGCGGCTGAAGGCCGGTCTGACCGCCGAGCGGGAGACCGCCGCCCTCGCCGCCGTCCGCGAGAAGAAGGCGAAGGGCTGACGTGGCGCGCATCCGCGCCCTCCTCGCCCGCGCCGTCGACCTGCGCGAGGGCGAGGGCCCGGCCCTCGGCTGGGCGAGCGCCTACTTCTTCCTCCTCCTCGCGAGCTACTACGTCATCCGTCCGCTCCGGGACGAGTTCGGGGTCCGCGGGAGCGAGAACGCGCTCTCCTGGCTCTTCGTCGGGACGCTCCTCGGCACGGCCGCCCTGAACCCGCTCTTCGCGGAGCTCGTCACGCGTCTGACGCGGAAGGTCTTCGTGCCGGTCGTCTACCGGGTCCTTCTCGGGACGCTCGTCCTCTTCTGGGCGCTCCTCTCGTTCGCGCCCGAAGGGTGGCGTCTCCCCGTCGCCCAGGCCTTCTTCATCTGGGCGAGCGTCTTCAACCTCTTCGCCGTCTCCGTCTTCTGGGGCTTCCTCGCCGACCTCTTCCGCGCCGAGCAGGGAAAGCGGCTCTTCGGCTTCATCGCCGTCGGCGGGACGCTCGGCGCCGTCGCCGGCGCCGCGCTCACGGCCGCCCTCGCCGCGCCGGTCGGCCCGACGAACCTGATCCTCCTCGCGGCCGCCCTCCTCGAAGGGGCGGTCCTCTGCGTCCGCGGGCTCGTCCGCCACTTCCACGTCGACGACTCCACGCGCGCCGTCGCGCCGGGAGCCGAGCCGGAAGGGGTCCCGCCGGGGAGCGGCGCCCTCTCGGGCCTCGCGACCGTCTCGCGCTCGACGTACCTCCTCGCCATCTCCCTCTTCCTCCTCTTCTTCACCGTCAGCTCGACGTTCCTCTACTTCGAGCAGGCGCGGATCGTGAAAGCGACGTTCACCGACTCCGCCGCGCGGACCGCCTGGTTCGCCCGGATCGACCTCTGGGTGAACCTCCTCTCGGCGTTCACGCAGCTCTTCCTGGCCGGCCGCGTCGTCCGCCTGCTCGGCGTCGGCGGGACGCTCGTCGCCCTGCCGGTCCTCACGCTCGCCGGCTTCGCGGCGCTCGCCGTCTCCCCGACGGCGGGGATCCTCGCCCTCGTCATGGTGACGCGGCGCGCCGGCAACTTCGCCCTCTTCCGTCCGGCGCGCGAGGTCCTCTTCACCGTCCTCCCGCGCGAGGAGAAGTACGCCGCGAAGAGCTTCGTCGACACGTTCGTCTACCGCTTCGGCGACGTCGTCGGCGCTTTCGCCGACAAGGGGCTCCGCGCGCTCGGCGCCGTCGGCGCGACGCTCGCGGGGCTCTTCCTCCCGGTCGCGATCCTCTGGGCGCTCCTCTCGGCGTGGCTCGGGCGGCGGCAGGGGAAGCTCGCCGCGGCGCGGGAAGGCGGCGGGACGCCGGCGGATATCATCGCCGTCTGATGGACTGGCTCCTGAAGACCGAACCGTCGACCTATTCGTTCGAGGACCTCGTTCGGGAGAAGACGACCACCTGGGACGGCGTCACGAACGCGCAGGCGCGCCTCCACCTCCGCTCGATGAAGAAGGGGGACCGGCTCGTCGTCTACCACACGGGCGACGTGAAGGCCGCCGTCGGCCGGGCCACCGTCGGCGCGGCCCCGCGCCCCGACCCGGCCGACCCGAAGGGAACGGTCGTCGACGTGAAGGCCGGCAAGCCGCTGAAGCGGCCCGTGACGCTCGCAGAGATGAAGGCGGCAAAGGTCTTCGCCGGCTCGCCTCTGCTGACGATCGGGCGGCTCTCCGTCGTCCCGCTGACGGCCGAGCAGCACGCGTACGTCGTCGGGGAGTGAGGCCCGCGTGAGCCGCACGCTGAGCCGGCGGACGCCGTACCCGTTCGCGACGTCCTCCGGACGCTGATGCTCCTCTCCCGCGCCGCCGAGACGGCCTTGAAGGCGCTCCCGCATCTCGATCCGCGCGGCCCGGGGGCGCCCGGGCGCGAGACGCGCGACCTCGCGCTCGCCTGCGGCGAGCCGGCGCCGTGGCTCGGGAAGGTGCTCCAGAAGCTCGCTCGCGCCGGGGTCCTGCGCTCGAAGAGGGGCCGGACGGGCGGCTTCGTCCTCGGGCGGCCCGCCTCGGAGATCACTCTCGCCGACGTCCTCCTCGCGATCGAGGGGGCCGACGACCTCGAGCGGCTCCTCGACGTGCCAGGCGGCCCGGCCGGTCCGGCGCTCCTCCCCGCCCGCGACGCCCTCCTCGCGGCGCTCCGCGGGACGACGCTCGAGCGTCTCGTCCCTCCCGGCGGTCCGCGATGAGAGAGCGCCGCGGCGTCCCGCCGCGCGCGACGACCTCGATCTCCGTTCCGCTGCAGCTCTTCCCGCGCCTGCCGCACGCGCCGCCGCCCTTCCCTCTCCTCCTCGGCCTGCACGGCTACGGCATGCACGCCGCGACGCTCTTCCCGCTCCTCGCCCGTATGGCTCCCGAGGGGTGGGGTGTCGTCGCCGTCGAGGGGCCGCAGTCGGCCTTCCTCCCGGGCGAGGCGCTGGGACCTTCCGGCGCGCGCGGCTTCCACTGGGGCGTCAGCCCGCGCCACGAGGACAACCAGGCCGTCCACCGCGCCGCCGTCGCCGAGGCGATCGCCTGGAGCGTCGCGCGCGGCGCGGACCCCGCGCGGGTCTCCCTCCTCGCGTTCAGCCAGCCTTGCTCGTTCGACTACCGGCTCGCGCTCGCCCCGCCGCACGGGCGCCCGTTTCGCGCCGTCGTCGGCCTCTGCGGGGGCCTGCCGGGCGAGTGGACGGAGCCCGGCCCCGGCACCGACGCCTCCTCCGTGACGCACGCTCTCCACGTCTCGACGGACGCCGACGAGTACTACCCGCTCGAGCGCGTCGCGCCGTTCGAGTCCCTCCTCGCCTCCCGCTTCGCGAGCGCCCGGCACGAGATCCATCACGGCGCCCACCGGATCCCCTCGACGGCGATTCCGGTCGTGAAGGCGTTCCTCGAAGCGCACGGCTGAACACGGGTGCCTGCGGGTCCGCCGCGACGAGCCTTTCGCGGCTCCGCGCGGGCGGTACGAGAGAGCCTGCGTCAGAGTCCCGGAGAAGGCGGCCTCCGAGATCCCCTTCGGATCACTCGCGACGAGCCGAGACGACTCGAGTCTCGTATGTGACGGAGTCGATCACCGTCGCCCAGGCGACGATTCTCGTGCCACGAATGACGGAGACTCGAGCCGTCGCCCCGCAGATCGGGGCCGCTTCGGCATGCGGCGCGAGAGGCCGCGTCTCCTGCAGCCACTCCTCGGGCCCCAGCGTCCGGTGCTCGGATTCGAGGACGTTCCCGCGAGGACCCTGCCAGCTCACGGAGACCTCCGCCGGCGACGGGCCCAGGTTGAGGACTCCGAGGTTCGTACGGCGACGATCGGATTCCTCGAGTCCCTCCAGCCGGCCGACGGCTCCGGGCCCGAGCCCGTCGGCCTCGTGAACCGCCGAGAACCAGCCCCCTTCGACGACACCTCCGTCGTCCGGAGTCGCGCCGTTGTACACGCGTGCCCAGACCTCGACGTCGCCCCGAAACCGGACTTCCAGCGGACCGGCTCCCTCCACGCCGAGCTGGCCGGCCACGTCCGGCACGAGCGCCTCACTGCTCCCGGCGACGACGAGGGCCCGCTGGGGGCGCTCGCCGCTCCAGCTCATGCCGACGACGATCCTCGCGGGCGCGTCCGAACGGTTCCGGAGCCTGAGGTCCGATCGCCAGAGCGTCCCACCAATGCCCGATGCATGGACGACCGCGGGGATCCAGACCGTGACCTCGCGGCGGCCCGAGGCCGCGCGAACGACCGGCTCGAGGACGCCCCCGGTCGCGACGAGCGGTGGCGTCTCCGAGCGAAGCCTCTCGGCTCCCGCGACCGCGAGGACGGTCCCGGCGGCAGCAAAGGTGCGGACCGTCTCGAGACCGGCGGCCTCCGGGCTCGCCATGTCCGGCGACGCCACCACATAGAAATCGCTCTCTCCCGCGAGGCCCTTCCTGTCGAACGGAAGGAGCCACGTCAGCCCGCGGACGACCCGGTAGTAGTTCAGAGAGGGCTCGAGTATCCAGGAGCAGCCGACGCTCACGCTCCCCTCGTCTGGCCGGAAGGGTGCCGTCTGTCGGCCGATCTCGTCGAGGACGTGAGGAGCGTCCGCGTCGAACCACCAGAGTCTCGAGCGGGTGACGTCGGCCGTCGCCGCGAGCTGCGCGACGCTCGCGACGCAGAGGAGCACGGCGAGGGCGCTCGCTCCCCGTCGGACCAGCCGGTTTCCCTCCGGCAGGAGGACTGCCGCCGCGACAGCCGTCGCGAACACGAGGAGCGGAACGAGCGGAAGCGCCATTCGATCGACGGGGTATCCGACCCCGAAGACGCGGACCTGCACCTCGATCGCGAGAACGTAGAAGAGGAACGTCGCCCCGACGAAGAGAGCCGCAGGCCCGCCGCTTCGCTCCGCCCGGGAGAAGAGGAGGATGCCGACCGCCGCCAGGACGAAGGCTGCCTCCACGAGGACGGCGACCGTGGCCGGCCCGCGCAGGAGATCCACCCAGGGCGCCGGCGCGAGCGTCTCCCTCACGACCGTGCCGATCGTGTCGTCCACGAATCCCTTTCGGCCGCCGGCGTAGAGCGCGCCCCCACGACTCAGGGCGAAGGAGATCGGGATGGCGGTCGCCGCGCAGAGGAGCGCGGGCACCGCGACGACGCCGAGAGTGCGCGGCCAGCCGGACCGCGCAGCGCCTCGCGGTCCCGTCGCGCGCCGCCGAAGGGCGACCAGGAGGAAGGCCGCCGAGGCGGCCGCCCAGACGTCGAGGAGGGTCAGCTGCGCGAGCGCGGCCAGGACCAGGAGCGTGAGCCCGACGACGGCCGGACGCGGACGAAAGTCTCGTTCGATCGAACGGACGAGCAGGAGGAGACCATAGAGCGAAAGCCCGACGGCCAGACCGTACCCCCTCGCGAGCGAAAAGAGCTCGATCCCGAGCCGGTTCGTGGCGAACGTGAGGAACGCAGCGATGGCGAGCGCCGGCGCGCAGCGCCTTCGCAGGAGCAGCCAGGAGGCCGCGAGGCCCGCGGCGAAAGAGAGGAGCACCGGCAGCCGGAGGGTGAGCTCGGAGTGCCCGAGGACGGAGACGAGGAGCCGATCCAGGATGGTCAGAAGGAGATGGTTGTTGGCGGCGTCCGTCCCTGCGAAAGAGAACGCCTCCGCGATCGGCGCCGACACGAAGCGGAGGAAGGAAAGGGCCTCGTCGTGCGTGATCGGGACCCTCGCGGCTCGGATCGTCGCAAGCGAAAGGACGCCGACTCCGACGACGACGGCGAGGCCATCCGCGAGGCGGAGAGGACGCCCCCCTTCTCTTCGGGACCGCTCGGCCGTATCCGTGTCGTTCACGCCGGCGAAGTGTCGCCCCTCCTCCCAGGGTCGTCCACTCGACCGAGCGGACCGGGAACGAGCTGCGAAAGAGCCCCGGGCCCTTCGCGAGCAGCTCGTCGTCCTGCGGCGGGGAAGCGCCGCTCCCCTAAGCGCACGGCTGAGCGGCCTCGCGCGACAGCTTCTCCGCGCCCCGGTGCGCCCCTGGCGCGTAGAATTGCTCGATCCACGCCGACACGAGGCCGGAGCCCGAATTGGGCCCGCGGTCGCAGGGGGTAAGCGATGCGTTCCCGCCTTCCGCTCCCGCTCCTCGCCACGATCCTCCTCACCTCGGCGGGCGCCCCCGCCCAGACCCCGACGCTCGTGAAGGACATCTACCCGGGGACGTCTTCCACGGCCTCGGCAGGCGCGGGCTTCGAGAGGATCCTCGGGGTCTCGGGCGGGAAGGCCTTCCTGAACGGTATGGAAGACGGGAACCAGGGCCTCTGGGTCTCGGACGGGACGGCCGAAGGGACACGCTCCATCCTGGACCTCGTCCCCGTCGCGGGCGTCGATGTCGACGGGACGTTCTATTTCGGCACGGCCGCCCAGGACGGTGGATCGCTCTGGAAGACGGACGGAACCGCCGCCGGGACCACTTTCGTCAGCCGGTTCAGCACGGATCCCTCGGTCATCGCACACGTCTCGAAACTCACGAAGGTCGGCGGCCGGCTCTTCTTCGCCGTGGACGACGGCATACACGGCGCGGAGCTCTGGACGAGCGACGGGACGACGGCGGGGACGGAGCTCGTGAAGGACCTCACGCCCGGGGCGACCGGCTCGCTCGACTACGCCTCCGAGCTCGTCGACGTCGGCGGGACGCTCTTCTTCACGTGCCGCCTGGACCTCGGCTGCGGGCTCTGGAAGAGCGACGGCACCGAGGCCGGCACCACGCAGCTCGCGGATCTCGAATCGGTCTCCGCCCTCGTGAACGTGAACGGGACGCTCTTCTTCCGGGCGACAGACCCGGTGCACGGCTCCGAGCTCTGGAGAAGCGACGGGACGCCTGCCGGGACCGTCCTCGTCCGGGACATCGTTCCCGGCGCCGACGGCTCCTCACCGAATGCCCTCGTAGCGTTCGGGGGCGCCCTCTACTTCAGGCTCGGGTCGGACGGTTCGACCTGGAAGAGCGACGGCACCGAGGCCGGCACGGTCCTCGTTCACACGTTCCCGACGAGCGATCCGCTCGTGGCGTCGGGGAGCGTCCTCTACTCGGCGAGCGGCACCCAGCTCTGGGCTTCGGACGGGACGTCGGCCGGAACGGCCCTCGTGCGCGATTTCGGAACGGCGATCTTCCTGTGGAACTCGACGACCCTCGCCGGAACCCTGCACCTCTGGGTGGACCGTGGCGTCGACGGCCTCGAGCTCTGGAAGAGCGACGGCTCGCCGGCCGGAACGACCCTCGTGAAGGTCGTCGAGCCCGGCAACGCGAGTCCGTCGCCCCGGGGCTCCGTATCGATTCAGGGCGCGTCGCTCCACCTCCTGGGCAACTTGCCCTTCGGACTCTGGAGGTCCGACGGGACGGCTGCGGGAACCGCCCCGGTCCAGCCGCCCGTCTTCCGGCCGAACGACGGCGTTCCGGTCTGGCTCACCGACGTGAACGGGACCCTGCTGTTCTCGGCCACGGACGCCGAGCACGGAGCCGAGCTCTGGAGGAGCGACGGGAGTCCCGAAGGAACCGTCATGGTGAAGGACCTCGCTCCCGGGCCGGACGGTTCCCTTCCCCTTCAGTTCCAGGCGGCGTCGTCGATCGTCTACCTCCAGGCATGCCCATCTTCAGTCGGCTGTCAGCTCTACCGGACCGATGGAACGGAAGGCGGAACGGCTCTCGTCAAGAGTATCCAGCCAGATTCGTCGGTGGGGCAGTTCCGAATGCTCGGACTCGTGGACGAGCAGCTGCTCTTCGCCCCGAACGACGGGATGCATGGGAACGAGCTCTGGCGCAGCGACGGGACACCGGACGGGACGTTCCTCCTCATGGACCTGACTCCCGGACCCGCTTCGAGCACACTTCTCCCGCTCGGCACTCTTGGAGGCTCGTTCCTCTTCTCCGCGTCGAGCGACACGACGACGACGCTCTGGAAGACCGACGGAACGGCCGCGGGAACCACGGTCGTCGGGCCGATGCCGGCCTGGAACGGCGGGAGCGTCGTGCTCGGCGATGTCGTCGTCTTCGGAGCTTCCGAAGCGCCGCACGGTACCGAGCTCTGGAGAACCGACGGCACCGCGGCCGGCACGACCCTCCTCGTCGACATCAACCCGTCCGGAGACTCGTCTCCGTCCTTCGCCGGTCGGCTGGGCGATCGGGTGTTCTTCTGGGCCGACGACGGCGCACATGGAAAGGAGCCCTGGGTCACCGATGGGACTGCTGCGGGGACCATGCTCCTGAAGGACATCAACCCCGGCCCGGCGAGGTCTCTCGGGATTCGGTGGACGATCCTGGGGTCGACTCTCTACTTCTTCGCGTACGACGGCATCCACGGCCACGAGCTCTGGAAGTCCGACGGTACGCCGGCAGGGACGGTCCTCGTCCGCGACGTCGCGCCCGGGCCGGCCGGTTCGATGCTCGTCGAGAGCTTCGCCGCAGCGGGGCACGAGGTCTTCTTCACGGCCTCGGATCACGTCTCGGGGCGCGAGCTCTGGCGGAGCGACGGAACGGAGGCGGGGACGAGACTCGTCGCCGACCTCGTCCCCGGGCCCGGAGCCGGAGCCGTTCCCTGGAGCCTCAGCATGAATCGCGTCACTCTCGCGCGCTCCGGAGGCAAGGTCTTCTTCACCGCCTCAGACGGCACGACCGGTCACGAGCTCTGGTCCCTCCCGATCCCTCTCGGCTTCCACCCGGTCACCCCCTGCCGCGTCGCCGACACCCGCGATCCCGGCGGGATCGCGGGCGGAATCCCCCTCGGCGCCTCGCAGACGTTGATCCTCCCGGTCGCCGGCCGCTGCGGCATCCCCTCGACGGCCATCTCCGTCGCCGCGAACGTCACCATCGTCAACCCCGCAGCGACCGGCTCCCTCTCCGTCTTCGCCGGCGGCCCGATCGTCTCGGGGACGACCGAGGTGCCGGTAACCGCCGGGAAGACGCGCGCCATGAACGCGATCCCGATCCTCGGCACCGCAGGCTCGCTCTCGGTTCGCGCCGGGCTGCCGGAGGGCGGCACGACGCACGTCGTCCTCGACGTAAGCGGGTACTTCGAGTGAGGCAGCCGCGTCCAATCACGCCGCGCCACCTTCGAACCGAGAGGTGAGCTCCCGATGAAGACCTTCGTCCCCGCGCTGCTCCTCGCTTCCTCGATCCTCGCTGCCTTCGACGCTCCGGCCCAGGCCCCGACGCTCGCGAAGGACATCTACCCGGGGGTGTCCGCGACGGCCACGCCCCGCGCGGCATTCGACCGGCTCCTTGGGGTGTCGAACGGCAAGGTCTTCCTCAACGCCTCGGTCTATGACCCGTCGATGGGTTTGTGGGTCACGGACGGAACCGCCGCCGGAACGCACCAGCTCCTGGACATCGCCACCGGCTCCGGCGCCGACGTCGACGGGACGTTCTACTTCAGCGTCGGTCCGCCCTGGGGCACCTCGATCTGGAAGTCGGACGGCACCGCGGGAGGGACGGTCTTCGTGAGCCGGGTCGGCACCGACCCCCTCTCCAACGGAGGCCCTTCCCGGCTCACGAGCGCCGGAGGCCGTCTCTACTTCCTCTTCGACGACGGCATCCACGGGTTCGAGCCCTGGACGAGCGACGGTACGGAGGCCGGGACGAAGCTGCTGAAGGACGTCACGCCAGGACTGACGGGGACGTTCTCCGCCGGCTCGATGTCGTCCGTCCCCCTCGTCGACGCCGGAGGCCTTCTCTTCTTCGCGTGTCCGGGTTACTCGGGTTCCGGGTGCGGCGTCTGGAGAAGCGACGGTACGGAGGCCGGGACGTTCCAGGTCGCGGCTCTCTCCTTCATCTCGTCGCTCGTGAACGTGAACGGAACGGCGTACTTCGCGGCCTCGGACGACACGCACGGCATCGAGCTCTGGAAGAGCGACGGCACCGTCGCCGGGACCGTCCTCGTCCGCGACATCGTCGCCGGCGCCTCCGGCTCCTCTCCTTCGTATCTCGTCTCTCACGCCGGCGCGCTCTTCTTCAGGCTCGGTTCGGACGGACCGATCTGGAAGAGCGACGGCACCGAGGCCGGGACCGTCCTCGTCCACTCCCAGCCGGGAAGCGGTCCACTCGTCACCTCGGGCACTCGTCTCTTCAGCGCCAGCGGCTCGCAGCTCTGGGCGACCGACGGCACCGAGACGGGAACGATTCTCGTGCGGGACTTCGGCGTTTCTTTCTCTCTCTCCACTGCGGCGACGATCCCCGGTGCCCTTCTCCTTTGGATCGACCGCGGCGTCGACGGCCTCGAGCTCTGGCGCAGCGACGGGACGCCGGCCGGAACGACGCTCGTGACGACCGTCGAGCCCGGCAACGAGGCTCTGTCCGCGCAGATCTCCGCCTCGATCCCCGGAGCAGCCGTATTCGGCTTGGGGTACACGCCATCCCTGCTCTGGCGCTCCGACGGAACGCCAGCGGGCACGTACTCGCTCCTGGAGCCGGCGTTCGTCCCGAACGACTCCTCCCCGTCGTACATCACCGACGTAAACGGGACGACTCTCTTCGCGGCCACGGACGCCGATCACGGCCGGGAGCTCTGGAGGAGCGACGGAACGCCGGCAGGGACGGTCCTCGTCAAGGATCTCGAACCGGGCCCCGGAAGCTCGTCGCCCGCCCAGTTCTTCCCGACCCCGTCGCTCGTCTACTTCACGGCTTCGACGTCCGCGACGGGTTTCGAGGTCTACAGAACGGACGGAACGGAGGCCGGCACCTTCCTCATCAAGGACGTGCAGGCGTCGCCGGACTGGCAGACGGCCTTCGGGCTCGTAGGGGATGTTCTCGTCTTCGCTGCAGACGACGGCGTCCACGGCCTCGAGCTCTGGCGAACGGACGGGACCGCTGACGGGACGTTCCTTCTCGGCGACCTGAGGCCCGGCGCCGAATCGAGCACGCTGAACGCCGTCGGCATGCTGAGCGGCCGCCTCTACTTCTCAGCATCCGACGGGACGACGACGGCCCTCTGGAGGACGGACGGAACCGTGGCAGGAACGACCTCCGTCGCGTCGATACCGACGTTCTACATGGCCGGAACGGAGCTCAGCGCCGCGCTCTTCTTCTCGGTGTGGACCTCGACGTCCGGTCCGGAGCTCTGGCGGACGGACGGGACCGCGGCGGGAACGGAGCGCTTCCTCGACATCAACCCGACCGGCAGCTCCGACCCTGTGATCATCGGTCGTCTCGGGAACCGACTCGTCCTCCGGGCCAACGACGGGACGCACGGATCGGAACCGTGGATCACCGACGGCTCCGTCGCGGGGACCGAGCTCCTGAAGGACATCAACCCGGGCACGGGGTCCTCCGGATTCGGTGCCTTCACGTTCCTCGGCTCCACGCTTCTCTTCTTTGCGCACGACGGCGTGCACGGCTTCGAGCCTTGGAAGACCGACGGGACGACAGCCGGAACGGTCCTCGTCCGCGACGTCGTGCCGGGACCTGCCGGGTCGTACGCTTGGAGCTCCCTCTCCGCGATGGGCCACGAAGCGCTCTTGACCGCGTCGGATCACGTCTCCGGACGCGAGCTCTGGCGGACCGATGGAACAGAAGCCGGGACGAACCGGGTCGCGGACCTCAATCCGGGCATGGCGAGCGGAGTACCCCATTGGTACGTCGCCGCGGGCCGCATGCCCCCGGTCCGCTCCGGCGGCCGGGTGTTCTTCGCCGCGACCGACGGCACGACCGGCTACGAGCTCTTCTCCCTCCCCATCCCTCTCGGCTACCACCCCGTCACCCCTTGCCGCGTCGCCGACACGCGCGACCCGGCCGGTCCTGCCGCTGGCGTCCCTCTCGGCGCCTCACAGACGCTGATCCTCCCGGTCGCCGGCCGCTGCGGCATCCCCTCGACCGCGATTTCCGTCGCCGCGAACGTCACCGTCGTCAATCCCACCGCGACCGGCTCCCTCTCCGTCTTCGCCGGAGGCCCGATCGTCTCCGGGACGACGGAGGTGCCCGTCACCGCCGGGAAGACGCGCGCGATGAACGCGATTCCGATCCTCGGCACGACCGGCTCGCTTTGGATGCGCGCAGGCCTGCCGGAGGGGGGCACGACGCACGTCGTCCTCGACGTCAGCGGATACTTCGAGTGAGGCGTCTCTCGCTGCATACACTACCCAGCGAAAGGGTGACATCCCGATGAAGCTCGTCGGTCCCGCCCTGCTTCTCGCGTCCACGGTATCCGTTGCGGCCGGCGCCCTCGCCCAGGCCCCCACTCTCGTGAAGGACTCCTTCCCGGGCGCCTCCGCGACGCCGACGGCAGGCGTTGGTTTCGTCAATTTCCTCGGCATTTCCGGCGGTCGGGCATTCGTGGCCGCAAGGGAGCGGTACCCCTCGCAGGCCCTCGCCCTCTGGGTCACGGATGGAACGACGACGGGGACCACACGGTTGCTGAACCTCGACCTGTCCTACGGACCGGGCACGGACCTCGGTGGGACGTTCTATTTCGGCGCGTCCGGACCGACGGGCACGGAGCTCTGGAAATCGGACGGCACCGCGCCAGGCACTTCCCCCGTCGCTCACGTCAGCAATCTGACCAGCTACTACAACGACAACCTCTGGCACCTGGCGGCGGTCGGTGGCCGGCTCTTCTTCTCCGCCGACGACGGCGCACACGGAAGAGAGCTTTGGACGAGCGACGGCACCACGGCAGGCACGCAGCTCGTGAAAGACATCGTCCCCGGGCCCACAGGGTCGATCAGCGGCTCCGAGTTCGCCGAAGCCGGAGGCGCGCTCTTCTTCGTGACCTACGTGAGCTCCGCGAACCCGGAGGAAGGTCTCTGGAAGAGCGACGGCACCGAGGCCGGGACCATCCTGCTCGCGACGTTCCCTTCCGTCTCCGCCGGCTCGATCTCCTCCCTCGTCAACGTGAACGGCACCCTCTTCTTCGCGGCCTTCGACGCGGCACATGGCTTCGAGCTCTGGAAGAGCGACGGGACTCCGGGAGGGACCGTCCTCGTGAAGGACATCCTGCCCGGCGCTTCCGGCTCCGGCCCATCGTCCCTGGTTACTCACGGCGGCGAGCTCTATTTCAGGCTCGAATCGGACGGGTCGATCTGGAAGAGCGATGGGACGGAAGCCGGGACCGTCCTCGTCCATTCGGTACAGAGCACCTCTTCACTCGCCCGGAGCGGCGACCTGGTCTTCTTCATCGCCGGCGAATCGCAGCTCTGGGCGAGCGACGGGACTCCTGGCGGCCTCACGCTCGTCCGGGAGTTCGAGCCCACGGTCGACCTCTACGCATCGGGAGCCATTCCGGGAGGACTCCTCTTCTGGCGGGACGCGACCGGCGACGGCACGGAGCTCTGGCGCACGGACGGTACCCCGGATGGCACGTCGCTCGTGAAGCTCGTGGAGGCTGACATCATCTGGAGTCCCTGGGAGAGTTCGATCTGGCAGTCCGTCTCGATTCCGGGAGCCCTCCTGACGCTCTTCGACTCCGGTTTGTCGAACACCTGGAGGTCCGACGGAACCGCTGCGGGGACCATCCCCCTCCTCGAAGCCATCTTCAAGCCGAACGACGGTCTCCCGCTCTCGCTCACAGACGTGAACGGGACGCTTCTCTTCTCGGCCGAGGATGCGACGCACGGGAGGGAGCTCTGGAGGAGCGACGGGTCGCCTGCGGGTACGCTCCCCGTCAAGGACCTCGAGCCCGGGCCCATCGGCTCGGATCCCGTGAGCCTCTTCGCCGGCTCGGCCCACGTCCTCTTCTCGGCCTTCACGTCCTCCACGGGACGGGAGCTCTTCCGGACGGACGGGACCGACGCCGGGACCGTCCTCCTGAAGGAGCTTCGACCCGGCCCCGAGGGAAGCAATCTGTCCCCTGTCGGCCAGCTGGGGGAGGTCCTCCTGTTCACCGCATTCGATGAGTCCCACGGCTCGGAGCTTCTCCGGAGCGACGGAACACCCGACGGAACGTTCCTCCTCGGAGACCTCACACATGGTTCCTCCAGCAGCCGAATCGACCCGCTGGACGTCCTGAACGGCGCCTTCTATTTCCGCGAGGAGGTCTTCCCGACCGGGACGATTCTCTGGAAGACCGACGGGACGGTCGGGGGCACGGTTGCGGTCGGTCCGTTGCCGGGCCGATCGGATCCGGCCGGTCCGCTGCCGGGCATCGACCATCCCAGGACGGGCGCCGCCCTCGGTGACGTCCTCGTCTTCGCCGACGAGGACGAGACGCACGGGCGCGAGCTCTGGAGGACGGACGGCACCGCGGCCGGCACGTTCCTGCTCCTCGACATCGTCCCCGAAGGCGACTCGAACCTAGCGGACTTCAGCTCCACCTTCGTGCGCGTGGGCGACAGAGTCGTCTTCTGGACGGACGACGGCAGTCACGGGTTCGAGCCCTGGATTACGGACGGAACGGCCGCCGGCACCTCTCTTCTGAAGGACATCAACCCGGGTCGACCCGGATCGTCCGAGCCCAGGGGCACGGCGGTCCTCGGGTCGACCCTCTACTTCTGGGCGAACGACGGCGTTCACGGGCTCGAGCTCTGGAAGACCGACGGGACCGCCGGCGGGACGGCTCTCGTTCGCGACATCGCGCCGGGCCCCGCTTCGTCGAGGTACGGCGAGATGCTCGTCACCGCCGGGCGTGAGGTCTATTTCTTCGCCGCCGACCTGATCTCGGGACCCGAGCTCTGGCGAACGGACGGGACGGTGACGGGAACGTCGAGGGTCGCGGACCTCAACCCCGGCGTCGCGGGGAGCTACGTTCCACAGAATCTCCGCTGGAACGTTTCCGTCCTCACCCGTTCCGGGGGGAGTGTCTTCCTGACCGCGAACGACGGCGCGAACGGCTTCGAGCTCTGGAGCGTTCCCGTCCCGTTGAGGTTCCACCCCGTCACCCCCTGCCGCGTCGCCGACACGCGCGACCCCGACGGTCTGGCCGCCGGCGTCCCTCTCGCGAACGCCCAGACGCTGATCCTCCCGGTCGCCGGCCGCTGCGGCATCCCGTCGACCGCGATCTCAGTCGCCGCGAACGTCACCGTCGTCAACCCTACCGCCACCGGCTCCCTTTCCGTCTTCGCCGGAGGCCCGATCGTCTCGGGAACGACAGAGGCCCCGGTCACCGCCGGGAAGACGCGCGCCATGAACGCGATCCCGATCCTCGGCACCGCAGGCTCGCTCTCCGTCCGCGCCGGCCTGCCGGAGGGAGGCACGACGCACGCCGTCCTCGACGTGAACGGGTACTTCGAATGATGCTTCCGCCGCGGGCCGGAGCCGTCCGGCCCGCGGCGTCGTAACCTTCGCGCCGATGGACGACCTTCGCCAGTTCCTCGCCGCCCTGAGAGCCGAAGGGGACCTCCTCGAGATCGAGGCCGAGGCCGACCCGAGGCTCGAGATCCCCGAGATCCACCGACGTGTCATCGCTCAGGGAGGGCCGGCGCTGCTGTTCCGGCGTCCGAAGGGCTCCTCCTTTCCCGTCGTCACGAACCTCTTCGGAACGGCGAAGCGGACCGACCTCGCGTTCGGGAAGAGGCCGCTCGACTTCGTGAAGACCGCCGTCCGCGCCTCGCACGAGCTCCTCCCGCCGACGCCAGGGAAGCTCTGGGGCTTCCGCTCGTTCTTCCGAGAGGCGCTGAAGGTCGGAACGAGAGAGGTCTTCCGCGCGCCCGTGACCGAGGTCGTCGAGACGGAACCCGACCTGACGTGTCTGCCGGCGCTGACGCAGTGGCCCGAGGACGGCGGCCCGTTCCTGACGCTCCCGCTCGTCTACACCGAGCACCCCGAGAAGCGCGAACACAACCTCGGGATGTACCGCATCCAGATCCACGAGGCGCGGCAGACCGGGATCCACTGGCAGATCGGCAAGGGGGGCGGCTTCCACCACCACGTCGCCGAGGCGAAGGGCGAGGCGCTCCCGGTGACGGTCTTCCTCGGCGGGCCGCCCGCGCTGATCATCTCGGCGATCGCGCCGCTCCCGGAGGGGCTCCCCGAGCTCCTCCTCGCCTCGCTCCTCCTCGGGAAGAAGCTCCCGCTCGCGCGCGTGCCGGGGCACCCGCACCGGCTCGTCGCCGGCGCCGAATTCGCGATCACCGGGAAGGTCCCGCCGAGGGTGCGCCGCCTCGAGGGGCCATTCGGCGACCACTACGGCTACTACTCGCTCGCGCACGACTACCCGGTCCTCGACGTGGAGCGGGTCTACCGGCGGCGCGACGCGATCTTCCCCGCGACCGTCGTCGGCAAGCCCGTGCAGGAAGACTTCCTCATCGGCGACTTCCTCCAGGAGCTCCTCTCGCCCCTCTTCCCCGTCGTCATGCCGAGCGTCATCTCTCTGAAGACGTACGGCGACACCGGCTTCCACTCCCTCGCCGCGGCCGTCGTAAAGGACCGCTACGGCCGGGAGGCGATCTCGACCGCGTTCCGGATCCTCGGCGAGGGGCAGCTCGCGTTGACGAAGTTCCTCCTTCTGACGGACGTCCGAGTCGACCTCGACGACTTCCGCGCGCTCCTCGAGACGGTCCTCTCCCGCTGCCGCTTCGAGACCGACCTCTTCGTCGTCTCGAACGTCGCGATGGACACGCTCGACTACACCGGCCCGAAAGTGAACGAGGGGTCGAAGGGGGTCCTCGCGGGGCTCGGCGAGCCGATCCGCGACCTGCCGCGCGCGTTCGAGGGGGCGCTCCCCGCGGGCGCTCGCGCCGCGGCCGTCTTCTGCGGCGGCGCGCTCTGCGTCTCCGGGCCTTCGTGGAGAGAGGATCGCGACTTCGCCGCGCGCCTCGCGGCCGATCCGACCGTCGCCGCCTGGCCGCTCGTCGCTCTCGTCGACGACGCGGAGGCCGCGGCGCAGGACGCCCGCTCGTTCCTCTGGCAGGTCTTCACCCGGTTCGAGCCAGGAGCCGACGTCCACGCGGCGAGGACCGAGGTCGTGAGAAATCAGGTCGCCCGGACGGCGCCGATCGTCCTCGACGCGCGGATGAAGAGCTGGATGCCCGCGGTCGTCGAGGCCGACCCGGCGACGATCGCCCTCGTCGACCGCCGCTGGAGGGAGTACTTCCCCGCCGGCGGGGCCGGCGCACGGCTCTGAGGCCTCGCGACCGTGGGACGGGTCGCCGCCACTTGCGCGGGACCGTCTCAACGGATAACCTCATCCACTGAGAGACGACGCGATGTTCTCCCGGACCTCCCTCTACGCGCTCCGGACCCTCGGCTACCTCGCGGCGCACCGCGAGCGCTGGGTGCTCGGCCGCGAGATCGCCGAGGAGACCGGGATCCCGCCGAACTACCTCTCGAAGATCCTCGCCCAGCTCCGCAAGCGCGGTTTCGTCGTCAGCCAGAAAGGCTGGGGCGGCGGCTTCCGGATGAAGGGGACTGGGGCGGGCACGACGATCTCGGCCGTCCTCGAGACGTTCGACGGGAGACGCGAGAAGGACGCCTGCGCGTTCGGCCTCGGCCGCTGCGACTCCGACGATCCCTGCCCGCTCCATCCCCACTGGGAGAAGGTCCGGGAGGAGTACGAGCGGATGCTCCGGACCGTGACCCTCCGCGACCTCGGCGGGACGGGAAACGCGGCGTGAGCCTCTCTTTTTTTGCCATATCAACGGATCTCCAGATCCATTGAGATCGACACAATCGACGGAGGAGACGTGATGTCCCGACCCCTGACGATCCTGATGGATGAGCACCGCATCATCGAGCAGGCCCTCGGCTCCCTCGAGACCTGCGCGATCGAGGTGGAGGGCGGACTCGCCCTCGAGCGGCCGGTCGCCCACGACTACGCCGATTTCCTGAAGGGTTTCGCCGACTCCTGGCACCACGGCAAGGAGGAGGACATCCTCTTCCGGCGGATGGTGGAGCGCGGCTTCTCGGCCGAGGCCGGGCCGGTGGCCGTCATGCTGCACGAGCACCGGCAGGGGCGCGAGCTCGTCGGGCGGATCGCCTCGGTCGGCGCCGGCGAGGGCCCGGTCGCGGCTGAGGAGCGGGCGTCGTTCCTCGCCGCCTCGCGCGGTTTCGTGCCGCTTCTGCGCCAGCACATCCAGAAGGAGGACAACATCCTCTACCCGATGTCGGCGCGAGTCCTCACCCCGGAGGAGTTCGAGAGAATGCTCGCCGACTTCGAGGCCTTCGAGCGGGCCGCCGGGGCGGTCGGCACCCGCGACCGGCTCTCCGCCGTCGCGGAAAGGCTCGTGGCGGCCTTCCGGCCCGACGAGGCCCGGATGGCGGCCGGCGTCGCTGGAGGCTGCTGGTCCCGCGGCTGAGCTCGGGGGGCGGCTGAAACGAGGCCGGCCGCGCCGGCCCCTCTCCCGTGTACTCTTCGCCCAACGGAGGAGCGTTCGTGCCGCGGGGGCTGGGAGAGATCCTCGCCGAGTCCGGAGACCTCACCTTCCGCCGCCTGCGGCGCGCGTCGGAGTGGAGGCGTGTCCACGGCGGAACGATCGACCGGGCGCTCCTCGAGACGGGAGCGGTCCGCGAGGAGACGCTCCTCGACGCGCTCTGCCGGCTGACGGGCCTGCCGAGCGTCTCCCGCGAGAGGCTCGCCGCGGCGAGCCCCGAGGCCGTCGAGGCCCTCCCCGCCGATGCGCGACGGCGCCTGCGCGCGCTCCCGTTCGACCGTCGCGGCGAGGTCCTCCACGTCGCCGTCGTCGACCCCGGGAACCCCGTCCTGGAGACCGGCCTCGTCGCCTCGACGGGCTGCGACGTCCGCCTCTACGTCACCGCCGAGCCGATCCTCGAGGACCTCCTGGCGCAGTGGGAGGCGGCCTCTCCGGCCGGGCCGGACGAACCGCGGCAACCGGCGATGGCGCACGCCCCCGTCGAGGAGGCGATCGCCGCGCCGGCGACCTCGGGCGCGCCAGCGCGGCCCGCGGAGACCGACCCGTTCGGGCGTCTCGCGCGAGCGCTCCTCGTCGACG
>CAZWRQ010000039.1:0-24710 GCA_964636395.1 uncultured Holophagales bacterium
AGGCCGAAACGGGGCGCGCGGCGGCCGCCGGCGGTGCGACGGGAGGAGCGATCGAGGAGCTTCTCCCGATCGCGCAGATGTCGCCCGCCACGCCCGTCTCCGGTATCCCCGCGCCCAGCGGGTTCGAGGTCCCGCTCGCTGCGCCGGATGGGTTCGGACCGTCCGCCATCGACGCCGAACCCGACTTCCCGCCGCCGTCGTTCGGAGACGCGCTTTCGAGCGAGCCCTCGTGGCCGATTCCCGATGCGGGACCGGCGCCGTCCGGCGTCGAAGTGGGCGGCCCTCCGTCCTGGGGGCCGGTTTCCGGAACGCTCGCGGCGGACGCCGCCGTCGAGGATGCGCTCGTCGAGGCGGACGTTTTCCGGCGCTACGGACTCCTCGAGAAGGCTCTCGACCAGCTCGTTCCGTGGATCGAAAGGGCGCCGGGGAACCTGAAGGTCCGGGAGCGGCTCTTCGAGATCACGCTCGAGCAGGGAAACCGGGAGGCCGCGAAGGGCCACGCCATCGTCCTCGCGGAAGCCTACGAGGCGGTCGGCCGCGAAGACCGGATCCGAGGGCTGGAGGGGCTCCTGGGTGAGTCGCTCCGCGTTGCGGCGGAGGAGCCGCCGGCCGTCGTCGTCGAGGCGCCGGCCGAGGCGCTTTCCGGCTCGGACGAGGCCCTGCAGGAGGAAGAGCTCGAGCCGGCTCCCTCCGGCGAGGCCGCTCCGGCCTCGCTCGCGGCCAGCCTTCCGGTCGACCTTCCCGGCGGGCTCGCCGTGCCGCCGGACCTCGCTCCGATCGACGAGCCGCTCACGGAGATCCTCTCGGGTCCCGTCTCCTTTCCCCGGGAGGCCGAGGCTCTCGAGGCCGCAGCGTCCGACGCGTCCGGGATCGCTCCCGTCGAGCCAGAGGCGGGTGGACCGCCCGCGCCGGAACGGCTGTCGCTCGAGGAGGAGATTGCCGTCGAGGCGGGGCCCTCGCTCGAACACGGGCTCCCCGTGTCCGGGGCGTTCGTCGTCGAAGAAGGCCTCGAGACCGACCTGCCCGCCGAGGCCGCGGCATCCCTGCCGCTGCCGGCCGAGCCGCTTCCGGCGGAGGAGATGCCGCACGAGGACGCTGTCGACGCCCCCGCGGAAGCAATCGACGTCCACGTCGAAGCGTCGCCCGCGGCGGCCTCCTCGGAGCCGCTCGCCGCTCTGGAAGTCGAGAAGGCGCCCGACGCCCCGGCCGAGCGTCCCGTCGTCTCCGCGCCGCGCGCGAAGCTCTCCGCGGAGGACCTCCTCGGCCTCGACCGGCCGGCCAGGCCCGCGACGCCGAAGAAGGTCCGCGCGGTCCGACCCGAGGACGTCGAGCTGGACCTGCTGGGCAGGAAGGAAGCACCGAGGACGAAGGCCGCGAAGGCGGGCCGGCCCGACGTCGTCCTTCCGGACGACCTGCTGAAGTCGCTGGGCAAGCGGCCACACGCACCGGCGGCCCTCGAGCGCGAGCCGGCCGAGAAAGTTCCGGCGCCCGCCTTCGGGACGGGTTCGGTTCCCGAAGCCGCGGTCGTCGAGCAGCCGCCGGTCGTCGAGGCGCCCGCGGAAGAGCCGATCCTCGCGGCCGGAGCGGAAGCCCTACCGGTCGAGGCGGCCGCGTCCGACGAGGCGATCCCGCGCGAAGAGCCCGAAGCCGAGCTCGCCCCACCCCCGGCAGGCCCTTCCGAGGAAGAGCTTTCCGAGCTCGACTTCTGCCTAGACCAGGGGATGGTCGTGGATGCCGCGGAACGGCTCCAGGGCCTGGAGGGCCGGTTCCCGGGGAACCCGGACCTCGCCGTGCGCCGCGTCCGTCTCGAAGGGGGCCGCGGCGGCACGGAGGCGTCCCGGGCCTCCCTCCACGACCTCCTCTCCGACGACCTCGACTCGGTCCTCGACGCCGAGCTGGGCCGTTCTCTCACGGAGGACATGGTCCGCGAGTCGAGCCAGCCCTCCGGCCCGATCCCGGTCGTGCCGGAAGGGGCGCCCGCCCTCGACGAGTCGGGGCTCTTCTCCGACGAGCAGGAGTTCTTCAACTTCGCCGACGAGCTCCACACCGAGCTCCGGAAGGAAGGCGAGACGGCGCCGGCGGAAGAGGGCCGGGAGGTCTCGCTCGAGGAGATCTTCCGCGACTTCAAGAAGGGGGTCGAGCAGCAGCTCTCTCCCGAGGACTACGAGACCCACTACAACCTCGGGATCGCCTACAAGGAGATGGGGCTCACCGACGAGGCCATCGGCGAGTTCCAGCTCGCGGCGAAGGACCCGCTCCACGCCGTGGAGTGCTGCGCGATGCTCGGGCTCTGCTTCCTCGAGAAGGGCCTCCCGCAGCTCGCGGTGAAGTGGTACCGCAAGGGACTCGACACCGTCGGCATCAAGGACGACGACCGGCTCGGCCTCCAGTACGCCCTCGCCGGGGTCCTCGAGCAGGTCGGAGACGCCGAGGGCGCCTACCGCACCTACCTCGAGATCTTCAGCTCCAACGCGGCTTACCGGGACGTTCCTGCCCGGATCAAGGAGCTCCGTCCGATCGTCGCCCCCTGACGGTGCCCGCCGCCCGCGCGCGGTTCCTCTTCGGCGTGGCCCTGCGGCCCGGAACCGTTGCGGGTCCGGACTCGAACGGAGAGGGCCGCCCCGCCGGTATCATCGGAGCTCCGATGACGCGCGACGGAGCTGCCGGCCCGGGCGACGCCCCGCTCCTCACCGTGCGCTCCCTCGCGGTCGACTTCGGGAAGACTCGCGTGGTCGACGGCGTCTCGTTCGACGTGTCCCGCGGCGAGGTCGTCGCCCTGGTCGGCGAGTCGGGCTCGGGGAAGACGGTCACCGCGCTCTCGCTGCTAGACCTCGTGCCGGAGCCGGGGCGCCGGGCGGCGGGCGAGGTCGTGTTCGAGGGCCGCGACGTGGCGGGGCTCTCGCCGGCGGAGCTCCGCCGACTCCGCGGAGGAGGGATCGGCTTCGTCTTCCAGGAGCCGGGGGAGGCCCTCGACCCTGTCCGGACGATCGGCTCCGAGCTCGTCGCCGTCCTCAGGCGCCACGGGGGCCTCGCGCGCGACGAGGCGCGCCGAGAGGCGCTCTCGTGGCTTTCCCGGGTCGCCCTCCCGGATCCGGAGGCCCGAATGAGGGACCTCCCTCACCGAATGTCGGGAGGGATGCGGCAGAGGGCGACGATCGCGCTCGCGCTGGCCGGCGGCCCCCGCCTCCTCGTCGCCGACGAGCCGACGACGGCGCTCGACGTCACGATCCAGGCCCAGCTCCTCGAGCTCCTTCGGCATCTGCGTGACGAGCTCGGACTGGCCGTCCTCCTCGTGACGCACGATCTCGACGTCGTCGCGGAGGCCGCCGACCGGGCGCTCGTCATGTACGCTGGCGAGATCGTCGAGGAGGGGCCGGTCTCGCGGATCCTCGCTTCTCCCGCCCACCCGTACACGAGGGCCCTCCTCGCCTCACGCCCGACGGCCGGCGTCGGGGCGGGGCGCCGCTCCCTGCCGGCGATCGAGGGCTCGTCGGCCGTCCCCGGAGCCTGGCCGCCGGGGTGCCGATTCGCCCCCCGCTGCCCCGTCGCCTTCGATCGCTGCGAACGCGAGAGACCCGGCCTGACGCCCGTCGCGGGGGGTCGGGCCGCGTGTCATCTCGTCGGACGGAGCGGCTCGTGACGGAGCCCGTCGGTCGCCCGGAAGCGCTCCTCTCCGTCCGGGGTCTCGCCCGCACCTTCCGCTCGCCGCGCGCCCTTTTCCAGGACCGGACGCGCCAGGAGGTCCCCGCCGTCGCGGACGTCTCCTTCGGCCTCGCCGCCGGCGAGACGCTCGCGCTCGTCGGAGAGTCGGGCTCGGGAAAGAGCACGACGGCCCGGCTCGTCCTCCGCCTCCTCGCGCCGGACCGGGGCCGGATCGACTTCGACGGGCGCGACTGGCTCGCCCTTCCGCCGCGCGAGCTCCGGCGGGCCCGGAGGGACGTGGGCGTCGTCTTCCAGGACCCGGGGCGCTCGCTGAATCCCCGCATGAGCGTCGGCTCCGTCGTGGGCGAGCCGCTCGCGATCCACGGAATCGGCGACGCCGGCGAGCGCCGGTTCCGCGTGGAGGCGCTCCTCGCCGCCGTCGGGCTTTCTCCGCAGTCGGCCGGCGTGATGCCGGGCGAGCTCTCCACCGGCCAGCGACAGCGGGTCGCGATCGCCCGCGCCCTGGCCACGGCGCCCAAGCTCGTCGTCCTCGACGAGCCCGTCTCGGCGCTCGACGTCTCGGTCCGGGCGCAGGTCCTGAACCTTCTCCTCGACCTCCAGGTCACGACGCCGTCCCGCCCCGCGTACCTCTTTATCGGGCACGACCTCGGCGTCGTCGGGCGCGTCGCGACGCGGACGGCCGTGATGTACCTGGGCCGTATCGTCGAGGAGGGGCCTACCGGCGAGGTCCTCGGCTCGCCGAGGCATCCCTACACCGCCCTGCTGCTCGCCTCCCGGCCCGGCCTCGGGAAGGGCTCCGCGCCCGGCGCGGTCGAGCGGCGCCGTGTCGCCGGGGAGCCGGCCTCCGCGGCGAGCCCGCCCCCCGGATGTCCGTTCCATCCCCGCTGTCTTCGCGCCTCGGAGCGCTGCCGGACGGAGCTTCCGGCCGAGACGACCCTTCCGGGCGAGGGCGGCCGGCGGTACTCGTGTCACGATCCGGAGCCGGCCGTTCCGGGAAACTTTTTCCCCCCTTCTTCGTAAGGGATTGGCGTGGATACACCTGGCAAGGAGGACGCCTTGAGAATCGATGAACGGGAGCGCCGCTTCCCGCGCCGCGCGGCCGCGGCCGCGCTCCTCGCCCTCGCGCCGTTCTGGAACGGCGCCGCCCTCGGCAGCGACGCGGGGGTTCGCGTCACCGTGCCGATCGAGAGCGGAAAGAGGCAGCCGCAGCCGCTCCCCGAGGCGGAGAAGGTCGAGCTGACACTTTCCCAGGCGATCGAGCTCGCGCTCCGAAACACGCTCGATCTCGACGTCGCGTCGCTCACCTACGAGCGCTCCGCGTTCGGGCTCGGTGCGGCCGAGGGGATCTTCGACCCGACCCTCTCTGCGTCGGTCGAGACGAGCTCCCGGAAGTCGCCGCAGACGCGCAGCTTCCAGTCGGACGTCTCGAAGAGCCAGAGCTTCGACCTCGGGATCGGAGGCCTCACGGCGTACGGCACCCGATACAGCCTCGGGTTCGGCGGGACGCGCTCCGACTCGCCGACGAACACCTCGATCCCGGGCTACGTCGAGATCAACCCGACGTTCTCCGCCGGGCTCACGGCCTCCGTCACGCAGCCGATCCTGCGCGGCTTCGGGAAGGGCGTGAACACGCGTCTCATCGTGCAGAGCCGACTCGCCCGCGACGCGTCCGCCTGGGACTTCGTCGCGAGCGTCCAGGAGGTCGTCCAGGCGGTCGAGAACGCCTACTGGGACCTCTCGTACGCCCTCGGCAACCTCGACTCCAAGAAGGAAGCCCTCGACCGCGCGAAGGACTTCAACCGGATCACCCAGATCAAGATCGACGTCGGCGCCCTCGCCCCGATCGAGATCGTCCAGACCGAGGTGACGATCGCCCAGCGCGAGCAGGAGATCATCCTGGCCGAGGGGCAGATCGGCGCCGCGCAGGATCAGCTCAAGCGGCTCCTGAACCTGACCGACCTCGCCTCCTGGGCCCGCCCGATCATCCCGGTCGACGCGCCCCCTCAGGAGGACGTCGCCCTCGACGTCGAGTCGGGCATCCGCTCCGCGCTGGAGCTGCGGCCCGAGGTGAAGCAGGCCCTCAACTCGATCGAGTCGCGGAAGGTCAACCTCGCCTGGAACCGGGACGAGCTCCGGCCGAGCCTCGACGCGAAGGGCACCTACGGCCTCTCGGGCGTCGGGTTCAACCAGGAATCGGTCCGGCCCGGTTCGAGCTACTCCGACGCGATCTACCAGGTGCGGGGCGCCGACTACCCGAACTGGACGCTCGGGCTGAGCTTCTCGGTCCCGGTCTTCAACCGGACGGCGAAGGCGAACGCCGCGGTCGCCGCGACGGAGCTCGAGCTCGCGAAGACGAACCTCGCGCTCCTGAAGCAGAACCTCGCCGTCGAGGTCCGTGCCGCCGCGCGGAACGTCGACACGGCGGTCCGCTCCGTGGCCGCGGCCCGCAAGGCGCGCGAGCTGGCCGAGCGCAACCTCGACGCCGAGCGGAAGAAGTTCGACAACGGGATGACGACCTCGTTCACCGTCGCCCAGGTCCAGAACGACCTCACCTCGGCCCGCTCGAACGAGCTCCTCGCGGTCGCGGGGCACCTGAAGGCGCTCACCGCCTGGCACAAGGCGGTGGGGGACCTCCTCCCGACGAAGGGGGTCGAGCTGTCCGGGATGCCGGTGGCCCTCGAGCGGACGCCGGTCGAGGAAGAGGCCCGGCCGTGACCGAGACCGATCCCGGCGCCGCCCCCGCGGCGCCGGCGGGCCCGTCCGAGGGCCCTTCTCCCGTCGGCGCAATCACCGGCACCTTCACGAGCCCCGCGGCGACGTTCGCGGGGCTCGTCCGCCGCCCGACCTGGTGGCTCCCGTTCCTGCTCTGGATCGCCGGGATCGCGGTCGTCGTCCTCGTCTCGACGCCGAAGATCGACATGGAGCGCTCCTTCCGGGAGATGTTCGAGAAGCGGGCCGAGAAGACGGGCCAGTCGCTCTCGGACGAGCAGATCCGCGAGATGGCCGCGCGCTCCGAGAGGACGCCGGCGAAGGCGGTCGTCTGGGCTCTCCCGTTCACGGCGGCCACGTTCTTCCTCGTCGCCCTCCTCCTGTGGGGAGGGGCGCGGGCTTCGGGCTCGGAGGCCCGCTTCGGACAGGTGGCGGCCGTCTGGTCGCACGCGAACCTGCCGAACGTCGTCGGGCTGCTCGTCTCGATCCCCCTCCTGATGTCGCTTCCCGACGCCTCGGAGACCCAGCTCTCGGTCCAGAGGATCCTGAAGTCGAACGTGGGGGCGTTCCTCCCTCCCGACGCTCCGGCGTTCCTCGCGTCGATCGCCTCCTCGATCGACCTCTTCAGCCTCGCTGCGCTCGCCCTCCTCGTCGTCGGGATGAAGAAGCTGCCGTCGATGCCGCCCGCCGCCGGGACGGCCGTCCCGATCGTCCTGTGGGGCCTCTATGTGCTCGGAAAGTCGGCCCTCGCGGCCGCGTTCCTGGGGTGACGCCGTGTCGACGCTGATCGAGATGCGGGAGATCGAGAAGACCTACGTGGTGGGCGAGGAGAAGGTCCGCGCCCTCCGGGGGGTCACGTTCACCATCGGCCGCGGCGAGTACGTCGCGATCATGGGTCCCTCGGGCTCCGGGAAGTCGACGCTGATGAACCTGATCGGCTGCCTCGACACGCCGACCGGCGGGAGCTACCTCCTGAACGGACAGCTCGTCCAGGACCTCGACGACGACGCTCTCGCGCGGATCCGGAACAAGGAGATCGGGTTCGTCTTCCAGACCTTCAACCTCCTCCCGCGGACGAACGCGCTCCAGCAGGTCGAGCTCCCGCTCGTCTACGCGGGGCTCGCCCGGAAGGAGCGCCGCGAGAAGGCCGAGAAGGCGCTCGAGCACGTCGGGCTGACCGACCGGGCCCACCACAACCCGAACGAGCTTTCCGGCGGGCAGCGGCAGCGCGTGGCGATCGCGCGCGCCCTCGTGACGAGCCCCTCGATCCTCCTCGCCGACGAGCCGACGGGGAACCTCGACTCGCAGACGGGCGAGGACATCATGAAGCTCTTCCGGGAGCTGAACGGGCTGGGGAACACGATCGTCCTCGTCACCCACGAGGAGGACATCGCCGCGCACGCGAAACGGATCATCCGGATTCGCGACGGGCAGATCTCGGATGACCGTCCGAACGACTCGTCCCGGGCGGAGGCCTTCTCCCGGGCGAAGAAAGTCGCGCTGGAGGCGTGACCCGGGGCGGCGGGGCGGCGGAGACGCCGCCTCGCCGCGTCAGCGGGCCGTCGAGAGGCGTACGGCGAGCGACTCGAGGCAGAGCGCCAGGTCGACGTTCTTCACCGCCGCGCCGTCGAGCGGGCCGACGGTCGCGGGCGCGAAGTTCAGGACCCCGCGCACGCCCGCGTCCGCGAGGGCCCGCGCGGCGCGCGGAGCCTCGCCGGCGGGCACCGTCACGACACCGATCTCCGCGCCGAGCTCCGCGACCGACCTGGGGAGCTCGTCGACGTGGAGGATCGGCACTCCCGTGCGAGACCGGCCCCCGACCTTCAGCCCGTCGACGTCGAACAGCGCCGCAACGCGAAACGACTCCCCGTTGAAGTTCCCGGAGTCGGCGAGCGCCTGGCCGAGATGGCCCGCGCCGACGATGACGACGACGCGGACGCGGTCGAGGCCCAGTATCGAGGCGAGACGGGCACGGAGGTCCGCGACCCGGTAGCCCACCCCGCGGACTCCGAACTCTCCGAGGTGGGCGAGGTCCTTACGGATCTGAGCCGCGTTCATTCCGAATCGCTCCGCGAGCGCTTTCGAGGAGACCGTGTCGACGCCGTAGGTCGGCAGACGCGCGAGGCTCCGGAGGAGGAGCGAGAGCCGAAGGGTCGCCGCCTCGGAAAGGCGTTTCCGCCCGGGGCGCGCGGCCCGCGTCACGGGAGAGCCCTCCGGGGCGCTCCCGCGACGTCGGACCCCGTGCGCATCGCCGGTCAGTAGGGGAGGGACCGGGCGGCCGCCCGGGCGAGGTCGAGGAGGAAGCGCGGGAAGACGCCCAGGTAGAGCATCGCCACCGAGACGAGGATGTAGGCGGCGCCGGAGAGGACGTCCTCCTCGGGCGCGGCGACCTCCCGGCTCGGCTCCTTCATCCAGAGGGTGTAGACGACGCGGAGGTAGTACCCCGCGGAGACGAGGCTCCCGAAGATGCCGACGAGCGCGAGCGTCATCAGGCCGGCGTCGATCGCGGCGCGGAAGACGAGGAGCTTCCCGATGAAGCCGACCGTAGGCGGAAGGCCCGTGAGCGAGAGCATCGCGAGCGTCAGGACCGAGGCGGCGAACGGCCGGTTCCGCCCCATTCCGGCGAGGTCGGCGAGAGGGTGCGGCTCCTTCTCGCCGTTCGAGAGGGCGGCGACCGCGAGGAACGCCGCGATGTTCGTCGCGAGGTAGCCGGCGAGGAAGACGAGTATCCCCTGGAACGCGGCGCCGTCGAACGTCGCGAGTCCGATCGCGACGTAGCCCATCTGGGCGATGCCCGAGTAGGCGAGGATCCGCTTCAGGTCGCGCTGCGCGAGCGCGACGACGTTCCCGAAGAGGATCGACAGGATCGCGAGCAGCGAGAGGAGAGGCCGCCACGGCTCGCCGAGGCCCGACGGCGCGAGCGTTCCGAGCACCTTCACGGCGACGACGACGGCCGCCGCCTTCGGGGCCGTGGAGAGGAACGCGACGGCCGGCGTCGTCATCCCCTGGTAGACGTCGGGCGCCCAGGAGTGGAACGGGACGAGGGCGATCTTGAACGCGAGCGCCGCGAGGATCGCGAGGAGCCCCACCTGGAGCATCGGGTCGGAGAAGCCCTCGCCCGAGGCGAGCGCTCCCTTCAGCGCCGTGAGGCGCGTGGAGCCGAGACGGCCGTATACGAGCGCGATCCCCAGGAGCAGGAACGTCGAGGCGAGCGCCCCCATCAGGAAGTACTTCATCGCCGCCTCGGTCGCCTCGGCGACCTCCCGGTACCAGGCGGCGAGGACGTAGAGGGCGATCGACATCAGCTCGAGGCCGATGAAGACGACGAGGAGGTCGTCGCCCTTCACCATCAGCATCAGGCCGGCGGCGGACCAGAGGAGGAGCGCGTAGAACTCCCCCTGGTTCCTCCGGTCGCGCTCGAGGAGAGCCGCCCCGCCGAGCGTCGCGAGGGCGACGGCGGCCAGCGCGAGGAGGTCGACGAAGCGGGTCAGCTCGGAGGTCTCGATCGCCCCGGCGAAGGCGCTCCCGGACGGGTAGCCGCCCAGGAAGTTCGCGACGGCGACGCCGCCGAGGGCGAGGTAGGGGAAGGAGGGGCGGAGGCTCTTCGCGAACGCGTCGAGGAGGACGAGCGCGATCCCGACGACGCAGAGAAAGGCCTCAGGGCCGACGGCGGAGACGTCGGCGGCGGTGACGTGAAGGAAGCCGGGCACGTTCAGCAGCTCCTCTCGACGGCGGACGTCACGGGACCATCCGGACGGACGCGATCTGCACGACCGTCTCGACGGAGTTGCGGACGAGGTCGAGGACCGGCTGCGGCCAGACCCCGAGGACGACGACGAGGACGATCATCGGGAGCGCGCCCGCGAGCTCCCAGCCGTTGATGTCGGTCAGGCCGAGGTTCGCCTCGACCCGGTTCGGTCCCCAGAAGACCTTCTGCGTGAGCGTCAGGAGGTAGATCGCGCCGAGGATGAGGCCGGTCGCGGCGACCGCGGCCCACCAGACGTTCGCCTTGAAGACCCCGGCCAGGATCAGGAACTCGCCGACGAAGCCGTTCAAGCCGGGAAGCCCGACGGAGCCGAGCATCGCGATCACGAAGAGCGTCGTCGTGACGGGGACCTGCGAGGCGACGCCGCCGTAGTCGGCCATCTCGCGCGTGTGGCGTCTCTCGTAGAGGACGCCGACGAGAAGGAAGAGGAGGCCGGTCGTCAGGCCGTGCCCCACCATCTGCATCACGGCGCCCGAGACGGCGGTGACGTTCCCCGCGAAGATCCCGAGGACGACGAGCGCGAGGTGGCTCACGGAGGAGTAGGCCACCAGCTTCTTCATGTCTTTCTGCGCCGCGGCGACCCAGGCGCCGTAGACGACGCCGATCAGGGCGAGGACGGCGATCAGAGGCGTGTAGCGCGCCGCCGCCCCGGGGAAGAGCGGGATCGCGAAGCGGAGGAGGCCGTACGTCCCGAGCTTCAGGAGGACCCCGGCGAGGATGATCGAGCCCCCCGTCGGCGCCTCGACGTGGGCGTCGGGGAGCCAGGTGTGGAGCGGCCAGAGGGGGACCTTCACGAGGAAGGCGAGGGCGAAGGCCCAGAAGAGGAGCGCCTGCTGAGAGGCGGTCAGGCTCCAGGCGCCGGACGAAGCGGCCGGAATCCACTCGAGGAGCGAGAACGTCAGGATGCCGGTCGCCTTCGCGTGGACGCCCGAGGCGAAGAGGATCGCCACGAACATCAGGAGGGAGCCGGCGAGCGTGAAGAGGACGAACTTCATCGTCGCGTAGATGCGACGCTTGCCGCCCCAGATCCCGATGATGAAGTACATCGGGACGAGCATCACTTCCCAGAAGACGTAGAAGAGGACCGCGTCGAGCGCGACGAGGCTCCCGACCATCCCCGTCTCGAGGACGAGGAACGCCGCGACGTAGCCGCGCAGCTTCGGGATCGTCTGGCCGAACGAGAAGACCAGGACGCAGAGCGTCAGGAGCGTCGTCAGGACGACGAGGATCAGCGAAAGGCCGTCGACCCCGAGGAGGTAACGGATGCCGAAGCGCGGGATCCAGGGGCGATCCACGAGGAGGGGCCGGAACGCCTCGAGGCCGGCGATGGCCGGGTTGAACCGCTGGAGGACGAGGACCGACAGGGCGAACGTCGCGCCGCTCGCGAGCAGGGCGACCGCCCGGATCGCGTTCTTCGCCCCGTTCGGGAGGAGGAGGAGGAGCAGGGCCCCGAGCGACGGCAGGAAGACGAGCGTCGTCAGGATGTCGGCCCCGAGCCACTGGATGGGGGTGCTGGAGTCGAGCATGCTCTCCTACCGCAGGAAGACGTAGAGCGCGAGGACGAGGACGCCGAGCGTGAAGCTCAGCGCGTAGTTGCGGACGTTGCCGGTCGTGAAGAAGCGGACGAGATCGCCCGTCAGCTCGACGAGAAATGCCGACGCGTTTACGACCCCGTCGATGACGAGCGAATCGAAGCCGCGCCAGAGGAAGGTGCCGATCTTCCGGAACGGCGCGAGGACCGCCGCCTCGATCCCCTCGTCGACGTACCACTTGTTCGTAACGAGGCGGCCGAGGGCGCCCGTCTTCTCGTAGAACGCCTGCGCGGCGGCGCTCGGCACCTCCGGCGTCGCCCCTTTCTGGCCGTACCAGCGCCAGGCGAGGACCCAGCCGGCGACTGCGACCACGATGGAGAGCCCCATCAGGACGTACTCCGTCGCGTGGGAGAGGTGGTGCGGGTGGGCCGTCGCGAGCGACGGCGCGAGGAACGAGACGAAGCGGTTCGACCCGAAGAGCGCCTCGGGGACGCCCAGGAAGCCGACGAAGATCGACCCGGCCGCGAGGACGATCAGCGGCACCGTCATCGTGGCGGGCGACTCGTGGACGTGCTTCTCCGCCTCCGGCGTCCCACGGAACTCCCCGTAGAACGTCATCCGGGCGAGCCGGAACATGTAGAAGGCGGTCATCCCGGCGGTGAATAGGCCGATTGCGAAGAGGACCGGGTGCCCGCCGGCGAACGCCGCGCCGAGGATCTGGTCCTTCGAGAAGAAGCCGGCGAGCGGCGGGATCCCGGCGATGGCGAAGGTGGCGACCATCATCGTCAGGAACGTCCGCTTCACCTTCGGGGCGAGGCCGCCCATCGCCCTCATGTCCTGCTCGTGGTGCATCGCCATGATGACCGAGCCGGAGCCGAGGAAGAGGCAGGCCTTGAAGAAGGCGTGGGTGAAGACGTGGAACATCCCGACGCCGAACGCCCCGACCCCGCAGGCGAGGAACATGTAGCCGAGCTGCGAGACGGTGGAGTAGGCGAGGACCTTCTTGATGTCGTTCTGCGCGAGGCCGATCGTCGCCGCGAACACGGCCGTCCCGGCGCCGACCCAGGCGACGAGCGTCAGGGCGTCGGGCGCGAGGACGAAGACGGCCGAGCAGCGGGCGACGAGGTAGACCCCCGCGGTGACCATCGTCGCGGCGTGGATGAGGGCCGAGACGGGCGTCGGGCCGGCCATCGCGTCCGGCAGCCAGACGTAGAGCGGCACCTGCGCGCTCTTCCCGACGGCGCCGAGGAAGAGGAGGAGACAGACGGCGTAGACCGTGATCGAGGCCGTCCCGTTCATCGCGCCCGCCTTCGCCATCTCGACGAACGAGAAGTCCGTCGTCCCGAAGAGGGCGAGGATCCCGAAGATCCCGAGGACCATCCCGAAGTCGCCGATCCGGTTCGTGACGAACGCCTTCTTGCCGGCGGCGTGCGCGAAGTCCTTCTCGTAGTAGTAGCCGATCAGGAGGTAGGAGCAGAGCCCGACCCCCTCCCAGCCGATGAAGAGGACGACGAGGCTGTCCGCGAGGACGAGCGTCAGCATCGCAAACATGAAGAGGTTCAGGAAGGCGAAGTAGCGCCCGTACCCCTCCTCGTCCTGCATGTAGCCGACGCTGAAGACGTGGATCAGGAGGCCGACGAGGGTGACGAACGACACCATCATGGCCGACAGCGGGTCGAGCCGGAACGCCATGTCGACCGACACGTGGCCCGCGGCCATCCACTTCCAGACGCTCTGGACGACGGGGCCGACGCCGCCCTCGGTCGCGAGCGAGGCCGCGACGAACGGGACGACGTTCGCGAAGGCGACGAGCGTCGCGAGGCCGACCGAGAGGACCCCGACGACGCCGTAGAAGAGCCTCTCGCCGTACGGGAGGAAGGGGCCGGCGTGTCCGTGGGCGTCGTGCCCGTGGTCGTCCTGGGCGTGGGCGTCCCGTCCGTGTCCGGCGTCGGCGTGGCCGCCGTGCTCGTCGTGGCCGTGGTCGCCGGGCGCGTGCTCGTCCGAGTGGACCTCGCGCCACGCGGCGGTCGTCTTCCGGGCGCGCCGCCAGCCCGCGAAGAGGGCCACCGAGCCGTTCACGAGGAACCCGGCGAGAGGGAGCGCGGGGATGAGCCAGAGGGGGAGATTCATCGCGTCCTCGTCCTCACCACTTCAGCGAAGCGATCTCGTCGACGTCGATCGTCCGCTTCGCCCGGAAGAGCGCGACGAAGATCGCGAGCCCGACGGCGGCCTCGGCGGCCGCGACGGCGATGACGAAGAAGACGACCATCTGCCCCGACGCGTCCCCCCTCATCCGGGCGTAGGCCAGGAAGAGGAGGTTCACGGCGTTCATCATCAGCTCGATCGAGAGGAACATCGAGAGGGCGTTCCTCTTCAGGAGCACCCCGGCGAGCCCGATGACGAAGAGGATCGTCCCGACGGCCAGGAAGGCGTTCAGGGGGACGGTCATCGGGACGACGGCGTTCATCGCGGCGCCCTCCATCTCAGTCGAACCTCCGCTTGGAGAGGACGAGCGCGCCGACGGCCGCCAGCAGGAGCAGCACCGAGAGCGCCTCGAACGCGAGCAGGTAGTCGGAGAAGAGGAGCCTCCCGAGGATCGGGATCTCGTCCTTCGCCGGGATGAGGCCGCCGGCGGCCGGCACCGGCGGGGTCCCGGCCCGGAGGGTGACGCCGAGGAGGAGCCCGCCGAGCGCGACGACCGAGACGAGGCCGAGGAGCCGCTGGATCGGGCGCCGGTCCTTCGCCTCGGCCTCCTTCGTCAGGTTCAGGAGCATGACGACGAAGAGGAAGAGGACGAGGATCGCCCCGGCGTAGACGATGACCTGGATCGCGGCGATGAAGGGCGCCGCGAGGAGGACCGAGAGGACCGCCAGGGCGAAGAACGTCACGACGAGGGAGATCACGCTCCTCACGGGCGTCTTCACGACGACCATGGCGAGGGCGGAGACGATCGCGAGCCCCGAGGCGATCGCGAAGACGACGAGCTCGAGCGACATCGGCCTCAGCCCCTCACTTCGCGGCGACGAACGCCGCGACGGCGATCAGGTGGAAGAAGGAGAGCGGCAGGAGGAACTTCCAGCCGAGGTCCATCAGCTGGTCGTAGCGGAAGCGGGGGAAGGTCCAGCGGACCCAGAGGAACAGGAAGATGAAGCAAATGGTCTTCGCGAAGAAGACGGCGACGGAGGCGAGCGCGCCCCAGACTCCGGTGAACGCGACGCCCGGGAGCGACCAGCCGCCGAAGTAGAGCGTCGCCAGGAGGGCCGAGGCGGCGATGAGGTTCGCGTACTCGCCCATGAAGAACATGCCGAACTTGAACGACGAGTACTCGGCGTGGAAGCCGCCCGCTAGCTCCTCCTCGGCCTCGGCCAGGTCGAAGGGGAGGCGGTTCGTCTCGGCGAAGGCGGCGATCAGGAAGACGAAAAAGCCGACGAACTGCGGGACGACGTTCCAGACGTTCTGCTGCTGCCACTCGACGACGCCGGAGAGGCGGAGCGTCCCGGCGGCGAGGAAGACGCCCGCTGCGGCGAAGCCCATCGCGAGCTCGTAGCTGATGATCTGGGCCGAGGCGCGAAGGCCTCCCATGAGCGAGTACTTGTTGTTCGCCGACCAGCCGGCGAGGACGATCCCGTAGATGCCGAGCCCGGTGAACGCGAAGATGTAGAGGATACCGATGTTCACGTCGGCGATGACGAGCGGCACCTCCCGCGTCACCCCGCCGATCGTGACGGGGAGCGTCGCCCCGAACGGGATGACGGCGAACGTCACGAGCCCCGGCATCAGGGTGATCCAGGGCGCGAGGTTGTAGAGGAGCTTGTCGACGTAGAGCGGCGTCACGCTCTCCTTCATGAAGAACTTCGTGCCGTCCGCGATGATCTGGAAGAAGCCGAAGGGGCCGACCCGGTTCGGGCCCGGGCGGTCCTGGATCATCCCGGCGACCCGCCGCTCGGCCCAGACGAGGTTCGGGAGGATCGTGGCGAGCGCGATGACCCAGACGAAGAGGATCTTGGCCCCCGTGGCGACGAGGGCGAAGGTGGCGTCGCTCACTTCTCCCCTCCGGCCGGAGCGGCTCCGGCGGCTTCGGCCGCGAGCGCGAGGACCTCGGCCGGGTTCTCGAGGCGGCGCTCGAGGAGCGCGTCGTAGGCGGAGACCGGGGAGACGGGAGGCTCGGTCCCGAGGAGGGCGGGCGCGTCCCACTCGAGGCCGGCGTAGCCGGGCACCGCGTCGCGCATCCGCGTGAAGACGTCCTTCGCCGTCCACTTCGTGTCGAAGACGCCCCATCTCTTTCCGAGGTGGAGGAGGGCCTCGAGGTCGGTCCTCACGATCGGCGGCGGGACGATCGCGATCTGGAACCGCTGGACGAGGCCGAGGACGTTAACGAACGTCCCCTCCTTGCCGGCGAGGCTCGCGACGGGGAGGAGGACGTCGGCCGCCTCCGTGAGCGGATTCGTCCGCCGGCCGTGGACGATCAGCGTCTTCGCGCGGCGGAGGGCCTTCACGAACTCCGGGTCCCAGACGCGGGACGTGAGCTCCGCGTCGGCGACGTAGAGGACGTCGGGCGTGTACGAGCCGTCGAGGAGGCGGGCGAGGGCCGAGCCCTTCCCGGCGCGGGCGAGCCCCGCGGCCTCGGCGCCGCGCGAGTTCGGCGCGGCCTCCCTCCCGACGAGCCACCCGCCGGGGACCGTCGGGTTCTTGATCTTCCGCTCGGGGCCGAGGTCGGGGTGGAACTCGACCTGGGAGACGCCGATCGTCTCCTTGAAGAGCCGGGCCAGGAGCCAGCTCTCCTCGGTCGCGAGGCGGGCCGAGCCGAGGACGAGGACGGAGGCCGGGTCCTTCGCGACGGCCGCGTCGACGGCGGCCTTCACCGCGTCGAGCGCCTCGCCCCAGTTCGTCTCGCGGGGGCTCCCGCCGGCCCGGAGGACGGGCCTCGTGAAGTCGTTCCCGTTCAGCTCCTCGGCCCGGAAGCGGCCGTAGTCGCACATCCAGAAGTCGTTCACGCCGAGGTTCACGCGGGGGAGGAACCGGTAGACGGTCCGGTCGCGGTGCTCGATCGAGACGTTGCAGCCGATCTCGCAGCCGTCGCAGACCGACCGGGCCTTGTCGAGCCACCAGACCCGCTTGCGGAACCGGAACTCCTTCGTCGTCAGGGCGCCGACGGGGCAGACGTCCGCCGCGCAGCCCGACCACTCGTTCGCGAGCTCCTTCCCCTCGTGGGTCCAGACGATCGTGTGGCCGCCCCGCTCGATGAACGTCAGCTCGCCGGTCCCGGCGATCTCCTGGCAGAACCGGATGCAGCGCGTGCACTGGATGCAGCGCGTCATGTCGGCGATGACGTGCGGGCCGATGCTCGTCCGGTCGTAGCCGGGGAACTGCCGCCGGGGCTCGGCCGTCCGCGAGACGGGGAGGCCCGCCGCGACGGCGTTGTCCTGCAGCTTGCACTCTCCCGCCTGGTCGCAGATGGGGCAGTCGAGCGGGTGGTTGATGAGGAGGAACTCCATCGTCGCGTTGCGCGCGGCGAGGGCCTTCTCCGAGCTCGCGTGGACGACCATGCCGTCGCGCACGGGGACCGTGCACGAGGCCTGGATCTTCGGCACCCCTTCGATCTCGACCATGCACATCCGGCACTGGCCGACGACCGAGAGGCGCGGGTGGTAGCAGAAGTGGGGGACGTCGACCCCGGCCGCCCGGCACGCCTCGAGGACGTTCGTGCTGTCGGGGACCTCGACGGTCCGTCCGTCGACGGTGACCTTCGCCATCAGGAGTGCATCCCTTCCGCCATCCGCTCGGCGAGCTTCGGGGTGATCTGGTCCGGGACGGGCACGTCGAAGCCGGGCGCCGCGGACTTCGCGACGTACGCCTCGAACTCCTCGCGGAACCGCGGGATCGAGGAGAGGACGGGGGCGATCGCCGCGTCGGCGAAGACGCAGATCGTCATCCCGTTCCCCATCTGGCCGGAGACCTGCAGGAGCATCTCGAGGTCGGCCTTCTTCCCCTGGCCGTTCACGATCCGCTTCAGCATCTTGAGGAGCCAGGGGCACCCCTCGCGGCACGGCGTGCACTGCCCGCACGACTCGTGCGCGTAGAACTTCGCGATGTTCGCCACGGCCTTCGGGATGTCCGTCGTCTCGTCCATGACGATGACGGCCGCCGAGCCGAGCATCGACTTCGCGGCGGCGACGCCGTCGAAGTCCATCGGGACGTCCATGATCTCCTCGCCCGTCAGCATCGGGGCGGAGGAGCCGCCCGGGATCACGGCCTTCACCTTCCGCCCCTCGCGCATCCCGCCGCACATCGCGAGGAGGTCCTTGAAGAGGATCCCCATCGGCGCCTCGTAGACGCCCGGCTTGTTCACGTGCCCGGAGACGCAGTAGAGCTTCGGCCCGGTGTTGCGGTCGTTCCGGCCGATCCCCTTGAACCAGTCGGCGCCGCGGTCGACGATGTGCTTCACGCAGCAGAGCGTCTCGACGTTGTTCACGACGGTCGGGGCGGCCCAGACGCCCGAGACGGCGGGGAAGGGGGGCTTGATGCGCGGGTGGCCGCGCTTCCCCTCGAGGCTCTCGATGAGTGCCGTCTCCTCGCCGCAGATGTACGCCCCGGCGCCGCGGTGGACCGTGACGTCGAGGTCGAGGCCGCTCCCGAGGACGTTCGTCCCGAGGAAGCCGGCCGCGTAGGCCTCGTCGATCGCCGCGTTCAGGATCTCGGCGCCGTGGACCATCTCGCCGCGGATGTAGATGTAGGCGTGCTTCACGTCGAGCGCGAAGCTCGCGAGCATCATCCCCTCGAGGAGCTGGTGGGGGTCCTGCTCGATGAGGACCCGGTCCTTGAACGTCCCCGGCTCCGACTCGTCGGCGTTGCAGAGGAGGTAGACGGGCTTGCCGCCCCTCTTCTCCTTCGGCGGGACGAACGTCCACTTCATCCCGGTGGGGAAGCCGGCGCCGCCCCGGCCGCGGAGGCCCGAGGCCTTCACGACGTCGGTCACCTTCGCCGGCGTCCACTCGCCCGTCGAGGAGCCGGCCAGGACCGTCTTCCAGGAGGCGTAGCCGCCGTCGGCGACGTAGGTTTCGAGGGCGCGGGAGTTCTTCTTCCCGACGCGGGCGGAGAGGACGGGAACGAATTCGCTCATTTCAGCTCGGCGAGGAAGGCGTCCAGGTTGTCGAGGGTGATCCGCTCGTAGTCGTCGCCGTTCACCATGACGGCGGGCGCCTTGTCGCACTGCGCGAGGCACTCCACCTCGACGACGGTGAACTTCCCGTCGGCCGACGTCTCGCCCGGCTTCAGGCCGCCGAGCTTCTTCCGGCACTCGTGGAAGACCTCCTCCGCGCCGTTCAGGTGGCAGGAGATCGAGGTGCAGACCTGGATGAGGTGCTTCCCGACGGGGGCCCGGTTGTACATCGTGTAGAACGTCACGACGCCCCAGACGAAGGCGGAGGTCAGGCCGAGCCGCGCGGCGACGTAGTCCACCGCCTCTCGCGAGATCCAGCCCCATTCCTCCTGCGCGATCCAGAGCGTCGGGAGGAGGGCGGCCTGCTTCGTCGGGTACCGGGTCAGGAGCTTCTGGAGCCGCTCCTCGGCCTTCGCCGAGAACGCGAGCTCCTTTCCGCAGGAGAGGGCCCCGTGCTCGCCCACGGGGGGCTGGCCGGGGAGGACGTCCACGGGGGTGCTCGCGCCGCCGCTCATTCCCAGTCGAACGCTCCCTTCTTCCAGAGGTAGGCGTCCGCGAGGGCCAGGACGGCGAGGAACAGGATCATCGGCCAGAAGACGACCCAGCCGCCCTCGTCGAGGACGGTGGCCCACGGCCAGAGGAAGCCCGTCTCCACGTCGAAGAGGATGAAGACCATCGCGACGATGAAGAACTTGACGGAAATCCGCTTGCGGCTGTCGTCCAGGAGCGGCAGGCCGCTCTCGTACGGGCCGAGCTTGCGGAGGGTCCGGACCTTGCGGCCCATCACCCCGTTCAGGAACAGGAGGGCGGCCCCGAGGATCGCGGCCGCCGTGAACATGAGGAGGATGGGGAGGAAGGCTTCTGATGTGCCCATGAGGCGCTCGTGCTAATTTTCACAAAGTTGCGGGGATCGTCAACCACGGAAAGCCCGTTCCGGCCCGCCGCGCTCGTCCCCGCGTTTCGGTGCGAAACGTGGGTCGGCGACGTGGTGAGAGGCCTCCTCCGGCACGTACCGGAGGTGCTCGTCGTCGACGACGGGAGCGAGGATCTCACGTCCGAGGTCGCTCGTGGGGCCGGAGCGAAAGTTCACCGCCGCGAGGCGAACGGTGGTAAGGGGCGGGCGATGCGCGACGGCATCGCGCTCCTCCTCGCCGGCGACTGGACCCACGTGGCGTTCGTCGACGGAGACGGCCAGCACGACCCCGACGACCTCCCGGCTCTCCTCGACGCCGCGCGCCGCGGGGCCGATTTCGTGGTCGGCTCGCGCCTCTCCGACCCGCAGGGGATGCCGGCGAAGAACCGCCGTGCGAACGAGACGGGCGACAAGGTCCTCTCCCGCATGACCGGCCTGCCGGTCGAGGACGGCCAGTCGGGCTACCGCGTCCTCTCGACCGCGCTCCTGCGCCGCCTCCGCCTCACCGCGAACCGCTACGCCATCGAGAACGAGATGCTCATCAAGGCCGCTCCGATCCTCCGGGAGTTCGCCGTCGTGCCGGTCCGGTCGATCTACTCGACCGGCCAACGGCACTACCGGCCGTTCCGGGACACGTGGGTCACCTCCTGGCTCTCGGTCCACTACAAGACGACCGGCTCCGACGTCTCCTGAGGCGCCTCGCGCCCATAATCCATAATCCGCCGCCATGTCCGCACCCCGGCTCGTCCTGACCGTCGACGTGGAAGAGTGGTTCCACGTCTGCGGCCACGAGACGTACGACCGCCCTGAGAGCTGGGACTCGTTTCCCTCCCGCGTCGTCCCGTCCACCGAGCGGATACTCTCCCTGCTCGACGAGAGCCGCTCCCGCGCCACGTTCTTCGTCCTCGGCTGGGTGGCCCGCCGGCACCCGGGCCTCGTTCGGAGGATCGCCGGCGCGGGGCACGAGATCGGCTGCCACGGCGACCTGCACCGCCGCGCGAACGAGCTGACCGCGGACGGCTTCCGGGCCGACCTGCGCGCGGCCCGCGCGTCCCTCGAGGACGCCGCCGGGGCGCCCGTCACGGCCTACCGCGCCCCGGAGTGGTCGTTTCGCTCCACGGCCTGCCCGCACCTGGCGACGCTCGTCGAGGAGGGCTTCCGGATCGACTCGTCTCTCCTCGCCGTCCCGCCGATCGGCGACATCGGGAATCCCCTCCGGCCGACGGTCCTTCCGACCCGGGCCGGCGACCTCCTGGAGGTCCCTCCGCTCGTCGGGACCTTCTTCGGCCAGCCGGCGATGATGGGCGGCGGCTGGACCTCCCGGCTTTCCCGGGAGGGCCGGATCTCCCGGGTGATCGACGAGACGCTGGGTCGCGGAGAGAGCCCCGTCCTCTACATTCACCCGTGGGAGGTCGACGAAGCGCATCCGCCGATGGAGCTTCCGCCCGTCGCCCGCCTCGTCCACTTCGGAGGCCGGAGCCGGGTCGTCCCCAGGCTCGCGCGACTCCTCGCCCGGCACCGTTCGGCCTCGCTCGCGGAGGCGTTCCCGTCCTTCAGCCGGACCCGGGGGGTCGCGGCGTGAGGCGGTTCGCGGCCCTCTTCCCGGGGCAGCTCTCCGAGAAGGCGGGGATGGGCGAGGCGCTCGCCGCCTCGTCCCCTCGTGTCGCCTCCTTCTTCGGTCAGGTGTCGGAGCGAAGCGGCGTCGACCTCGAGGCGACGTTCTTCGGCGAGGGAGGGCCCGACCTCCACGCCGACCTCCCCGCACAGGTCGGCGTCTTCGCCGTCTCCGTCGCCACGCTGGACGTCCTCGCCGACGATCACGGCCTTCACCCGTCGGCCTGCGCGGGGTACAGCCTCGGGACGTACGCCGCCTTCGTCGGCGCCGGCGTCCTCGACCGCTGGGCGGCGCTCGAGGTCCTCCTCGAGGCGGAGCGGCTCCTCCGCGAGAGGGCGCCCGCGGGGGCGATGGGTTTCGTCATCGGCCTCCCCGAGCTGGAGGTCGCGTCCGAGCTCGCGCGCCTGACGCGGGACCCGCACGAGGTGGCGATCGGCAACGTCAACGCCGCCCAGCAGGTCGTCCTCACGGGGCGGCGCGAGCCGGTGCTGCGCGCGCTCGACCACCTCGCGATGCACGCACTGAAGTCTGAAGCGCTCCCGCTCGGATGGCCGATGCACTCGCCGGCGCTCGAGCCGGTGGCCGTCGAGCTCGCGGAGTTCGTCGCAAGACGGACCCGGCTCTCCTGGCCCGGCCGGGCCGCTCTCTACGCCCCGATGCTCGGCCGCGTCGTCCGGAGCGAGGAGGAGGCCCGCCTCGTCCTCTCGAGTCAGATCGCCCGGACGTCCCGCTGGGTCGACGTCCTCCTGGCAATGGCCTCGGCCGGCGAGACCCGGTTCGTCGAGGTGGGACCGGGCGACCTCCTCTCGAAGATGCACCGCTGGACGCTTCGGAGCTCGCGGGCCGACGTCCTCGAGGACCCCGCCGGGATCGCGCGGTTCGCCTCGGCTCTCGGCGCGCCGGCCCTCCGGGTCGCCGCCCGGCCCGCGGCCGGCGAGGAGGTCGTGTGACTCAGAGGCAGAGAGTCGCCTGGGTGACCGGCGGTTCGCGCGGCATCGGGCGGGCGATCGCCGAGCGCCTCGCGGCCGACGGACTCCACGTCCTCGTCACCTACCGCTCCGACGAGACCGGGGCGGCCGAGACGGTCCGCAGGATCGCGGAGAGCGGGGGGAGCGCCGAGGCCGCGAAGGCCGACGCGACCTCCCGGGACGAGATCGTGGCGGTCGCGGACCGCCTCGACGCGGAACGGGGGGGCGTCGACGTCCTCGTGAACAACGCGGCCACCCTCCGCAACGGCCTCTTCGCGCTCATGCCGGAGGCGCACTGGGACGAGGTGATCGACACGTCGCTCGGCGGGGCGTTCCGTTCGACGAAGGCCGTCGTCCGGGGGATGCTCCGGCGCCGCTGGGGGCGCATCGTGAACATCTCCTCCCTCGCGGCCCTCATGGGCTCGGCCGGGCAGACGAACTACGCCGCGGCGAAGGGGGCGCTCGTCGCCTTCACGAAGTCGCTCGCCGCCGAGGTCGGACCCTACGGAGTCACGGTGAACTGCGTCGCGCCCGGCTTCGTGGAGACGGAGAT
Source organism: uncultured Holophagales bacterium (assembly GCA_964636395.1). Taxonomy (GTDB): domain Bacteria; phylum Acidobacteriota; class Thermoanaerobaculia; order UBA5066; family UBA5066; genus UBA5066. The sequence goes on from CAZWRQ010000039.1 coordinate 22,879, forward strand.
GATCTCGTTCCTGTCGAAGGAAGCCCGCGAGGACTTCACGAAGCGGATCCCCGTCCGGCGCTTCGGAGTCCCGGAGGACGTCGCCCCGCTCGTGGCGTTCCTCTGCTCCGACGGCGCGGCGTACCTCTCCGGCCAGACGATCCGCGTCGACGGCGGCTTCGTCGGCTGAGAGGCGCGCGTCCCCCGGGGCGCCGCGCTCGATATACTCCCGGCCATCGCCCGGAAGGAGGCGGAATGGAGCAGGTTGAAGAGCTGAAGGGGCGCGTCAAGTCGCTGATCGTCCGCCAGCTGAAGCTGGAGATCGACCCCGCGACGATCAAGGACGACGCACCCCTCTTCGGGGACGACCCGAGCGGCCTCGGGCTCGACTCGATCGACGCGCTCGAGCTCGTCCTCGGAATCGAGAAGGAGTTCGGCATCAAGGTCCAGGACGAGGAGGTGGGGGTCAAGGCCTTCGCCTCCGTCGACGCCCTCTGCGAGTTCGTCCGGTCGAAGGCGGCGTGACTCCCGTCCCCGAACCCCTCCCGCACGCGTACCCGTTCCGCTTCGTCGAGCGGACCGTGGAGAAGCGCGGTCCCGCGGAGGGACGGGTCCGGGCGCTCGTGACCGTGAACGGACGGCGGACGGAAGCGGGGGAGTCCCTGCCGCCCCTCACGCTCGTGGAGGTCGTCGCTCAGGCGGCGCTCCTCCTCGAGGGGGGCGATCCCGGGATCGGCCGCACCGGCTTCCTCGCCGGGGTCTCCGACTTCGAGTTCGACAGGGAGGCCGAGAGCGGCGACCTGCTCGACGTCGACGTTCGGATCGCCGGCGTCCTCGGCCCGATCGTCCGCTTCCAGGGGACGGTCACCGACGGCGAGGGGCGGAGGGTCTGCTCCGGGGCCGTCACCGTGAAGAAGGGGACCCCGGCGTGACGTCTCCCGGCGGCATCCGGCACGTCGCCCTCGCGGGGCCGGGCTCGGCGTGGATCGCCCGGGCCGAGGAGGTCCTCGACCAGGGCGGCTACCTCGTCACGCGCGTCGGGACCCCCGAGGCGCTCGACGGCATCCCCTCCGTCCCCGCCGTCGACCTCGTCGTCCTCGACGAGGCGTTCGGCCCCGAGGGGGGCCTCCGGGCCGCCCGGCAGCTCCGGTCGGTCCCGCGGTGGAGGTCGGTCTCGATCATGGTCGTCGTCCCCTCCGGCTCGACGCACCTCGAGGAGTGCCTCGTCTCCGGGATCAACGACTTCCTCCTCGCCCCGTTCCCCGAGGGCGAGCTCCTCGACAAGGCGCGCCGCCTGACCGAGATCGCCGCGCGCCGCGAGGTGAACACGATGCTCCGGGTCCACGAGGTCCGGGAGGCGGGGGTCACGGTCCACGGCAAGACCCTGAACGTCTCGGTCAACGGACTCCTCGCGGAGGTGGACGCCGAGCTGAGCGTCGGACGCGTCGTCGACGTCGAGTTCTACCTCCCCGACGACCCCGTCTCGGTCAGGAGCCGCGGCCAGGTCGCCCGGCGGGCGTACGAAGCGTCGACCTTTCACCCCGTCTTCGGCCTCCGCTTCCTCGAGCTCTCCGCGCGCGACCGGACGCGGATCGAGCGCTTCGTCGCATCGCGCGAGCGGGCTGGTGAGGGAGTCGCGTGATCATCCTCCGCGAGCGCCGCGACCGGACGACGGTCCTCCGGATCCAGGGCGTCGTGAAGCTCGGCGAGAGCGCCCGCCAGTTCTCCGAGTTCCTCGAGAAGGTGCTCGAGGAGGACGAGGGGCCGGTCCTCCTCGACTTCGAGCAGATCGACACGCTCGACTCCACCGGCCTCGGCGAGCTGATCGGCTACCTCCAGCGCTTCGAGGAGCG
>CAZWRQ010000040.1:0-24687 GCA_964636395.1 uncultured Holophagales bacterium
GCGACGCTCGTCTGGTGCTCGAAGGAGGCGGTGATGAAGGCCCTTCGCGAAGGGCTCCGGATCGCCCCGCGCGACGTCGAGGCCGCACCGGCTCCGGGCCCGGCCGACGGCTCCTGGCGACGATTCGGCGCGCGCGGACCGGGCCCGTCCGAATGGGGCGTCTGGTGGCGCTCGGAGGACGGTTTCGTCCTCGCGGCGGTGGCCGATCCGCCCTCCGGCCCTCCCGAGCGGATCGGGTAGACTTCCGGGCCGATGGGCTTTTTCGGATCGAAGTCGGCGCCCCGCACCGAAGGCGAGCGCCCCGCACCGTCTCACGATTCCCCGCGCCCCGCGGCCGCTCCCGCCCCGACGGGCCCGAAAGCCGCAACCGAGGTGAAGACAGCCGTGATCGGACCCAACATCCGCATTCAGGGAGAGCTTTCCGGCGACGAGGACCTCGTCGTCGAGGGCCGCGTCGAAGGGAAGATCTCCGTCTCCAAGGGCCTCCGCATCGGCCCACAGGCCCAGGTGAACGCCGAGGTCAAGGCGCACCACGTCGTCATCGCGGGCCGGGTCGTCGGGAACGTCGTCGCCGCCGACAAGGTGGAGATCCTGCCGTCCGGGATCCTCGAGGGGAACATCCGCTCCCCGAAGATCGCGATCGCCGAGGGGGCGCAGTTCAAGGGGAGCGTCGACATGAGCGGCAAGGGCGCCCCGGCCTCACCGGCGCCCGCGGCCGCCGCCCCCGAGAAGAAGGACGCCTCCGGCAAGAGCTGACCGCGCACGCGGTAGCCTTCCGCAGCCTTTCGTCCCCGGACTCCGCTGCAATGGGGGTGGCCTCGTGACCCGACCGGTCCGTGTCTCCGTCGTACTCCTGTCTCTCGCGGCGCTGGCCGGCTGCACGTCGACGGCGCGGCCGCGCGCCGGTGCCCTGGCCTCCGCGGGAAGCGCGGCGACCCGCGTCGCAGGCGATTCGGTGCGCGAGACCGCGGCCTCCGTCGATCGCTACGTCGAGGCGCAGCTCCTCCTCGCACCGCTCACCGGTCGTCCCGACCCGGCGGAGGAGACGCTCGCCACCCTTCGGAAGGTCCGCTCCGTCCTCGCGGCCCGCGGGGACGCGATGTCCGAGCTGGGCGCGGCCTACGCCGGGCTCGACGCGCTCGCGGCGTTCGACGCAGCGGATCAGGTGGAGCGTGGCGTGAACGACCTCGCGGGCGCCGTGAGCGCTTACCGCGAGGCGCTCGGCCAACCCTCCGTCGCTCCCGTTCCGGCCTTCGGCCTCTCGAAAGGCCTCGGCGCGTTCGCGGGCGCCCGGCAGGCCGCACGGCTGAAGCAGGCGAGCGCCGCGATCCGCGAGAGCCTCGAGCGTTTCGTCGCCCTCCTCCGAACGGAGCGGGAGGTCCACGCGTCCCTCCGGCGGGCGCTCGTCGAGGGGCAGGGCTCCGCGGCGCGCGCCTTCGCCGCCCTCGGCCTCGGCCGGCCCGGCGCGCTCCTCGCGCCGCACGCCGCGGCCTTCGGCCTCGCGTGGGACGAGAAGGAGTACGACGGAGCTCTCGCGCTTCTCCGCAAGGAGCCGTCGATCACCGGCCGGCCCGGCACGAACCGGGAGGACGACCTGCGCGCGGCGCTCGACCGCGTCCTCGAGCACCGCGTCGCGCGGAGGGTCGACCTGGAAGGCGCCCTCGTCGACGAGACCCTCGCCGGCCTCGAGGCGCTCGTCCTCGCGCACCGTTCCTTCGAGGCGAAGCAGGAGACCGACCTCGCCGCGGTACACGGGCACGTCGCGGCGGTCCGCGGGCTCCTCGACGAGTACCGCGCGGCGGCAGGGAAGTAGGGGAGGCGACCATGGCCCGGACGAAGTCGAACCACGCGCAGATCCTCGCGACCGTCGAGGCGACCTACCGCCTGGCCGAGCGGGGCTTCGACACACTCCACTCCGCCGCGAAGGGCCCCGAGGAGAAGGAGCGCGTGCGAGAGCTGTACGGCGCCGCGCGCGACGCCTACTGGAAGGCCGTCCTCGCCTGCCTCGAGGACCAGAGCGGCGTCGTCGCCGCCATCCACGTCGAGCTGAAGGCGAAGAACCGCGAGCTGAAACGCGCGCTCGAGACGCTTCGGGACCTCGCCTCGACCCTCGCCCTACTGCGCGACGCCGTCCGCCTCGCCGCCGCCCTCGTCACCCTCGCGGCGGCCTAGGCGGGCGGAGCCCCCGGACCAGGTCCCCGAAGATCTCCCCGAATCCGGTCCGGCGTCCGTCAGCTCTTCGGCGGCTGCCAGAGCTCCACGCGGTTCCCCTCCGGGTCCATCACCCAGCCGAACGCCCCGAGCTCCGATCTCTCCACCTTCTCGTCCACCGCGCACCCTTCCGCCCGGAGCGCCGCGAGGAGGGCGTCGAGGTCGTCGACGCGGAAGTTCACCATGAAGGGCGCCGGGCTCGGGTCGAAGTACTTCGTCGTCGCCGGGAAGACGTTCCAGACCGTCATCCCGTCCGGCTCCGGCCGCTCCGCCGTCTGCCAGTGGAAGACCGCGCCGCCCCATGCCTCGAGCGGCACGCCGAGATGCTTCCGATACCACTCGCGAAGCGACTCCGGGTCGCGCGCCTTGAAGAAGATCCCACCGATTCCGGTCACGCGTGTCATGGGCGCCTCCGGCGGGACGATAGCCGAGAATGGCGCGTTTCCCTTCACGGCCATCGAACGACCTACCTCTTCGCCGGCCCGAGCGCGGCCTCGAGCGTCTCCTCCTGGAGCCTGGTCAGCTCGGCCTCGTGGCGGTCCATCGCTTCGGCCGCGGGCTTGCCGTACCTCTGCTCGAAGTCGGCGCGCACCTTCGCCTTCTCCTCGGCCGTACCCATCGAGCGCTCCGAGACGTATTCGGAGACGAGCTTCCCGATCGCCGCGGCGGTCTGGGCCGAAAGGCCCGACTTCGCCGAAGCCTCCTTCTGGGCCGCGTTGACGCGCTGGAACCTCGGGTCGGCCGCCACCTGCTTCTCGAACTCGTTCTGGTCGCCGCCGGAGCCCTGGTGCGCGCGGCCGCCCATCGCCAGGGTGTCCGCCATGACGGGCATCACCGTGGTCTGGTAGACGACGAGCTTTCCGAGCATCTCGTCGGTCAGGAGCGCCTTCGGGTCGTTCTGGTCCGTCGGGACGGCCTGTGCCTCCGCGACGGTCGCCTTCGCTTCGGCGGCCTCCTTCGGCGTCTCGCCCGCCGGGGCTTCGGTCTTCCGGCAGCCGGACAGGAGGAGGGCCAGGAAAAGGAGCGCCGCTGTCGTCTTCATCCGGAAATCGTACCGCCGTGGGGGCGCGGGGACGCCGCGTGCCCTCCGCGCGAGCCGAGGAGCAGGATCGCGACGGCGGCGACGAGGGGCACGACGCCCGCGACGAGGAAGAGGCCGTCGGCGGCCGCGCGGGCCCACTCGAGGGTGTGGAACGCGCCCTCCATGAGGTAGGTCAGCCGCCGCGCGTGCCAGTAGCCGTTCTGGAGGACGTCCTGGAGCTGCAGGACGCCGGCGGGGAAGAGGTCGAGCGCCATCATCGCCGCGAGCCCGGTATTGAGGCCCCAGAAGCCGACCCTCACGAGCCGTTCCGCCCGCGCCCAGACCTCGTCGCGCGCGAGCGAGCGGAGCGAGAAGACGAGGACGGCCAGCGCGAGCATGCCGAAGACGCCGAAGAGCGCCGCGTGGCCGTGGTTGCTCGTGAGCGACGTGCCGACCTCGAAGTAGGAGACGACGGGGAGGTTGATGAGGAAGCCGAAGACGCCGGCACCGACGAAGTTCCAGAAGCCGACCGCCATCAGGAAGTAGACGGTCCACCGGTGCCGGTCGGCGAAGGCGGCGTGGCAGTCGTCACAGCGCCGCTGGCGGAGCTTCACGAAGTCCCACGCGTCGAGCGTCAGGAGCGTCAGCGGCACGACCTCGAGCGCGGAGAAGCAGGCGGCGAGGCCCATGTTGAGCGTCCCCTGGCCGGTGAAGTACCAGTGGTGCCCGGTGCCGACGATTCCGCCGGCGAGGTAGAGGATGGCGTCGAGGTAGACGACGCGCGTCGCCGTGCGGGGCGTGACGAGCCCCAGGACGAGGAACATGACGGCGACGAGGACCGTGGCGAAGAGCTCGAAGAAGCCTTCCACCCAGAGGTGGATGATCCAGAAGCGCCAGTTGTCGATGACCGCGAAGTTCGTGCGGGGGCCGAAGAAGAGCGCGGGGAGGTAGAAGAGAGGGATCGCCGCCGCGGCGTAGAGGAAGAGCGAGGCGAGCTCCGAGCGCTTCGGGTCGCGGATCGCGGGGCGGAGGGCGCGGTACATGAGAACGAGCCAGCCCGCGAGGCCGGCGGCGAGGAGGAGCTGCCAGAAGCGGCCGAGGTCGAGGTACTCCGACCCCTGGTGGCCGAGCCAGAACCAGAGGCTCCCGAGGCGGTCGTTGATGCCGAGCCATTCGCCCCCGAGGCTCCCGGAGACGACGACGGCGAGCGCGACGAGGAGGGCGATCACGCCGCCGCGCTGGCCCCGGGGCTCCGCGCCTCCGACGAGGGGCGCGAGGAAGAGCCCGCCCGCGACCCAGGCGGTCGCGATCCAGAAGATTGCGAGCTGGAGGTGGTAGGTCCGGAGGAGGTTGTAGGGGAGGAAGCGGGCGAGGTCGAATCCGTAGAACGCGCCCGACTCGACGCGGTAGTGGGCGAGGGCGCCCCCCGCGAGCGCCTGGAGGAGGAACAGCAGGGCGACGACCCCGAAGTAGAGGCCGACGATTCTCTGGCTCGGCGTGAGCGTCCAGCGGGCGAGCAGGCTCTCGTGCTCGTGACCGGCGCCCGAGGGGCCGTGCCAGCCGAGGAAGTCGAACCGGCCGAACGCGAAGAGGAGGGCGCCGAGCCCGCCGAGGAGGGTGACGAGGCTGAGCGCGCTCCAGAGGTAGGTCGAGGCGCTCGGCCGGTTCCCGACGAGCGGCTCGTAGGGCCAGTTGTTCGTGTAGGAGTAGTCCTTCCCGGGGCGGTTCGCGACGGTGGCCCACGCGGCCCACGCGAAGTACGAGTTGAGGTCGGCGAGGTCCCGAGGGTCGCGGATGTACTGCGCGGGCAGGCCCGGCGCGGGCGTGGGGCCCGAGAAATAGGCGGCCCATTCCGCGCTCTGGATCCTCCAGGCGGACGCCTCGGCCGGTGAGAAGCGGAGCGTCCCCGTGGCCGCGTCGTAGCGGTTCTCCTTGAGAAGTCCGGAGACGCCCGCGGCGACGGCCGCGGCCGCGTCCGGGGCGAGCGCCGTGTAGGGCTTGCCGTGACGCTCGAGGGCGAGCGTCTCCCGCGCGATCTCGGCGAGCCGGTGCAGGTACTCCGCGCTGTAGTCCGGCCCGAGGTACGCGCCGTGCCCCCAGAGCGAGCCGTGCTCCATGAGCCCGTACTTGAGGAAGACCTCCTGGCCGTGCTCGACGTTCTCGCGCGTGAAGAGGGTCGCGCCGGCCGTGTCGGTGACGCGCTCCGGCACCGGAGGGGCGTTCGTGTAGGTGAGGACGGTGACGAGCGTGAGGAGGCTGAAGCCGATCGCCATCACGAGGAGGACGGCGTGACGCCACCAGGGGGAGAGCGGCTTCTCGGAAGCGCCTGCCGACGGGGAGCCCGAGGACGCTCGCAGACCTTCGGCCTCGTAGGATTGACGCGCCTGATTGTCAGCCATAACATCATGATAACAGTGGCAAGTAACCCCGTCCCCGCCGCCTCGTCCGCACCCGCCGGGCCGCCGTCCGCGTCGTCCGTCTGCCCGCTCGCGGCCGGCCCGGCCCGGCTCCCCGCCCTGGCGCGGGTGCCGCTCTACCCGCGCTTCTTCCTGGTCGGCCTCGCCGTCACGCTGACTGCGGGAGCGGGCTGGGGCGCGTGGCTCCTCCTGCGCATCGCCCGGGCCCGTGACTTCACGGCGCCCTCGATCTTCGAGATCAACGCGCACGGCCAGGCGCAGATCTACGGGTGGATGGGGCTCTTCATCATGGGGTTCGCGCTCCAGATGTTCCCGGCGTTCTGGGGCGTGCGGCTCGCCTCGACGCGCCTGGCCCGCGCCCTGCTGCCTCTGATGGCTCTCGCGGTCGTCGGGCGGACGGTCGGCGAGGCGCGCCCCGTCGACCCGTTCGCCACCCTCGCGATCGCGGCCGGGGCGCTGCAGCTCGCCGTCGTCGCCGCGTTCGTCGCGCTCCTCGCAGTGACGGCGTGGCAGAAGGGAGTGCGCGCGCGGGCGGCGGACCTCTACATCGGGGCGGGCCTCGTCTGGTTCCTCCTCTCCACCGTCCTCGACCTGCGCCACCTCGTCCTGACCATCGGCGCGCCCGACCGCGCGTCGCTCCTGGCCGAGATCGCGGTCTGGCAGCTCCCGCTCCGCGACCTGCAGATCCACGGCCTGGCGCTGTCGACGATCCTCGGCGTCTCGATGCGCGTCCTGCCCGGGCTCTTCGGGACGCCGGTCGTCGACGAGCGCCGCGCCGTCCGCCTCTTCGGGCCGCTGCAGGCCATGATCGTCCTCGAGGTGGCCCTCTTCCCGGTGGCGATGACCTCCCGCCGGCCGGCCCTCTTCGTCGCGGTCTGGCTGGCCTGGGTCGGCCTGGCCGTCTGCGCGGCCCTCGCGGTCTCGAGCCTCCGGACCTTCGCCCGGCCGCGCTTCGTCGTCCCGCGCCTCTCGCCTCTCGCCTTCGTGCGCGCCGCGCACGTCTGGCTCGGCGTCTCGCTCGCGATGCTCGTAGCCGGGCCGTTCTGGTCGCGCCTCGTCGACGTGCCGTTCTCGCACGCCTGGCATGGCGCCACCCGGCATGCGATCACGGTCGGCTTCGTCAGCCTGATGATCGTCGGCGTCGCGTCGCGGGTCGCGCCGCGGCCGTCCGGGGCTTCGGCCGCCGCCGAGGCGATGCCGATCGCGCCGTTCGTCCTCCTGAACCTCGGCTGCACGCTTCGCGTGACGCAGCAGGTGCTGACCGACGTGACCCCTCTGGCCTTCCCGGCGGCCGGCGCCTCGGGCCTCCTCGAGGTCGCCGGCCTCGTCTGGTGGGCGACCTGGATCGTCCCGCGCCTGCTCCAGGCGGGGCGCCCGCAGGGTGGGCGGGTCGGCGTCGCCCCGGGCGCGGTGCGGGTCTGAGGGAGGCCGTCGGATGCAGAGAGAGGAATCGGTCTTCGGCCCCGGGATCGGCGAGAGCCAGCGGAAGATCCTCGGCCTCATCAAGCGGTCCGGCGAGTGCACGCTCGCCCGCCTCGAGGCGAACTTCGACCTGAACCGCGAGACGCTTCGCACGCACCTCAAGGCGCTCGCCGCGATGGGGCTCGTCGAGCGGCCGGGCGTCCACCGGAAGGGACCTGGCCGGCCTCACGTCCTCTATCGGCTGACGGCCGCCGGGGAAGCGCTCTTTCCCCGTCGCGAGGGAGAGCTGCTCGGGGAGCTCGCGGGCTTCCTCCACGAGAAGGGGCACCGGGACCTCCTCGAGGAGTTCTTCGAGCGCCGTCTCGCGCGGCGTCGCCGGGAGCTGGCGCCGCGCGTGGCCGGCCTGCGCGGCCGCGAACGGCTCGAGGCGATCGCCGGCATCCTCTCCGAGGAGGGCTTCGTCGCCGAGGTCGTGGCCGGAGAGGCCGGCCCGATTCTGCGGCTCTGCCACTGCCCGCTCCGGGAGCTGGTCGCGCTCTCCGACCTGCCGTGCCGGTTCGAGAAGAGGCTGATCGAGGGCCTGCTCGGCGTCAGGTCGCGAAGGGAGACGTTCATCCCGGAGGGAGAGCACGCCTGCAGCTACGCGGTCGGCTCCCTCACGGAGCTCCGCGCGCGCCCGTAGCCGCTCCGGAGGACGTCCGGCTCGAACCTTCACGACGCGGCTCTTCGAGAGCATCTCGAGCGCTCTCTGCCTCGCGCCAGAGGTGATGGGTGGCCGGTCGCTTCGCTCGTCTCGTCGGGGACTTCGCGGCGGGCGTCCGCAGCCCTGTTCGGCTGCTGTTCGGGGGACGCCGCGCGCCGCACGTAACATCCGCCGCCGGAATGGACGGAAGGATGGGACGAGCGGGGGCGCAGTGGCTCCGAATGGCGACCCTGATCGGGCTGATCGTCGCGACGACACGGGTAGGCGCGGCGGCCACGCTGAAGGACCCGCGCGGCGCGATGGGCTCGAAGTTCGAGATCACGGCGGTCCACACCGACCCGGAGAAGGGGCGTGCCGCGATCGAGGCGGCGTACGCCGAGATCGAGCGGATCGAGGCGTTCCTCTCGGAGTGGCGCGACTCGTCGAAGGTGAGCGAGGTCAACCGGCAGGCGGGAATCGCCCCGGTCGAGGTCTCGAAGGAGCTCCTCCATCTCGTCCGGCGCTCGCTGAAGGTCTCGGCGCTCACCGACGGGGCGTTCGACGTCACGTTCCACACCGTCGGACGCCTCTGGAACTTCAAGTCGCGCACCGCGCCGGTGCCGACCGGGGAAGCGATCCGCGCCGCCCTGGCCGACGCCGGGTATCGGCACGTGATCCTCGACGAGGCGAAGTCCACCGTCTTCCTCGACCGGAAGGGGACCCGGATCGGCTTCGGCGGTATCGGGAAGGGCTACGCCGCGAACCGCGCCGTCTTCGTCCTGAAGGAGCACGGCGTCACGGGCGGCGTCGTGAACGCGGGGGGCGACCTCGTCGTCTTCGGCTCGCAGGAGAGCGGGCGGCCCTGGCGCATCGGCATCGCGAACCCCCTCGAGAAGAGCCGGACGTTCGCCTGGCTGGAGACGACCGAGCAGGCCGTCGTCACCTCGGGCGACTACGAGAACTACATCGAGCTCGGCGGCCGGCGCTACTCGCACATCCTCGACCCCCGCACCGGCTGGCCCGTGACCGAGGTGCGCAGCGTGACGATCGTCTGCCCCGACGGGGAGGTCGCCGACGCCCTCGCCACCGGCGTCTCGGTCCTCGGCGTCGAGAAGGGGCTCGCGCTCGTGAACCGGCTGAGCGGCGTCGAGGCGATGCTCGTCGACGCGAACGGAAAGATCCACTTCTCGAAAGGCCTCGAAGCGATGCTGACGAAGGAAGGCGGCGACCGTTGAAGAGACGACTCCCGGTGATCCTCGCCCTGGCCGGGCTTTCGGCGCTCCTCCCGGGATGCACGACCGTGCAGCCCTGGGAGCGCGGGGCCCTCTCGACCGAGCCGATGAAGCTCGACGACGGACGCACGCATCGCTTCGAGCGCGCGGCCGAGACCTACCGCGAGGGCGCCGTCGGCGGCGCCGGCGGCAAGTCGGGCGGGGGTTGCGGGTGCAGCTGAGGCGCCTCGCCCGTTCCGTGCGCACCGCCGCGCTCGGCGCCGCGCTCGTGGCGACGGCTCCCGTAGCGCTCGCCGAAGGACCGCCCGACGGCGTCCTCGACGCCGACTTCCTCTTCGGCTACTACGACCAGGACGGCGACCGCTCGCCCGTCACCGGCGGCGTCGGCACCGAGAAGCTCCACGTCTACTCGCCGGTCCTCCAGCTCGCCTGGCGCGCGAGCGAGAGCCTCACGCTATCTGCCGACGTCGGCATCGACCAGGTCTCCTCGGCCTCCATGGGATACATCCAGGCCGAGCTGAGCAGCGCGAGCATCCCCGCCAGCGACCAGCGCGCCTTCGGCACCCTGAAGGCGAAGAAGAAGTGGAAGGGCTCGACGTGGGGGCTGACCGTCGGCGCCGCCAAGGAGTACGACTACCGCTCCTTCTCGTACGGCCTCGACTGGGGCCTCGAGCTGAACCAGGCCAACACCGCCCTCTCCGCCTCGGTGCGCCGCTTCGACGACGCGATCGACCTCATCGGCATCGACGGCCACGGCTACCAGGGCCCGGGCCAGCCGCTCACGACCGGAAGCGGAGACCGGACGACGACGGACGTCACCGTCGGCGTCTCGCAGACGCTCGGCCGGCGGACCGTCGGCTCGCTCGAGCTCTTCCTGAGCAGCCAGGACGGCGTTCTCTCGACGCCGTACCACGAGGTCGTCCTCGGGCCGTTCGAGCCGGGGGCCGTCCGCGTGGCCGAGCGCCTTCCGGACAGCCGCCTCCGCAAGGCGGTCAGCTTCCGTCTCAACCACTCCTTCTCCGACAAGCTCGTCCTCCGGTCGGGCTACCGCTACTACACCGACGACTGGGGCATCTCGGCGCACACGATCGAGCTCGAGCCCAACTTTCGCCTCCCGTCCGAGCGCGAGATGTGGCTCTTCCCGATCCTCCGCTACAGCACCCAGGCCGGCGCGGACTACTTCGGTGCGCCGGGCAGCTTCACCGGCGCCGAGCGGTACTACAGCTCCGACTGGGACCTCGCCGAGACCTCCACCGCCAAGTACGGCCTCGGCTTCACCGTGAACACCCGCCCGGGGCAGACCTGGCTCGGGATCTTCCGGAGGTTCGAGGCACGCGCCGCCGTCTACGACCGCAACGACGGGCTGACGGCCTTCTCCACCTCCTTCTCGGTCGGGTGGACCTACTGATGCGCCGCGCGGCGCTCCTGCTGGCGCTCCTCGCAACGCTCCCGCTCGCGGCGGTCGAAACCGACCAGCACGGCGCCCCGCACGCCTGGACCGGGCCGTCCGCCGGCTACACCGTCGTCGACTTCGCCGCGTCCTGGTGCACCCCCTGCTGGAGCGTCCTCCCGCGCCTCGAGAGGTTCGCGGCGGAGCACCCGGAGATCCGCGTCGTCGCCGTCAGCGTGGACGACGAGGTCTCCGGTCGCGACCTCCTCGTCTCGAAGCTGAAGCTCACCATCCCCGTTCTCTGGGACGAGAAGCACCGCATCGCGGAGCACTACCGGCCCGACGGAATGCCGTACACGGTCGTCCTGGACCCGTCCGGCAAGGTCGCCTACCGCCACACCGGATCGGCGCAGAAGGAGTGGGACGCGATGGTCGCGTTCCTGGCGAAGGCCACGAAGCGCTGACGGCCCCGCTCCGCTTCCCGCGGCAACCGACGTCTCCCCATTACGGAGCTTCGGCGAGGACCTCCTCGATCCGGCGGGCCAGCTCGCTCTCCGCGACGCGGGTCGGCGCATAGAAGCGGACGATTCCCTTCCGGTCGACGAGCGCGTAGGTGGGCGTGGCGGAGGCGCCGTAGCGGACCATCGTGTCGGTGTCGACGGCGACCGGGACCTTCTCGAGGCCGGGATACGACTCGCGCCACACCTTGTCGACGAGGGCCTTCTCCTCGGCCGGCGACGCGGGCTTGCCGTCGGCGCCCGGTCCGTAGAGCCGTGTGGCGGCGACGACCTCGAGACCCTGCGGGCCGTAGACGGAGGCGAGGCGCGCGAGCGCGGGCGCCTCGGCCTTGCAGTCCCCGCACCACTGGGCGAAGAAGAAGAGGAGGGCCGGCCTGCCCTTCGGCTCCGAGAGAGGCCGGGGCGCGGGGCCGACGTGGTCGGAGAGGCCGAGCGCGGGAGCGGGCTGGCCCTCGAGCGAGAGGAGGTTCAGGTTCTTGCAGATGCGCGAGCGGAGGGCGGTGTCCTTCGCCCGTCCCAGCTCGTCGGTGAGGAAGCGGATCGCTTCGCCGCGCCCGTCCCGGGCCAGCCGGAGCTTCGCCTCGACCTCGATGGCCGCGCCGAGCGGGAGCAGGAGGCCGGCCTTCTCCTCGCGGACCTCGCGACGCAGCTCGGCGACGTAGCCGCTCGCGAGGTCCGGCCTGCCGAGCACCAGCGCGCCGCGAGCGAGCCAGCCGACGGCGGCGAGGTATTCCGGGTCGACTCCGTTCGTCCTCCGATACGCCTCGACGGCCGCCTGGCCGCTCGCGAGGTCGCCGGCGGAGAGTTTGCCGCGGACGCCGCGAACGAGGTCGTCGGCCGTGGCCGAAACGGGCCAGAGCGTCGTTACGAGCGCAGCGGCGGCGAGAAGGAAGATCGGCGGACGGCGGGCGACGCCGCGACGGGGAAGCTCCACGAGGTCCTCCTTGGCGGCGGTCCGGCGCGGGCCGGATTGGCCGCAAGGGCCAGCCCGAGCAGGGTGCGTGCCAGGCGGGTCGCCGCCGAAGTGGAGATCGTCTGGTCGGTCCCGGCGATCGGGTGCTCCTGCCGGACGATCGGCGCCGCGAGGTGTTTCGAGCTGCCCGACCGTCCCGAGCTTGTCGCGTCAGAGCTTGCCGCGTAGGCTTCCAGGGCAACTGACCGTCTCCCCGGGCCGGAGCCCGGCATTCGGTTGGATACGCCCCGCCCGACGAGGAGCACCTGGATGAAACTCACGCGACTCTCGACCGCGCTCGCGCTTCTCCTTCCCGCCTTCGTCCTCGCGTCCGCCGCCGTCGGGGCCCCTCCGACGGCGACGGTCACGGGGTCGACGACGATCTGTGGGGGCCAGACGACGGAGATCCGGGCCGACCTGACAGGGGTCGGTCCCTTCACCGTCCGGTGGTCCGACGGCTTCGTCGACGCCGGAGTCGTCGCGAGCGCCTCGCGGCACCTCGTCACGCCCGCGGCGACGACGACCTACACCGTCACCACCGTCAGCGACCCGGGAGGCACGAGCGCCGGCACCGGGTCGGCCACAGTCACCGTCCTCCCGACCGCGGCACCCCTCACCGACATCACGACGCCGAGCCCCGTCGCGCCGGGAACGACGGGCCTTTCGGCGAGCATCCCGGACGCCGGGGCGGGTGCCACCTACGCCTGGACGATCACGAACGGGTCGATCACGGACGGCCAGGGGACGGCGTCGATCACCTACTCCGTCGGCGGCCTCGGCAAGACGCTCCTCGGCGTCACCGTCGCCACGCCGGGCGGCTGCCCGGCGACCGGAGCGACGTGGACCTGGATCGGCGCCGACCCGGCCGAGTCCCTCCACGTCTCGCGGCTCGCCGGGGCGAGCGGGGGAGGTGGCTGGTTCGACGGGCCGCTGGCGACGGCGCGCTTCCTCTATCCGTCGGGAGTCGCGAGCGACGCCGCAGGAAACGTCTACGTCCTCGAACAGGCGTCGGGGTTCGTTCGGAAGCTGAGCCCGTCCGGCCGCGTCTCCACCCTCGCCGGCCTCGCGGGCGCGTTCGGGGCAGTCGACGGTCGCGGTCCGCTCGCACGCTTCTCCGTTCCCGAGGGGATCGCGGTCTCGGCCTCCGGCGACGTCTACGTCGCCGACACCGGCAACCACACGATCCGGCGCATTCTCCCCACCGGCGAGGTCACCCTCTTCGCGGGCGCCGCTGGGGCCGTGGGGAGCGCCGACGGCGTTGCGGGAGTCGCGCGGTTCTACTCGCCTCGGGGAGTCGCCGTGAACGCGGCCGGGATTCTCTATGTCGCCGATTCGGGCAACCACACGATCCGGAAGATCACGCCGGCAGGAGCCGTGTCGACGCTCGCGGGGCACGCCCAATCGCCCGGGACAGCGAACGGTGTCGGCAGCGCGGCCCGATTTCAGAGGCCGCAAGGAGTAGCCGTCGACGCTGGCGGGAACGTCTACGTCGCCGACACGGGCAACCACACGATCCGGAAGATAACGCCGGCTGGAGAGGTCACGACGCTGGCCGGGATGCCCGGGGTCACGGGGAGCGCCGATGGCGACGCAACCCAGGCCCAGTTCCGCGCGCCGACCGCGCTCGCCGTCGACGGCACGGGCAACGTCCTCGTGGCCGACACCGGCAACCGGACAGTCCGGCTCGTCTCTTCCTCCGGGGTCGTTTCGACGCTCGCCGGAACCGCCCTGCAGGCCGGGAACGCGGACGGAGCGGGCTCCGACGCCCGTTTCACCTCTCCGAGCGGAATCGCGCTCGAGCCCGCCGGAACCTTCGTCGTCTCCGACAGCCGCTCCGTCCGGAGGATGACGGCTGCGGGTGCCGTCACGACCGTCGCCGGCGAGACGGACGCCCCGATAGGCCACGCCGACGGCGCGGGACCCGACGCGCGGTTCTCCTATCCCGCGGCCCTCGCCTCCGACTCCCACGGCAACCTCTTCGTCGCCGACTACTACAACAACGTCATCCGGAAGGTCGCGCCCTCGGGCGCGACGACGACCTTCGCGGGCGTCAAGGGCGACTGCGCCTTCGTCGACGGGCCGCCCGCCGTCGCGAGGTTCTGTTTCCCGTCGGGCATTGCAGTCGACGCTTCGGACAACGTCTACGTCTCCGACACCTGGAACGGCGCGATCCGCAAGTTGACGCCCGACGGGGTCGTGACGACGCTCGCCGGAGGAAGCCTCTGCGAATCGTGCGACGGGACGGGCCGCGCCGCGGGCTTCTACGCACCCTGGGGTCTCACGGTCGACGCCGCCGGCAACGTCTGGGTCGCCGATTCCTACAACCAGACGATCCGCAGGATCACCCCTGCGGGCGTCGTCACCACCGTCGCCGGGAGCGCCGGGAACCTGGGCTTCGCCGATGGCACCGGGGCCGCCGCGAGGTTCTACTATCCGGCCGGCGTCGCGGCGGATCGCCACGGGAACGTCTACGTCGCCGATTCCGAGAACGACAGGATCAGGAAGGTGACCGGCGAGGGCGTCGTCACGACCCTCCTGCAGTTGGGCAGTCCGATCGGCATTCAGGTCGACGGATCGGGGAACGCGTACGTCAGCGGCTACGCCGCCGCGATCTACAGGGTGACGCCGTCGGGAGTCGCGACCGCGGTCGCCGGGGGAACGAGCGTGGTCGGCGCGGCCGAAGGGACGGGCACCGCGGCGCTCGTCGCCTCGGCCGAAGGGCTCGCCCTTCGCCCGAACGGCGACGTCGCCTTCTCCAATGCCACGGCGCGGTCGATCTGGCAGGGCGTCCCGTCGCTTCCCGACACGGCGACGATCGACGCCATCACGGCCCCCGTCGGCCAGGCGCGTCAGCTCGGGGTCGCTCCGAGCACGGCGACGAGCTGGCTCTGGGAGCTCGTCCGGACCGAGTCGGCCTCGACGGCCGCCCTGTCCGCCACGAACGTCCCGAACCCGACCTTCACGCCGGACGTTCCCGGCCTCTACAAGTTCCGCCTCACGGCCTCCGACGGCGTCCGCAAGAGCGTGACGATCGTCTCGCTCCACGCCGGGCTTCCGGCGCCGAGCGTCCTCGTGACGGGAGGCGGCGTCTACTGCCCCGGCGCGTCCGTGATCGTCCGCATGGAGGCCTCGGGCATCCCGCCCCTGACAATCACATGGTCGGACGGCGACGTCTGGACCAATATCTACGGCGGGTCCGGCGGGAAGACGGTCACGGCCACCACTTCCACGACCATCACCGTCACCTCTGTCATCGATGCCACCGGCGTGACCGGCGTCGGCACGGGCGGCGCCGTGATCGACGTGACCCCGGCGACCGCCGCCCCGGTCATCTCCGCTCCCGCCGCCGTCGGAGCGGGGTCGCCCGGCCGAACGGCCTCCATCGTCCCTCACCCCGGAAGCGTCTACTCCTGGTCGATCTCGGGAGGGACGATCACTTCGGGGTACACCGGCAACTCGGTTACGTTCACGGCGGGCGGCGCCGGCACCCTGACGCTCTACGCCTGGGAGCAGGCCCCCGGCGAGTGCCTCTCGCCCGCGGGCACCGCGACAGTCCAGATCCTCCCCGCGGGCTCCGCGATGCGGTTCTATCCGGTGACTCCCTGCCGCGTTCTCGACACGCGCGACGCATCGGGCCCGACGCTTGGCCAGCCCCTCGCGGGCGACGACACTCTCGGCACCGACATCGCGGGGACGTGCGGAGTTTCTCCGACGGCGAAGGCCGTCGCCGCGAACATCACCGTTACCCAGTCGGCCGGGTCGGGCTACGTCGTCGTCTTCCCGGGAGACGAGCCCGAGCCGATCACGTCGACGGTTCATTTCTCGGCTGGACGCACCAGGGCCTCGAACACTCACCTGAAGCTCGCGACGTCGGGCCTAGACGACGTCTCCATCAGGAACGCGAGCCCCGGCCCCGTTCACGTCATCCTCGACGTCAGCGGGTACTACGAGTAGCGGCGTCGCCGCCGCGCGATCGGGATTGTTGGGGCGGCCACCTGCCGCCGCCCCCCATCCCGATTTGTTTCCGAGACGCGAAAGATCCGGGCCGCGAACGACACTACCTCCGGATGTTCGTCGCCCCGCCTCAGACGAGCCGCGCACGCTCCCGCAGCGTCATTTCCCGCGCCTGTCCCATAATTCACCTTGCTCTCTTCGCCTGCCGCGGCCGCTGAGCCCGGTGAGGGATCTGTCTTCCTGGTGTGCCGACCACAGGGGAACTCGATGAACGTCGCTCGCGAAGGTTCGAACGGACATCTTCTTCCGGCTCTGATCGTTCTCGTCGCCGCCGCGGGGAGCCTCGCTCCGGCGCGCGCCGAGGCGCAGTGCCAGGTCGTGAGTCCTCCCTCGCTTTTCGATCCCGTGGTCCCAGGTCCGGCCTTCACGCCCCAGCCGAACAGGCTCGCCGTGGTCGGCCCGGCAGGAGCGAGGCGGCTCCTCATCCGATACAATTACGGGTTCGTCACCTACGACCTCGCCCTCCCGGCGGCGCCGCAGAAGCTCCAGTCGAAAGACCTCCGGTTCAACGAAGCGTATCCCGTCGCCGGAGACGGTCAGACCCGCGCCGGTATGATCTCGGCATCGTCCGACGGGGCGCGTGCGCTCGTCCCCTGGGGGTCCTCGGACTTCGGGACGATCGTCCTGAGCCCGACGCCGTACTCCGGCGGCGGTGAGTACCTGCCGACCGGCGGGAAGACGAAGGCGACGGCCGCCCTGTGGACGGGCAATCGATACCTGGCCTTCTCGTCGAACTCGGCCGGAGCGCTCTGGGTGGCCGACGTGACGACCGTCGCGCGCGACGTCAAGGCGGACCCGGAGAACCCGAATCAGATCGGATCCTGGCCGTACACGGGTCCCTCCTTCGGCGGTAACGTCCTGATCCTGAAGGCCGTCGAGAGCGCCTCCGGCGCGTACCTCGTCGCTGCTTCGGATACGAATGTCACCGTCATCGACGTCTCCGCGCCCGGCCCGGCCGGCCCGGGAATCACGAACGGCTTCTCTCACCGCACGTACACGCTCTCCGAGCTCGGCCTCTCCGGAAAGCTGAGGGCCGTCTCCGCCGCTCTCCATCCGACCGACGGCGGGCTTTACCTCCTTGCCGAGGGGTCGACCCTCAGCGTCGGCGTCCTCCTGTCGAATGGCGTGTCGCTGACACGCATTCAGCCACCTGCGACTCCCGGCGGCCAGTTCGGTTCCGCCGAGGTCAAGGGCTTCTACCTGCCGGAGACGGGTTTTCGGCGAGCGATGCCCGACAGCGTCCTTCTCTCGTTCGACACGGAGCTCGTGGCCGTCTTCGTCGAGGGCGAGGGGGACGGGACGGGTGGCCCGCTCCACCTTCAGGTTCGTTCGTCGAGCGACTTCGGCCAGAACCTCGCCGCGGGCCTCGAGTTCACATCGCCGGCCCAGCTCGAGGCGCTGGATGGTTTCCGCTCCACCGGGGGATCGTTCCACCTCTACATGGGTCTCCTGGGCGTAGGGACCTACGCGGCGTCGATCTCCTGCACGCTGGCCCCGACGCCCGCCGATGGGGCGCTGTCGGTCGAAAAGATCCCGTCGAACGGTGCGCCGGTGGCCGTTCCCGACAACGGCACGGTCTTCGTGGGCGACGAGCTTCAGATCAGGCCCACCTTCGCTCCTCCCGACTACGTCAAGCCCCTCACCGACTGGCGCTTCGACTACGCGTTCCACGAGGGAGACCCGACCGACGCCAGCGCGACGACACCGTTCATCATGCACTCGGACATCCCCTGGACTCCGGGTGACTATCCGTCCCTGCTGACGCTGATAGGTCCCTGCGACCCCTCGCAGGACGGGGTGCCGAACCCGACGAGCGGCGCCGGGTGCTGGAGCTCCGTCGTCGCGAGCGGAGACTTCGCTTCCCCCGACCCCGCGGCCGGAACCACAGTCCAGATCCCCCTCGCTTTCGAGGTCCGCAACGCGTTGAACGAGGTCAGCTCCGACCTCACGAAGCACCGAATCCAGTGGAAGGTCCCCAGGCCGCTCCTGAAGAGCGCCTCGATCCTCTCGGGCGAGTACGTCGAGGACGGCTCCGAAGGGACGCCGGACCGGACGAGCGGCTCATACAGGTGGTATTTCGCCTCGGCGCCCGTGGGGCAGACCGGGAGCGACGTCCTGACCCTGAAGGCCGACTGCACCGGCCCGATCTGCAACCCGGGTCTCACGCAGCGCGGCGAATACCGCTACTGGCTCTCCGTTCCCTACCGGAACGGCTTCCGAACTCCCGACTGCCCGGGTCTCGTAGGAGCCACCTGCACCGTTCCGACGGCGCCGACCGTCTCCGTCACGGACGTCATCCTCGGCTTCTCGGTCCCCGAAAGCGGAAACGTCGGCGCTCAGGTGCTGACGATCGGCAGCACGTCGAAGAAGGGGACCGCCACGACGCCCTGTGGAGGGACGAGCGGCTTCACCTACGACCTCTGCACCGTGAGCGGAGGCGTCTGCCAGGAGGGCAGCTACGCCGGGGTCGGCTTCGTCGCGACGAATCCGTTCCCGGCCACGGGGGCCGGTACCGTCACGATTCCGATGCCGCAGGAAGGGTCCTGGGGCGTTCGCATCCGGTACCAGTACACGACGACTGGCGACTGCGGGAACGGGAACGCGAACGCGCTGACCGCGAAGTGGCCCGACCAGGGGCAGTGGGCGCCGTTCACGGTCTTCCGGTCGGCTCCTACCGTCAAGCTCTTCAACTCGACAGGAACGAGCGAGCTTCCCAAGTGGGGCGGCACGTACTCGCTCACCACGTGTCAGACGGCACGCGCCTACGCCTACGTCGACGGTGTACAGGAAGCCGCCCTCCCGTCCGGCGCCTCGTTTACCCTGACGAAGACCGACGACCCCCCCGCCGGCCCGAACGACCTGCCGGTTTCGCAGAATCAATACGCGAGCATCTCCGTTTCGACCCGCGGTGACTACGTCGTCACCCTTCGCGGCTACGGCGTCGACGCCACGGCGAACATCGCCGCCGAGGCGCCCCTCGGAGGCGGCGGAGGGACGCCCACTCCGGTCATCTCCGCTCCCGCCACCATCGGCGCGGGGTCGCCGGACGGGACGGCCTCCATCGTCCCGCACTCCGGAAGCATCTACGACTGGTCGATCTCGGGAGGGAGCATCACGTCAGGGAGCAACGAGAGCTCGATCACGTTCACGGCAGGCGATGCCGGAACCCTCACGCTCTACGCGAGCGAACAGGCCCCCGGCGAGTGTTGGTCGTCGGCGGGCACCGCGACGGTCCAGGTCCTCCCCGCGGCCTCGGCGCTGCGGTTCTATCCGGTGACGCCCTGCCGCGTCCTCGACACGCGCGACGCCTCCGGCCCGACGCTCGGCCTGCCCCTCGCGGGCGACGACACGCTCGGCAGCGACGTCGCGGGGACGTGCGGAGTCTCGCCGACGGCGAGGGCCGTCGCCGCGAACGTCACCGTCACCCAGTCGGCCGGGTCCGGCTACGTCGTCGTCTTCCCGGGAGACGAGCCCGAGCCGGTCACGTCGACGGTCCACTTCTCGGCCGGGCGCACCAGGGCCTCGAACACTCACCTGAAGCTCTCGATGGCGGACCTCGACGACATCTCCGTCAAGAACGCGAGCCCCGGCCCCGTTCACGTCATCATCGACGTCAGCGGGTACTACGAGTAGCGGCGTCGCCACCGCGCGGTGAAGGGTCGAGTCGGCCGCGCCGGCTCGACCCGCGGCCTTCCTCTCACGCCGAGTCCCACCGGCATCCTCGGTCACTTCGGGCCTGAGGCCATCCGCCTCACCCGAACGGGGGATGGCGATCCGGGGCCGGGCGTCTAAGCTGACGAGGAGTACGCTCCCGGAGTCCCAGGGCGGAGGAGGTCCGGCAAACCGGTGGCCGCATTGGCGGAATCGTGTGTCGCGCCCGAGGCGCTTCCCGAGCCCGGCCAGCTCGTGAGGGTGAGGTCGCGCTCCTGGCTCGTCGAGGAGGTCGTCCCGCCCCCGCGCTCCTCCGATCAGACCCTCGTCCGCCTCTCCTGCCTCGACGACGACGCGCAGGGCGACGAGCTGGCCGTCCTCTGGGAGCGCGAGGTGGACGCGGCCGTCGCGGGCGCCTCGGGCTGGACGACGGTGGGGAAGAACGGCTTCGACCCCACGAAGCTCTTCTCGGCCTACCTCCACACCCTCCGCTGGAATGGCGTCACCGCGGCCGACCCGCGTCTCATGCAGGCCCCGTTTCGCGCCGGCATCCAGGTGAAGGCCTACCAGCTCGAGCCGCTCAGGAAGGCCCTCCGGATGCCGCGCGTCGGCCTCTTCATCGCCGACGACGTCGGCCTCGGCAAGACGATCGAGGCGGGCCTCATCGTCCGCGAGCTGCTGATGCGGCAGCGGGTGAAGAAGATCGTCGTCTCCTGCCCGGCCTCGGTCGTCCTCCAGTGGCGCGACGAGCTCGACCGCCGCTTCGGCCTCACCTTCGCCGTCTTCGACCGCGACTTCGTCCTCGCCCGACGCCGCGAGAGGGGCTACGGCGTCAACCCCTTCACCACCCACTCGCGGTTCGTCCTCTCGCACTCGCTCCTGCGCGACGAGGCCTACGCCGGCCCGCTCCGCGACTGGCTGGGCGAGTTCGAGCCGGGCAGCCTCCTCATCCTCGACGAGGCCCACAACGCGGCCCCCGCCTCGGGCGCGCGGTACGCCATCGACTCGGCCCTCACGAAGGCCGTCCGAGACGTCGCGCCCCGCTTCGAGCATCGCCTCTTCCTCTCGGCCACGCCCCACAACGGCCACTCGAACAGCTTCTCCTCGCTCCTCGAGCTGCTCGATCCGCTCCGCTTCTGCCGCGGCGTGCCGGTGAAGGGGCCGAAACTCCTCGACGCGGTCATGGTGAGGCGCCTCAAGGGCGACCTCCGCGAGATCGTCGGCGACCTCCCGCGGCGCGACGTCGTCCAGGTGGACGTGGACGGCCTCCCGCCCGACGCCCCCGACCTCCGCCTCGCCGAGGTCCTCGACCGCTACGCCACCCTCCGCGCCGAGCGCCTCGCCGGGGCGCGCAAGACCGCGCAGGCCGCGGCGAAGCTCGTCACGACGCACCTTCAGAAGCGGCTCTTCTCTTCCGTCGAGGCCTTCGCTCGCACCCTCAAGGTCCACCGCGCCTCGCTCGAGAAGGCGAGTGAAGCCGCAGCCAAGGCCCGCCGCGACGACGAGGTCAACGTCTCCTCGCTCGCGCTCCTCGTCGCGCCCCCGTCCTCCGACGACGACCGCGCCGAGCTTTCCGAGGAAGAGCTTTCCGCCGCCACCGACGCCGAGGTGGACCGCGCCACGCGAGCGGCCCTTCCGCCCGCCGGCGCGGCCCTCGTCTCCGCCGAAGAGCGCGCCCTCCTCGACGAGATGGCCGCCATCGCCGAGGCCGCCCGCTACGTTCCCGGCCCGCGCGCGACGAAGCTCCTCGAGTGGATTCGCGCGAACCTCGTCGAAACGACTCCTGCCGCCGCGGCCGGCGCGCCCCCGACACCCGGCTGGAACCGCCGCCGCCTCCTCGTCTTCACCGAGTTCACCGACACGATGCGGTACCTCGCCGGCCAGCTCCGCTCCGCGCTCGCCTCCGTCGACCGCGCGAGCGGCGCCGACGTCCGAATCGAGGAGCGCATCGCCGTCTTCCACGGCGGCCTCGGCGACGAGACCCGCGAGGAGCTGAAGGCTGCCTTCAACTCCGACCCGGCCGATCACCCGCTCCGCATCCTCATCGCCACCGACTCGGCCCGCGAGGGCGTCAACCTCCAGAACCACTGCGCCGACCTTTTCCACTTCGACGTCCCCTGGAACCCCGGTCGGATGGAGCAGCGCAACGGCCGCATCGACCGCCAGCTCCAGCGCGAGAAGAGCGTCCGGTGCCACTACTTCTTCTTCCCGCAGCGGCCTGAAGACAAGGTCCTGAAGACTCTCGTCGAAAAGACCGAGACGATCGCGAAGGAGCTGGGGAGCCTCTCGGCCGTCCTCGAGAAGCGGCTCGGCGCCCTCCTCGAGGGAGGCATCCGCCGCTCCGAGGCCGACGCCCTCGCGCGGCGCCTCGAGTCGGAGTCGGCCTCCGACCGCGAGCGCCTGGCCGCCGAGGAGCTGGAAGAGGCCCGGTCGCGCAAGGAAGCCCTTGCCGCCCAGCTCGACGAACTCCGCGGCGTCATGGAAGCCTCCCGGCGCGCCCTCGGTTTCGACGAAGACGCCTTCCGCGAGGCCCTCTCCTCCTCGCTCGAGCTGGGGAAGGCCCCGCCGCTCGCGCTCACCACCGTCAAGGGGCGCCCGGCCTATCGCTTCCCGGCCCTCGACCAGCGCGCGGGCGCCGACCCCACCTGGGCCGCCACGCTCGACACGCTCCGCCGCCGCCGGAAGAAGGACGAGAAGCCGTGGGACTGGCGCCGCGAGTCGCCGCCGCGCCCCGTCGTCTTCGCCGACCCCGGCACCCTCGACGACGAGTTCGTCCACCTCCACCTCGAGCACCGCGTCGCGCGCCGCCTCCTCGGCCGCTTCCTCTCGCAGGGCTTCGTCCACGACGACCTCTCCCGCGCCTGCTGCGCCCAGACGCGCGACCCGGTGCCCCGCGTCGTCCTCCTTGGCCGGCTCTCGGCGTGGGGCGACGGCGCCGCCCGCCTTCACGACGAGGTCATCGCCCTCGCCGCCCGCTGGATCGAGCCCGACGCCCGCAAGGGGCCCCTCCGCCCCTACGCCGAGACGGCCGAGGAGCGCACCCTCGCCCTCCTCCAGAGTTCGCTCCTCGGCTCGGCCGGCACGCCCGTCTCCGAAGCCACGCGTTCCCGTCTCCTCGCCACCTCCGCGAACGACCTGGCCGACCTCCTCCCAGCTCTCCGCGAAAGGGGAGACGAGACCCTTCGCCGCGTCTCCGAGCGCCTCGCCGACCGCGGCCGCCGCGAGGCCGACGAGCTGCGCGCCGTCCTCCTCGCGCAGAAGGCCCGCATCGAGGCCGAACGGGCGAAGCACGCCGACCCGCAGCTCGAGCTCGGCTTCGCCGAGGACGAGAAGCGCCAGCTCGCCGCCGACCGCCGCCACCAGGAGCGCCGCCTCGCCGACCTCGAGAAGGAGCTGACGACCGAGCCCGACCGCATCCGCCGTTCCTTCGAGGTCCGCGCCACGCGCCTCGAGCCCGTGGGCCTCGCCTACCTCTGGCCGGTGTCGGGATGAGGGGCTACTTCGTGGGTCCTGAGGCCGGGTTCGTGCCGGGAGAGACCTCGGGAGAGGCCATGAGCGCCTCGGCGGTCTTCTGGATCTCGCGAAGCCGCTTCCGCGCCGCCTCCACCACGTGGACCTTCTCCGAGAAGGAAGGGTTCACGAGCCCCCGGAGCGCCTCCTCGTGGCGAATGAGCACCGTGAACATCGCTTCTTCGAAGGGGCTTATCTCCACCGGCTCAGTCTCCTTCGGGCAGGAATCCGCCGAGGTCATCCTTCCGCGTATCGCACCTCGGCCGCCTGAAGAACGTCATCCCGGAAGTAGCGGCTCAGCTCCGCTGGAGTCCGGAGGTCGACACGACGGCCGAGTAGCTGCGAAAGCTCCCGCTCCATCGCTGCTATCGTCAGGTAGCCCGCCCGGACGCCCTGTCGAAACTCAACGAGAACGTCGACGTCGCTGTCGGGCCGGAAGTCGTCCCGGAGAACCGACCCGAACAGGCTCAGTCTCCGGAGTCCGTGCTTCCGGCAGAACGCCTCGACGGCTGCCTGATCGAGATCGATCCGTGCCACGGGACCATCTTAGCGCCCGGAGGATTGCCTGATGACCGGGGCTGGAGGGCTTCAGCGTCGTCGCGCGATGAGCCGAACCGGTAACGGATCTTCCCGGTTGACCCACGAACTGGTAACGAACGTTACCGGTCTGGGCGGTCACCGACCCCTCCCGCCTCCGCCCCCGGAGCCCGTCCTGATGCCCGCCGACCTCAGTTCCTCAGGCCCGGCTCAGGTAGTTCTCCGGAACGAAGACGTTCCGCGAGCGGAACGGTGGTGGCGATTCCAGGAGCAGCCTGACCCTCAGAGCGTACGAGCGGGCCGGGAACGCGAAGAACGGCTCCGGGCTCCCGACGCTCCCCACCCACTCGGGAGGCGTCATCCCCGACTCCCGGCAGAGGGCGCTCACCACCGCCGCCACCAGCCCCTGGAATGGGCCTTCGTCGGCGATCGGGTCTGCGATCAGCGCTCGCCTTTCCTCGGGACCGGCGCGGCGGAAGCCGTCGATGAACTCGTTCACCGGCTGCTGGAACGCCTCGGGCGCCGAGCGAGCCCGGGCAAGGCACTCAATCGCCTTCACCGAACACCTCCTCGAGGAGAAGACGAGTCCTCACGGGCAAACGCTCGGCGGGGTAGAACGAGAGGACGACGTTGAGGACCTCTTCCGCCGTCCGAAGCCCGAGCACGCCGGCAAGGAACCGGATGTCGCCGGTGTCCTCGACCGTTCGGGCGGCAGCGCACTTCATGGCGAGGAGCGTCCGAGCTTCGGCGACCGAGACCTCGAGGTTCTCCCACGACTTCCAGCGTTCGAAGACGGGAGCCTGGGGAAGGAACGCCTTGGCGCCGTCGTTCAGCCAGTCCTCGGGAAGGTCAAGGCTCGCGGCCACGGCCGCAGCCGCCTCCCGGACTTCGGTGGCGGGAGCGAACCAGGCGTCGACGTCCTTCGTCGCGGTGCGAGCCTGGAACGCAAGGCAGAGGACGGCACCGCCGACGACGAATACCTCGCCTCGGACCCCACGTCGTCCCAGCTCACGGTCGAGGGCTTCGAACGCCCGCTCGATCTCCGCTGCGCTCAACCGGTTCCCGATGACGCACCTCCTCGCACAATGCTACCTCCCGGGGCGCCCTCGGCCCTGGGTTGCCCATACGGC
>CAZWRQ010000041.1:0-24681 GCA_964636395.1 uncultured Holophagales bacterium
TAGTCTTCCGGTTGCCTGTATGGCCTCCCGCCCCATGAGTGTAGCGATTACGCTCTTGACGGCGATTGCTTCGAAGCCGGGCCTCGGCGCAAACGCTGTCGAAAATACAAACGCACTCAAGAGTTGGCGCGCCGAAATCGCAAAAATCAACGACGAGCAGGTAGCGAAGAAACTGCGCATTCTGCAGTGGGAAGTCATGCCTCGCGATCTTGTTGCGGAAAAGCGAGGCCTGATCAGGTATCAAGTCGGTACGAGCATTGTCGAAGCTACGGGCTGCGTCTCAGGGCTGTTCCATAGCGATCTTGCCGTTTCAGCATGGCAAGACCACTCAACGGGCCTTGTGCCCTACGTCATTCCTGAAAGCACGACGTCGCTCCCTGCGACGCCGGCCGCAAACCTGAAACTCTCGCGAACGGCGTTCAGAAAGACCCTGGGCAGAGCGCATGATCTGAACGCATACGCTTTTGCTGATCTGCTCGACACCTTCTCGGCCGCCCACAGCTCACGGACTGCGGACCCCCTCGGCGACGCTCTTCTTATCGAGGACGGTGAACTTACCTTCTTCTCTCTCCTTTGGATACTCCGTTCCGCGCACGCGAGGGGCCTGAAACCGCTTGAGTGGGTGAAAGATCCATCTGCTCCCACGAAGTGGCTCCCGAGTCTGGACTTGGATCGCGATGCCATGTTCGCCAGTTCTTGGAAGGAAGTGGACGCGTTTGAACTGCTTCATAGTCTTGGTCTCGCTGGCCCAGCGTCTATCAAGGAAGAGAGCGAGCGGCCCGTGCGCGCAACGCGCCGGTGGCTCTCGTTCCTTTCGTGGCTGAATGAAACAAGAAACGAACTCATCGCAAGAATGCCGGAACGTCCAGCGCTTCAACGGCGCCACGGTGCTGAGGGCGCGGACGAAACCACCGTAAAGACATCGATTGAAGAGAGAAGGCCGCTGAGAGCTGCGTTACCCGTCAAACGCTTTCAGTACGAGGAATGCCACTCGCGATTCGTCGACGCATTGATCGACTTCTTTTTGTCCGACGGCCTACGGAGGTTTCTGGTCGAGGCGCGGGAGGCTGAGTCGAAGCGGTACGACTCCGCAGCGGCCTTCGTAAAGGAGCAATTGCAGGTCACGGAACTTCTTGAAGCTCTTGTGTCGCGAACAGCCGAGGGGGGGGCGGGAGCCGGCAAGCCGGACCTTCGGGATAACGTACTCCTGAGACTCTGCAGGGCACCATGCCTTCCGCTCGAGTACCTCTTCCGGGCAGCGCAGCCCTATGAACTTCACTTGCTCGTCATTCCCTTCACCTTCTTGAAGACGACAACAGGGGAGAGTGACCTGCGGCCGGCGAGCCTGGCCTTCGCGACTATTGCGGGTGGGCTGTCTCCGCAGGTCAAGGGAGCCTTCCGCCGAGCGCGCGTTGAAAAGACCGACGCTTACGAAAATGCAGCGGCCGTGAAGGCGCGGGACTGGTTCTCGCCGTACTGGTACTTTCTCGGGAGCGTGGCGAGCGAGATCGCGACGGCCCGTCTAACGACTGTCGCGAGTTCCATGGGAACATTTCGCAAGGAGATGTGCAGGGCGATCGACGAAGGGCAGAAAGTGCCGCATCCAAACTGGCCGGAGCAGATTGAGCGCGACTGGCCATGGAGAGAAGAGTGCGTTCAAGCGCGAGACGAGAATTCATACAAGGCTATAGTCCTTTATGATCCGCCACGGCCTCCGCGACGGATCTTGATCGAGATACTGAAAACGATTTTGGCGGAGGGCGAGATTCAGCTCGTGTGCATTCCGCCAGGAGAGAAGAGCGTGCGCCTCCCGGTCGCTCCGGGCGGTCTGTTTCTTCTCGCACTGTTTGATTTCGTGCAGTCGCTCGGAGCCGAGCACGATCGGGAGGTCCAGCTGGAGCTAACGGCGGTCGATTCGACAATGATGACCGCGACACTGACCTGGGCGATGACGAGCGTCCACGCGTTCGAACTGGCGGTGCTGACGCGGGGAGAGAGCCGTGGAGTCACCGATGCGTTTCGGCAGCTTCTGGTGTGCGACCCGCGTATTCTGTTGAAGAGCAACTGGTCGAGGGGCAAGGATGTGCTCGAAGAGTGGATCTTGAGACGAACGATAGCGACGGACGGCTCGAAAGGGGAGTTCGTGGACTTCGTTGTTAAACCCGTATTTGACAGAACGAGCAATAGGGCGGGTGTTGCTTGGCGGTTTTTCAAGTAGGGCGCGCCTGCGGGAATGTTGGAGAGTAGACGCGCGGAGGAGAGTGGCATCAAAATGGAAGCGATACGGGTGTTCTTCGAAGATCATGACCTTCATTGGAAGAGCCTCGGCAAGGTGGGCCATTTGCAGGTGGGCGAGGGTACGCCTGGGCAGATGCAGGTTGCGACGCTCTGGCGCGATGCGGGAGCGGAAGAAGGCGCTGATTGGGATAGTGCGTCGCACGTCCTCGCGCATTTGAACGGGGATAGGCGGATGGAGTTCCTCGGTGGCCGGGTCCCTGAAAGTTCACTGGAAGTCCAGTATGTACTTCTCGTCACAACCGGGGAGGGCTTTTCAGCTTCGTCCTGGCCTCACGTCCGCGCCGAGAGGAGAAGCGGGGGCCGGACGTACGTGCTCTTCGCGCGCCGGTGCGACGAACTATCGCGGCCAGAAGTGGTGAGGGCCTGGCTGGAAATGGACGAAGCCGTGGCGATCAGAGTTTGCGAAGGGCGAGCAGAAGAAGTGCCGGAGGTACTCCGGGTGCTCTTGTGCGAATCGTGGACACCGGTTCTGGTTGCACTTGCGATCCTGGCGCAAGGATTCCTCGTGGCTCACGCGGTGGAGGGGAGAAAGCGGTTTGAGCCGATGTTGAATAGCGGAAGGGACGAACATGTGTTGCGGGCGCTCCAGGAGATGGGGTGTTCGGATGTCGAGCGGGACGGGGAGGCGGGAGAGTGGACTGGCGGCAAGGCGAGGATGGACGAGAGGGTTGTAGAAGTAGCGATGTCGAAGCCGCTCCCGTCAGAGACGGCCGGAGGAGGGCGGGAGTGGTTCACGGTAGTGGCTGGCAAAGAAGTGAGGAGCAGATGTAAGAATGAGTGGATGGAAGGTATGGGATGGGAGTCCGTCGAGGAACTCTTGGAGGCCATTGGCAAGAGCACCGTGACTGCGAGCGTCGTCGCGAAGGCCTATCTGGCGCTGAGCAAGCGGTTGAAAATCTCGTAGTCCTCTCCAGAGCCGGTATGAAGGCAAGCGCGTTGGTTTTGAGGCCGAGGACGTGGGGGAGTCAGTAAGAGATGGATACGGGGCCATCGTGGCAGCGGCGTAGAAGTGAGTTCAGCCACGACTGGCTGAAGAACGTCTTTCTTCCAGCGCTCGGCATGTGGATGAACATCCTGGATGACGAGGTCGAGGATCGGCAGTTCGAAATGGAGTTTCTTGAGAGTCGTTTTAGGGAATGGCCCGGTCGCAGCGAAGACGCTCGCGCGATTGTTAGGTCCTTCGAGAAGGAGTTGTCCCCGCGGAGTCTGGTCTCTCGGGCGCCTCTGAATCGCTTGAGGCCGGAGCATAAGGAATGGCTCGGCGAGGTGATCCACGTGATTTGGAAGCGACGGTGTCGGGTCGACGAACTGGTGGCTGAAGCGACGGCCCGGCTGGACGTGGCGGACGCTCTGTTCGAGTTGCTGTCGAATGAACGCGCGAAGCGGCCCGGCGCGACGCTCACCGAGCTTGGTCGGCTTCGCGGAGAGTGCGCGGAGTTTCAACGCGCGTGTGTGGAGGTCGGACCGGCCTTTTCACGGTTCCCCAGTACCATTCAGGTCGCATGAGTGGTGCCCCTCCGACTCCCCGCATCCTGATCATTGACGACGTCTTCGGGCGCGTGCACGCCGACCGGAGGAACGCAGAGCGCGCCAGTCTCTGCGGACAGCTGCTCCTCGAGGACCGGACCGGCGACGAGGTCGGAATTGACGGCGGGATGCGAATAAAGCGGCCCGTCGCACAGGCGGTGTTCTTCCGCGGGCAGCGTCCCGCCGCGTCGCGAGTAGGCGACTTGGTGGAGAACGACCTCGAGCAGTGTCTCGAGGTGGTGCGGCGCGGATGGACCGATCAGGCGGAAGGTCAACCGCCGTGGGCGCTGGTTCTCCTCGACCTGTGTTTCTACACGGGCCGGGTCACCGAGGCGTCGAACCGGAATCTGCTCGGGATGCCGGAAGGCCGTGAGGACGACGACGAACCGAGGAGGTACTTCGGGCTGATCATCCTCCAGGCGATCCGCGATCGCTTCCCCGACCTTCCGGTCGTCATCCTGTCGAGCAAGTCGCGCGGGGAGGTGAGCAGGGACATCGACGCGCGCGGCGCCCTCGGGTTCATCCCCCGGGGCGAGCCGGGAACGCGGGAGACGCTCGAGGAGTACATCTGGAGGCATGGGCTGCTCCCGGACACGGACGGTGGCATCATGGGGCACTCGATCCCGCTCCTCAAGGCGCTCCGGGCCGCCCGTCGGGCGGCCGAATCGTCGAGGAACGTGCTCCTGAGGGGAGAGACCGGCACGGGCAAGGAGCTTCTCGCCGCCTATCTGCATCGCAACAGCCCGGAACGGAAGGATGGGCCGTTCGTCGCGGTCGATTCAGGCGCGCTGTCGGGGGAGCTCTATGGCAGCGAGCTTTTCGGGCATCGGAAGGGAGCCTTCACCGGGGCCGGCTCGGACAGGACCGGTCGCATCGTGCAGGCGAGCGGCGGCGACCTCTTCCTGGACGAGATCGCGAACATGCCGGCCGATGTCCAGACGGGGCTGATGAGAGTCCTGCAGGAGCGCAACGTCGTTCCGGTCGGGGCCGACAAGGGCGTCGAGGTCGACGTCCGGTTCCTGTCGGCGACGAACGAGGACATCGAGGGGAAGGGACTCCTCGGGCAGTTCCGCTTCGATCTCCTCACCCGTCTCTGCCTGGGAGCCACGATCACCCTCCCCGCGCTCCGCGAGCGACGAGAGGACATCCCGCTGCTGGTCGAACGCTTCCTGCGGGACGCCGTCGCGGAGAACCCGCGGACGCGGGTCCGGGAGGTCTCGCGGGAGGCCATCGAGATGCTGACCGCGCTGGACTGGCCGGGGAACGTCCGCGCGTTGGAGAGCTGCGTCCGGGGGGCGGTGGGCAGTCATCCCGACGTGGAGTACCTCTATCCGCACCATTTCCAGGTCCCCGGCCACGGAGCGCCACGGGTTACGGTGGCCCGGGTCCCGGTCGAGCAGGAACCTGCGCCTTCTCTCGCCGGAGCCGGCCGGAGGCCCGTCACTCTCGACGAGGCGCTGGAGATCCTCGAGGCGCTCGACTTCGAGGGCTTCCGGGGCCCCGATCTCGCCGGGGCGCTGGCGAGGGTGCAGGGATCCTGCGCACGGTTCGTGGCACGCTTGATGACCGCGGCCCTCGAAGCCACCCGGCGTCCCACTCCCGAGGATCCCGAGGGGAAGGTCCTCATCCACCCGGCGATGAAGCTCCTCACGGGCAACCCGAAGCTGACGGCGACGAAGGCTGCGGACCTCATCAACCGGCTCCTGTCCCTCGATCCGGAGGGCGTTGCGGGGCTGCTCCAAGACGGCCCGCTTCGCGATGCCCAGCGGAAGGCACGGGAGTTGCGCGGGGGTCGGGGAGCTCGCTCTGGGAAGGCCCGGGAGGCACCGCAGGATCCGGACTGACGGCGATTCGGGCAGAGCGTCTCGGTATCAAAACCGATACTTCTCGTGGCGGTGACGAGCCGGGCCGAGCGCCCCTGAGGAGGGTCCCGATCGGCATCGCTCTTGCGTGACTTGGGGCGTGATCATTCCCGGAGTCCCGCCGGCGACGACCCGGATAGCCTCGCAGGCATCCGCCCTTGCCATCGGGAACGGTGGGAGAGGGAGACAGCCGTGTACATCCTCGGAATCAACTCCGCCTATCACGAGCCGGCCGCGTGCCTCATCAAGGACGGCCGGATCGTCGCGGCCGTGGAAGAGGAGCGTTTCAACCGGGTCCGGCACGGAAAGGTTGCCGACCTGAAGAACCCCGACGAGATACCGACTCGGAGCATCCTGTCCTGCCTCTCTCAGGCTGGAATCACCGCGAAGGACGTCGCCCATATCGGCTATTCGTTCGTTCCCTACAAGCGCCTCAGGCACAACGTGGGGATCGACGAGGAGGTCTTCGAGGGCGTCGCGGGGAGCCAGGAGACGGAAGAGCTCTTCCAGGAGCTGCTCCTCTCCGTGCCGAAGGTCCTGGGCGACCTCCTCGGCGACGACGTCAGCAATCGATTTCACTGGCTCGAGCACCACCGCTGCCATGCCGCCAGCGCCTTCTTCGTCTCGCCTTTCGAGGAATCCGCCGTCCTCAGCGTCGACGGGATCGGCGAAGCCACGACGACGTGGTTCGGGAAGGGCCTCGGCAGCAAGCTCGAGGTCGTCAAGGAGCTCACCTACCCCGCCTCGCTCGGACTGCTCTGGACCAAGATGTCCCGGTTCCTCGGCTTCGGCGAGTACGGGCAGTGGAAGGTGATGGGGCTCGCCGGCTACGGTGACCCCGACCGGTACTACCGGGCCCTGCGTTCGTTCGTGTCGTGGGACGAAGACGGCAACTTCGCAGTCGACCCCCGCATTCTCCAGCTCCGGGTGGACAAGTACGGCGGATTCGAGCGCCTCTTCGGGCCGCACCGTTCCGAAGAAGAGGAGATCGAAGACCGGCACGAGGACGTCGCCGCCGCCCTTCAGAGGCTGACGACGGAGGCGTTCCTGGCGTTTGGCACCTACCTCCACAGGGCCACGGGTCTGAGCAAGCTCTGCTTTGCGGGCGGGGTGGCCCTGAACTGCGTCGCGAACAGGGCCCTCGTGGAGCAGGGACCATTCGACGAGGTGTTCATCCAGCCGGCGGCGAACGACGCCGGAACCGCCCTCGGTGCGGCGTACTACGTCTGGAACCACATGCTCGGGCAGGAACGCGGGCAGGTCCTCGACCATGTCTTCCTCGGCCCGGACTTCCCGGCCACTGCCGTCTCAGCTGCGCTGGAAGGCCAGGCTGAGGTCGAGGCCAGGGAGCTCGGGTTCGACGAGGCGGCGGCCCGCGCGGCAGAGCTGATCGCGAATGGCGAGATCGTCGCCTGGTTCCAGAACCGGATGGAGTTCGGCCCGAGGGCGCTCGGGAACCGCAGCATCCTGGCGGATCCGCGCCGTGCGGACATCGTCCACCTCATCAACGACAAGGTGAAGCACCGTGAGTACTTCCGGCCCTTCGCCGCGAGCGTCCTGACCGAGAAGGCCGCAGAGTGGTTCGACGTGTCGAGACCCAGCCCGGCGGACTCCTTCATGCTCATCGCCCGTCGAGTCCGTCCCGACAAGCTGGGGAAGATCCCGGCGGTTACCCACGTCGACGGCACGTGCCGGCTGCAGCGCGTCGACGAGAAGACGAACCCGGAGTACCACCGGCTGCTGCGCGAGTTCGAGCTCCTCACGGGCGTGCCGGCCGTCCTGAACACGTCGTTCAACGACAGGGAGCCGATCATCTGCTCGCCGGAAGACGCGATCCGCACCTGCCTCAGGGCCGGCGTCCGCTACCTCGTCCTGGGAAGCACCTTCGTCGACCTCGGCGAGCGCGATGACGCGCAGCACACAGCCGAGAAGGGGCTCCGCGGCGCGCTGGAGTACCCCGCCCCTTACGCGGCGGTGCCGATCATGCGCCCCTTCATGAGCCGGTGAGCACGAGCGGCATGGACTTCAAGGGCTCGTCTGACCCCGAAGACCGACGGTTTTCGGTCGATCTCGCCGAGACGGTCTCTCTCTGGAGATGTCCGGCCAACCCGACCACCGCGCGGAGCTTCGCGATCGCGCACGCCGACCTTCTCCGCGAGCACGAACGCGACTTCCTTCTTGCCAACCAGGAGTTCCTCCCGGAGGAAGTGTCCCTGCCGCTGGAGCTCTCGGAAGGACTCACGACGTACGCGAGGCTCTCTCCCGACGCCCGGCCCGCCCTCGACGCGAAACGGAGCGGCGCCCGATCGGCGATCCTCCGGGATCATTCCCTCCAGCTGAAGGGCTGCCGTCCGGACCCCACGGCGGAACGCTTCCCGTTCGAGTACCTGCCTTTCGGCAGCGGGCGCATCGAACGGACGACGGTGCCGTTCGGCGTGATGACGGCGGAAGGCGTCACGCGCGAGATCCTCGGTCACTGCTTCGCGCGAAAGCACTCCGTCGCATTCCAGGCGACGCCGCTGTCGGTGTGGGAGTACCGGGAAGCGGGCGCCCTGCTCGGCTATTGCCTGGTGGCGGGCGTCAGGGGCGAGCGCAGGATCGAGAGCCATCTCGACGATCCAGGCTGTACCGTGGCCGAGCTCATCGAGGCGCAGCGCCGGGGTGCGTCGGAGATCGGACGCCAGCCGGTCGGTTCCGAGATCGGGCTCCGCGGCATCAATCTGTGGGCCTACGTGGAGGGGAAGTCGCGCCTCCTCAGCGGCATGCACTTCGCCGGCGGCTTCCGGGGAATCCTGAACAGCAACCTGGGCAACGACGTCGTCGTGGAGAACGGCGATGGGCGAACCGACCTCCTGCTCTGCGACTTCGACACCTTCTGCATGCAGAACCTCCCCGCAGACCCGACCCAGGACTTCCTCGACGCCTTCTGCGTCGAGACCCTCGTTGAAGTGATCATCGGGAGCCTCCCCATCCTTCAGTACGTCGAGGTGCCGCGCGGGTCCTCGACCGCCGAGCGCGCCGACCTGCTCGGGGCAGTCTACTTCCCGAAGAGCTCTCTCTGGCGCTCTTATCACCGTCGCTTCTTCGGTGCTGCGAAGGCCAGAGGCTGGCGGCCGGCCGCGGTTTCCGATTCCCTCGAGCGCGCGCGCCGGACCGAGGCGTGCGCCGATGCGCTCTCGATTCGAGTCCTGAGCAACTACTATCTCGAGCACTTCAGCGACCGCGTGATCTACTTCCCCCACAACTGAACGCGACGAAGATCCACGCCCCGGCAGGGAAACGGACTCGACAGGCCAGGAGATGACCGACCCCCTCACCGCGAGCTTCACCCTTCGAAGGGATCACCTCGGCCTCAGGCCCGTCTACAACCTCGGGAACGAGCTCGGCGATTGCCCGTATCGGTGCGCCTTCTGCGGCGTCGGCCGCTCCGAACGCGTGTCGCCGGCGTGGAACGTCCGGGAGTTCGACCGCCAGCACCACGAGTTCCTGAGCGTCATCGACGGCCCCTATCACCCCGTCGTCTACAACCAGGGAAACGTCACTAACCCGGAGGAGTTCTCGCGCGCCACCCTCGACCACATCCTCCGGACGTTCGTCCCGGATGAGCGCGTGAACCGCGTCTCCCTGAACTCCAGGGAGAAGGACGCGCCACCAGACCTCCTCGAGAGCCTGGCGGGTCGTGCGCTGCCCTTCCCGGTCCACTTCATCTTCGGCGTGGAGACGTTCTCGCCGCGCTCCGCGAAGATCCTCGGGAAGGACACGCGGGGCGAGCTCGAGCGATTCAACGCGAAGCTCCGGCAGTTCAACAGGAGCCGCGACGCGGACCGGAAACCCGCAGCGTACATCTTCGGGCTGGACTTGAACCTCGTCTTCCTTCCCGAGCTCTACCTCGAGGATTCCGAGTCCAGGGACGGCAACGACGCGAAGAGCCTGGCCGGGTTCCAGAACGAAGTGTCGCAGCTTCTCCGTTTGATCGACCCCGGCGTTCCCGTGGACATCAACCTCCATCCCTACTACGAGGTGGCAACGCTCCCGTGGGCGAGCGCTGACCTCGACATCTTCATGTCGGTCGTACCGTCGCTGCAGGAGATGGTCGACCGGTACAATGCCGAAGGAACCACTCGCTCCACCCACATCTTCATCGGAGTCGAGGGGACGGGCTACGAGGAAGAGCACGAGCGCGAGCAGCTGGCCCGATGGAAGGATCTCATCGAGGACTACAACAGGAGCGGGCGCTGTTCCTGGGTCGCGCAATACTCAAACCGAACAGTCGTACGGACGCGGCTCATGTGCTAGTGGTCCCCGTCGCATTTCCGTGAACTTATCCGCTCCGACCCGGTATCTTCTCCGGGGAGGAAACGGCCATACGACGTGCAGCCGAGATCAACCTGGCCCCGGAGCAGCGCCAGACTTTGGAAAGACTTGTCCGCAGCCCGCGCACACCGGTCCGCCTCGTGCTTCGGGCGAGCGTTGTTCTGCTCGCTGGGGACGGAGTCGAGAATCGTGAGATCGCGAAGAAGCTGCGGCTCGCCCGCGGCACGGTCGGCAAGTGGCGGACACGCTTCTCCGAGGACGGCTTCGCTGGCATCGAGAAGGACGCAGCGCGCCCCGGGCGAAGGAAGAAGTACTCGCGGGCCAAGGTAGCAGCGATCGTCCGCAAGACGACGACGGAGACGCCTCCGGGCCAGACTCACTGGAGCCGCACCACGATGGCCAGGGCGACCGGCGTAAGCGAGGCGACGATCGGCCGCATCTGGCGTGCTCATGGACTCAAGCCCCACCTCTTCAAGACGTTCAAGGTCAGCAACGATCCGCTCTTTGCCGAGAAGCTCGAAGAGATCGTGGGCCTGTACCTGCACCCGCCCGAGCATGCGGTCGTCTTCTGCGCGGACGAGAAGAGCCAGATCCAGGCACTCGACCGCACCCAGCCCGGTCTGCCGCTCAAGCGCGGCCGCTGCGGAACGATGACCCACGACTACAAGAGGCACGGCACGACCACTCTCTTCGCCGCGCTCAACGTCAGCACTGGTCACGTCATTGGCGTCTGCATGCCGCGGCACCGACATCAGGAATGGCTCGCCTTCCTGCAGCTGCTCGACCGCGAGACCCCGCCGCCCACGAAGATCCACGTGATCGCCGACAACTACGCAACCCACAAGCACCCTCGAGTACAGACGTGGATCGCGCGTCGCCCTCGGTTCCAGATGCACTTCACCCCGACGAGCGCCTCGTGGTTGAACATGGTCGAGAGGTTCTTCCGAGACCTCTCTGAGAAGGCCCTGCGTCGAGCCGCCTTCTCGTCCGTGGAGGATCTTGTCGGCGCCATTCACGCCTATCTGGACGCTCACAACAACGATCCGCGGCCCTTCGTGTGGACCGCCAGAGCCTGCGACATCCTGGAGAAGGTCAAGCGAGCCCGCGCAACGCTGAATAAGATCACGTCTGTATGACGGGGACCACTAGACACGTTCAATTTGGCTTCTGAGCAGTTGATCGAAAGGGTATTCGGCCTTTCGGCCGGTGAGGCTCTCGTCGCCGGCCGAATCGTGGCGACGCCGACCCTTCTTCGCTTCCGGAGGCGCAATGCGCTTGAGGGTGGTGCCGACCTTCCAGGAGACTGGGCAGTCCCGCCTGCGTGAGGCCCTCAGCCCGCGTTAAGGCTAGCGGAGCCCCTTTCGATAAGACAACCAGGACCCGGAGGGAACACTCGATCGGATGGCCCGTACCCACGATGAGGAGGATAGGCTCCGGACAGCGGTACGATGGATCCGACGCGATCTCGCGAAGTTGGCGCAAGTCCTGAGCACTCGGCGTCGTGTCCGGAGCGGGATGATGGTGCCATTCCCCCAAATAGTGCGACTCGTCGCTCCGCCACAGACGATCGAGTAGCTTCTGAAGCCCGGCGACCCCTCGGTAGAACCACAGTCGTCCCGCTCGGGAATCAGCTGGCGGGCCGCTGACGCGTTCAACGGTTGCCGTTCGATGAAGCGTGTCGTAGCGGCCGATCAGAATGCCACCGGTCTCACAGGCATCAGCGCGAGACCGGAGCCGATCGAGTCTCCGAAGCTGCCGATCACCGATTCGCAGAACGAATCGGCCATCTCGCGTGCTGAAGGACCGCTCAGCCATCGACGACCGCTTGGCGGAGCACGTGGCTCGCATCATCACCGCCGCCTCGCTCCAACACGCTGAGCTTCGGAGCACTACCCGCGTTGGTACACGCGCGTTCGAGCTCCCAGATAGCCGCTGCGCACATGAGGCTCATCTCCTGTGGCGCCGCCGGGAACACAGCGTTCCAGCATCCCGTGCCTTCGCGCGGTAAGGCTCTACCGCCCTGCTCGACGCGCTCCTTCATCAGCCATGGCCCGAGTGCCTTCTGAAACTCCAGGTGCGGGAACTGCTCTGCCGTCGCGGTGAAGACGAACATCCTGCGAGCCTCAAAGCCCACGCTAATAGAGACAAAGAGGCGCTCTCCCCCCCACTCGAATGCATTGAGCGCATGGAGGACGGCATCGCTCCCGGTGCAATCGAGCACGACGTTGCACTCGCGAAGGCGCCCGTCATGCTCCCGGGATCGCGGCGGGAATTCTTCTGCGAGTGCTTCGATCTTCGAGTGCGGCGAGGCCGCGTTCAGTCGGTCCGCGAGGGCGCGCGCCTTCGCCTGCCCGACCTCCCGCAGCGTCAACGTATGACGAATCAGGTTCCCTGCAGCGAGTAGGTCGCCATCGACGATGAGAATGTCGGTCACACCGCCACGCACCAGCAGCTCGGAGATGGCGGCACCAACGGCGCCAGCACCGATGAGGAGAATTCGGCTCGCGCGAAGTACGGTGTCGAGACGACCACGGGACGCCAGCTCGTCCGGATGCCAGTTCTGCGACGGAGCCCACGCAACTTCGTTCGACGCCCCGAATGCAGCGACGCGGTCGTGCAACCAGCGACTCGCCTCCGTCGGGCGGAATCCCGGCTGAGGGGCCATCGACAGCGTCGGAAGCTCGATCGCGACCCAGTGCATCTTCACGGCCTGCCCATCGATCACGGCCGGAATCGGAAATCCTAGTAGCGCGATATGCGGCAGCTCATCGCGGATATGCGGCGCGAGGCGCTGAAGCACTTCAGCGACATTGATGTTCTGGGAGGCGAGAATCGCCGAGAGGTCTCCCCACGTTTCTGGCGATGCCCAGGGTGTAAGGACCGGCACGCTGTCCATTCGCAGCCAGCAGCCGCGCCGCTTCCTTGTGATTCCTGCTATCGCGGTCCCCCAAGGCGGCTGGAAAATCGGTCCACCCCCCAACGTGCTGAATGCGGTGACCACGAGTTGGTCCGGGACCTCCGAGAGAACGACGTACTCGGTGAGACCGAACCGCTCTGGTCGCCCCCTCCACGCTGCGAGTTCCGCGGGCCCTTCGAAAAACATGACGGACGTGCGGGATCGGAACGGAAAGTCCGGCAGCTCGAAGGGGTCTCCTGGGCGAACCAGGCTTCCCGCACTAGCGTCCTTGATCCACTCGCGTGTCCGTTCGATAGTCCAGCGCAATCGCTTTTCGGGTTCGTATGGTTCCAAGTCGAAAGCAGCCCGTTCCTTCACGGCCATCGGGGTCTGCACGCAGACCTTCCCAGTGCGCCAGGGTCGCTCCGCATTCAAGCGGTTCCGCCGCTGGTGCTGGTATGTCGCTTCGATGCCTCCCTCTCGGGCCGGAACGACGCTGATGTCCCCGAACGGATACGTCGGCTCGATCAATGCATACCATTCCGTAGCGGATGGCAGAGCCCCGTCGTACCCGTCGGCTAGGTCAATACGGAATCGGAGGGCAAAGGCCCCGACTTCCTCATGCCATGCGAGCGCCGACAGAAGCTCCACACCCAGGAGCCCCTCCAGAGCCCGTCGACCGCGCCGCAGCTCGTCCGACGGATCCATCTACGCGTAACGCCCTCCGCCAATCACGGACGGAGCGGTTCTCGGCGTAAAGCCGCCTCCCTTCTCCGCGTTCTCCTGTTCCGGCGGCGAGGGGAACTTGTCTCCGAAGAGGCTGCGCCAAAGCGCCGCACTCTCTGCAACGTCGGCGCTGTCTAGTGCCTGGCGCGCTATGCGTGCGGCGTCTTTCGCCTTCTCGAAGAGGACGGCGAATTCGTCCCCCGTCACGCGCTGGAAGACGTTGTGCTCCGGCACCCCGTGGTCTCCAAGGAAGGGTACGGTCTTCGTTGCGGCAAACGCCCCGTAGGTACTGACGATGGTCTCCAGCGTCTCCGTCACGCCATCCGCGACCGTGGCGATTCCGTCAGGGCAGCTGGCGCCGATGAGATGCTCGACGGGATACCCCTTCGGCTGCTCTCCCATCGCCGAGACGCGCCGCCACCACTTGAGAGCCTTCACGACGTTGATGTAATTCCCATCGGTCTTCTTGTTCTTGTCCCTGGTCCACTGGATCTGTCGGAGGGGGTCAGTGCGCTTCCACTTTCTTGCGTCCCGGTCCGGGATAAGGAGCGGCTCCGTCTTCCACTCGGGCTCCGTCTTCGATGCCTCCATGAGCTTGATCAGACCGCCGAAGCGCTCTTCGGGCGCCACCCACGTTCTCACGAGCCGCCAGTCAGGCGTCTCGATCAGGGCGTCCTCTGTCGTCACGCTCTTAGCCTTCAGGATCTCTCGAACAGCCTCCGAGGGCGCCGCCGTGATGACAGCGTCCAGGTCCACGTACGGAAGCTCGATACAGATCGAGCGCCCCTGGAGCTTGTACTTACCCTTGTAGTACTTCTCGAAGAAGGGCACGAACTTCTTCATCGCCTCGTCCGGTGTGACGGCGTTCGAGTCGAGCGTGGTCACAATGATCACGTCGACATCGGCGCGCTGATCGCCCTTCGGGCGAACGGCCGTCGAGCGCCGGTAACTGCCCTGCAAGAATGTCGAGACCAGGATAGGGGCCAAGTCCGGATCGCTTTCGAGGCGGTCGCGAAGCGTCTTGTGGCCGGTCTTGAGGTCGTCGACCTGGTACTTCGTGAGCCGGATGTCCGCAAGGAAGTCGTCGAAGTAGCTGGGGAGCTTCATGCTGTGCACCTAAGAAGGGGGGTTGGGAGGACCAAGGGGAAACGATAACGACGGGAAGTACGCGTCGCGGGTCGGAGCCTCGAAATCATGCTCATAAAACGTGAGTCTTCCGAAGGCCCGGCCCAGCTGGCCCAGGTAGAACGTCAACGCGTTCGGAGCGGCAACGAACAGGTGAAGCATCTTCCCATCGGCCCTCAACTCCCTGACTGCTCTGGCGAGTTCCTGAGCGAGGCCGAGCGCATGGGCACCGTGCATCACGGCGGTACTAGACGGCGCGGGCCGCACAACGACGGAGACGACATCTGTGACCGACGGCAGCGATCGGCGTACATAATTCTTAACGTCTTCGCTGATCGCGTGGGTGACGCTTACTGCGACCGCGATCTCCCCACTTCCGCGAGAGGCCATTTCAATATCCCACAGGTCGCCTGGCCCTGCTGACCCGCTACCAGCACCATCCCAAGGAACCAGTCGCCCTCCTGTCCGCTGCACTGGAACAGTCTCGACGCCGGACTTGGAGTCGAGCGTGTAACCCGCAAGGAAGGCGATGGTTGCGTGCGCGTTGAGGTGAAGTTCGATGGAGCTGCCGGGCTTGAGAGCGGTCAGTGCGCTCGTGACCTCAGGAACTACTTCCGTTCGCCATCGCTCCGGCGCCAGCAAGCGCTTCCCCCCGAAGATCGCATCGAGCCGAATATCGTGCCTGACATCGCCCACATCAGCGCCGCGCTCGAAGGAACGAATCGCCACTCGCGCCCTCGGCGACGATCCAGCCCAAAGCTGCTCGCGGTCGAGCACTTCGACGAGACTTTCCCGGGTGAAGCTAACCTGCCCCCGCACGGTGAGCTGCACTCGAAGATCGTCATAAGGGTTGTTGAGCTTGGCGGTATCGACCCGCTTGAGGCCGGCCGCTTTCAGGTACACGTTGAGACGTTCGAGCGACCCAGTGAGGTCAGGCTGGGTCGAGATCCGGAGACTTCGCAATAGCCTGAAGAGTTCATCGTCTGCCGTGAGGCCGAGGTGGTCGCGCCATGTTCGTCGGATAGTGCCGTTCTGGCTCCTGTCACCCCCCTCGGCGAGCCGCTCGAGATCGAGGGCACGCTCACGGACGAGTGCCGCGAGCTCGTCGTCAGGGTGTATAGGCCAAGGACTCACAGCGTGGAACCGCGCTTGTTCCAGCGGCACATCGACCTGTTCGGCCGCACGCTTGAGAGCGCTGAGAAGCGTCTGCTCCTTCGTATTCACGAACGCAGGAGAATGCAGCGCCTTCCATGTGAAGGCGCCCGCCATGGTCACGTGGTACTTGAGCTGAAAGTACTCCGCGAGAATATCGCCGCCCTGCATGTCGACGACCGGTGTGTCGTAGATCGTCACAACGTCATCGAAGCCGCGCGGGCCGTCGGCTTCGTAGCGGACTTCACGGACATGATTCGTGGGGTCCAACAGCGCAAGGGCCTGCAGCCAGAAGAACCGTCCCTGGTACAGATCCCCCGCGGTGCGGGCCGCAACAGCCTTCATGCGATCGTCCGAGTGAAGACGGGACAAATTCTCGCGAAGCGGTCTCTTAGCTTCATGGCTCAGATGGGTAGAGTTCTGCCCGGTGGAATGCCGCGACGACTACTCCCTGAATGCGAAAGTCGCGGCCGACCACGATGGGCTTGTTGCTGGGTTTCGATGAGTGTGGCTGAAGGATCGCGGTTGTCTCTGCTATGCGCAGCTTCTTGACCGTGGCGCTGTCGTCGATGAGAGCGACGACGATCTCGCTATCTGCTCCCGATTCCTGCTGGCGAACGAGAACGAATCCGCCGTCTTCGATTCCTGCCAGGTCCATCGAATCGCCGTGGACCTCAAGGAAGAAGTAACGGCTCGGCCCACGCGCAATCGACCTCGAGACAGCGATTTCGTCGACGAAGTTCTCCTCGGCAAGGATCGGCTGCCCCGCTGCGACCCGGCCGACGACGGGAACCATCACTATCCCGTTCGACACGTCCCTGGCAGAGACCTTCAGGCGGATGTTCCTTGAGCCGCCTCCCTCACGAGTGATCACACCGGCTGCCTGAAGCGAATCTAGGTACTGAGTCACGGTTCGGGTCGATCTAAACCCCGCCAGACCGCAGAGCTCCCGGACCGTCGGGGGGTAGCCGTTCTCGCGGATGAACGCCACGAGGTGACGGTAGAACTGCCGCTGTTTTGGGGTGAGTGGGTCGGCGCGCATGGTCACACTCATGATACACACGGGCCGTGTGTTTTCACAATCCGGACAAGCGCAAGGGCTGAACTCTACTCCCGCCCCCACACTACTCCGGCCGCAGCATCCCCTTCGCGAAGCGGACCAGGTTCTTCGCCATCCGCTCCATCGTCGAGCCGAAGGGCTGGTCGTTGACCAGGTAGGTCCAGGTGGAGGAGGGGCTCGCGAGGCCCTCGCGGCCGAGGTCGACTCCGTCGGCGGTGATCTCAGCCGTCTCGAACGTCCCGGCGACTCGCGCGTCGAGCTCGCGGAGGAGGTCGGCGAAGAGAGCGACGATCGCCCGCTGGTACTCGGCGAGAGGGTCCTGCGTCCCGAGCGTCCGGAGGGAGATTCCCTCCCGCAGCTCCGCGACGTTCTCGAGGTGATCGGACCAGAGGGCGTCGATCCAGGCGATCGTCAGGTCGCGCTCGACGCGCAGCGCGAGCTCTTCGCCGAAGGCGTCCCGAACGGCGGCCCACCGGTCGGGGGCGGCGAGCTCGAGGAAGCCGGCGGGAGCTTCGTCCCGCCGCGCCGCGAAGATCTGCCGCTGGGTCTCGAGGAGCCGGTCGTAGCGAAGCAGGGTCTTCCGGATCTCCAGGTTCTGACCCTCGATGACGCGCTGGGCGTGGGCGATCGCCTTGCCCGCGGCCGGATCGCGGACCGGGCCGCTCTCCGCCCACTCCCGCAGGGGACGCGGCAACGAGTCGGCCGCGCCGTGCTTCACGAAGAGGTCGTCCTCGAGGCTCACGAAGAAGCGCGACTCGCCCGGGTCTCCCTGCCTCCCCGCGCGGCCGCGCAGCTGGTCGTCGATGCGGCGCGCCTCGTGCCGGTTGGTCCCGAGGACGAAGAGGCCGCCGAGCGCCCGAACCGCGTCCGCCCTCTCCTCGCGCGCCCCGCCGAGGCGGATGTCGACGCCGCGCCCGGCCATGTTCGTCGAGATCGTGACGGCGCCGACGTCGCCCGCCTCCGCGATGACGGCGGCGAGCGTCTTCCCCTCGCCGGTCTCCATCTCCACGATCCGCCCGCGTGGCCCGCCTGGAACTCCAGCGCGATCGGGACGCGATACTTCGGCCTTCGTAACTTAACTCCGAGCTAAGTTACGCAGTTAGAAGTATCCTCTCGCGAGCATGAGCGGCATGGAGCAGTACGGTCGGACGAAGGGCGTCAAGCTCGTGCAGACGCTGGTGGAAGACGGACGCTTCCTGTTCACCACAGCGGAGGCCCACGCCAAGGGACGGCTCCTTGGGTTGAGCCCGGGTTCGGTGCTCGTGACTCTCACGGCGCTCGCCAAGGCTGGGTGGATCATGCGTCTCCGCCGAGGTCTCTACGCGACGACTGGAAGCGTGCCCGGCGGCATCGAGCTCCCCGCGTTCGCGATCGCGACGGCGCTCGTCATGCCGTCGGCCATCAGCCACTGGTC
This sequence comes from uncultured Holophagales bacterium, assembly GCA_964636395.1. Taxonomy (GTDB): domain Bacteria; phylum Acidobacteriota; class Thermoanaerobaculia; order UBA5066; family UBA5066; genus UBA5066. The sequence goes on from CAZWRQ010000041.1 coordinate 18,375, forward strand.
TGCCCTGAACCACCACCACCTGACCGACCAGATCCCCCGCACCGTAACGGCGATGACGCCCCGTCGGATCGTCCTGCCGACGATGCGGCACGGCGGCCGCACGGGCGCCCGCCACACCTGGACCGTGGGCTCGACGACGGTCGAGTACGTCACAGTGAACCCGACGCGGTTCTTCGGCATCGAGGAGATCTGGCTCGACGAGCGCTTCAAGACGCCCATCACCGACCGCGAGCGAACCGTCCTCGAGCTCTTCGTCTCGCCGCGTCACTTCGGCGGACTCGGCGAGGCGCTGGGCGTCCTCGAAGAGCACATGGCGTCCCTCGATGTCCCGAAGCTCGTTCGCTACGGCGTCGCGATCGGCGCCGGCGCGGTCGCGAAGCGTCTCGGCTACAGCCTCGAGCGCGCGGGGATCGACGCCGCGACGCTGGAGCCGCTCCGCGCCGTGCCCGCCGAGGGCGTGCGTGTCCTCGACCCGACGCGCCCGAAGACGGGGCACCGCGTCGCATCGTGGTCGCTCGTCGACAACCTCACGCCCGCATGACGCCGCTCCAGAAGCTCCTCGCGCGCGTGGCCCGACAGTCGGGCGTGATCCTCGGCGTGATCGAGCGGGATTTCGCGCAGGGCTATCTCCTCGAGGCGCTGGCGGCAGAAGCCTCGCTCGCCTCGACCCTCGTCTTCAAGGGAGGCACGGCCCTCAAGAAGGTGTACTTCGGCGACGCGTACCGCTTCTCCGAGGACCTCGACTTCACGGCTGTGGGAGCCCCGATCGGCGACGCGCTCGAAGCGGCGCTCACGCGCGCCGTTCGTGCGGCCGCGACGCGCATGAGCGCGCTTTCTCCCGTCACCGGCTCCCTCTCGCGCCTCGGCTTCGGCGGTCTCATCGGTCCGTAACGCGTCGGAAGCTCCTGACGGACGGGACATAAGTGGGCGGCAGTCGCGGGGACCGGCACCGTGAAGTCGGTCGCCACGGGACACGGCTGCGTCGAGCGCGGCTGCAATGCCGTCGGAGGACTGGCTCTTCCCGTCCGCGGGTGGGAACTCTGAAAGGTATACTCCTTGACAGTTGCGGTTTCGGAGTCTAGTTTCAGGCATGGAAATGCCTCGCGCTACTCTCGCTGCGAATCTCCGCCGCCTCCGGGAAGCCCGCGGCTGGTCGCAGGCTGAGCTCGCCGAGCAGGCCGGGATGAGTCGCCTGGGCTACCGGAAGATCGAGATTGGCGGGTCTTCGCCCCGGAGCAGCACTCTCCAGGATGTGGCGCGTGCGCTGGGCGTGAGCCTCGTCTCACTCGTCCGGCCCGTGCCGCACCTGTCCCTGGTGCGCTTTCGATCGCTGAAGCGCTTGAACTCGCGCGAGCAGGTCCTCGCGCAGGTCGCCGGCTGGCTCTCGAACTTCTCCCAGCTCGAGGAGCTACTCGCGGACCGGAAGCCCTTCGAGCTGGCGGACCTCATGCGGCGTGGGCGTGGCGGAAAGGCCTCGCCTGAGAATCTGGCTCGGGCGGTGAGGGAAGCCCTCGACCTGGATCAGGACGAGCCTATCCGGGATATCTGCGGCCTGCTCGAGTCCGCCGGCGTGAAGGTCCTCTCGATCAAGATCGCCTCGGATGCATTCTTCGGGCTTTCCGTCGCCAGGGAGGACGGGGGGCCCGCAATCGTCGTGAACACCTGGGAACGGATCGCCGTGGAGCGCTGGATCTTCACCGCGGCCCACGAGCTGGGGCATCTCCTCCTCCACCTGGATGCCTACGACGCAGCCGACGGTGGGGAACGTCCGGGCGAAGAGAAGGAGGCCGACACCTTCGCCGCGCACCTGCTTCTCCCGGAGGGCGCCTTCGAGAAGGAGTGGGCAGCAAGCGGGGGCCTTGGCTTCGTGGATCGGGTCCTGAAGCTCAAGAGGATCTTCCGAGTGAGCTACCGGACCGTGCTCTATCGCCTGTCCGAGAACCCGAGCTTCGGGAAGAAGGTCTGGGCTCGGTTCCAGGCCCCATATGCCCAGAGGTTCGGGCACACCCTGCAGAAGGCGGACGAGCCGGAGGCCCTTGGGGCGGATGCCTTTCGCGCCGCCACGGAGCGCGCGGCGGACGAGCCCGATCGGCTGTCCCCTACTGATTTCGCGGAAGACCGCCTCCGCCTCCTGGTCCGGCGCGCTGTCGAGCGCGAAGTCATCACGCTTGCGCGCGGCGCGGAGATCCTCGGAATAGGGGTGGGAGAGATGCGGGACCTCGCATCCTCCTGGTTCGGATGAGGGCGTCGGAGCCACCGGCGGGTTCGATTCTCCTGATCGTCGATGCGAACGTCCTCATCGACTACGCGCTCTCGGACAGCTCAATCCTCGCTCTCGCGGTTCGGCACCTGGGCTCCATCCTCGTGCCTCTTCCGGTCCTCGAGGAGGTTCGGCAGCTGACCCGGGACGACTGCGACAGGCTGGGCATCACTCTGCTCGATCCGACCCTCGAGGAGTTGTCCGCCGCATCCTCTCGCCGGGGCTCCCTCTCCTTCGAGGACGAGCTCTGCTTGCTTCTGGCGAGGACGGGGGGCTTCACCTGCGTGACGAACGACAAGACCCTGCGTCGCGCGTGCGCGCAGGCGGGAGTTTCGGTCCGATGGGGGCTGGAACTGATGGTCGAGCTCGTCTCCAAGCGAGAGCTGACGGTGGAGGCGGCTATCTCGACGGCTCGGGCCATCCGCAGCTCCAACCCGGTCCACATCACAGAGGCCATCCTCGAACGGTTCGAAGCGCGCATCCGCTCGACAACCCTGCGCAACCGCGACACATAGCTGCTTCGCCCTGTGGCGCGGCCTCCGAACGCGCGCTCCGTCGACACGACGTCCGGACCGAGGGACCGGTCGAGGCGGCGATCGCCGTTCCGACGCGGTCATGGCTGATGTAGAGGCTGTCGTACGGCAGGCAGTTCAGACGTTGAAGAAGAACGCTCCCCGCCCCGGCCCTACTCCGGCCGCAGCATCCCCTTCGCGAAACGGACCAGGTTCTTCGCCATCCGCTCCATCGTCGAGCCGAACGGCTGGTCGTTGACCAGGTAGGTCCAGGTGGAGGAGGGGCTCGCGAGGCCCTCGCGGCCGAGGTCGACTCCGTCGGCGGTGATCTCAGCCGTCTCGAACGTCCCGGCGACTCGCGCGTCGAGCTCGCGGAGGAGGTCGGCGAAGAGAGCGACGATCGCCCGCTGGTACTCGGCGAGAGGGTCCTGCGTCCCGAGCGTCCGGAGGGAGATTCCCTCCCGCAGCTCCGCGACGTTCTCGAGGTGATCGGACCAGAGGGCGTCGATCCAGGCGATCGTCAGGTCGCGCTCGACGCGCAGCGCGAGCTCTTCGCCGAAGGCGTCACGAACGGCCACCCACCGGTCGGGGGCGGCGAGCTCGAGGAAGCCGGTGGGCGCCTCGTCCCGCCGCGCCGCGAAGATCTGCCGCTGGCTCTCCAGGAGCCGGTCGTAGCGAAGCAGGGTCTTCCGCGCTGGGCGTGGGCGATCGCCTCGCCCGCGGACGGATCGCGGACCGGGCCGTTCTCCGCCCACTCCCGCAGCGGACGCGGCAACGAGTCGGCGGCGCCGTGCTTCACGAAGAGGTCGTCCTCGAGGCTCACGAAGAAGCGCGACTCGCCCGGGTCTCCCTGCCTCCCCGCGCGGCCGCGCAGCTGGTCGTCGATGCGGCGCGCCTCGTGCCGGTTGGTCCCGAGGACGAAGAGGCCGCCGAGCGCCCGAACCGCGTCCGCCCTCTCCTCGCGCGCCCCGCCGAGGCGGATGTCGACGCCGCGCCCGGCCATGTTCGTCGAGATCGTGACGGCGCCGACGTCGCCCGCCTCCGCGATGACGGCGGCTTCCTCCTCGTCGTTCTTCGCGTTGAGGACCCGGCACGGGGCGCCGCCGCCGCGGACGAGCGCCGCGAGCCTCTCCGACTCCTCGACGCTCGCCGTCCCGACGAGGACCGGGCGCCCCGAGGCGTGGAGGCGCCGGATCTCCTCCACGGCGGCCCGCTCCTTGTCCCTGCGCCGCGCGAAGACGAGGTCCGACCGGTCCAGGCGAATGCGGGGCCGGTTCGGGGGAACGAAGACGACGGGAAGACCGTAGATCGAGCGGAGCTCCTCGGCCTGCGTGGCGGCCGTTCCGGTCATTCCCGAGAGCTTCGGATAGAGGGCGGCGAAGGCCTGGAGCGTGATGGACCCGAGGGCTCGCCCTTCTCGCGTCAGCGGGAGCCCTTCCTTCGCCTCGAGCGCCGTGTGGATGCCGTCCGGCCAGCGTCGGCGATCCGCGACGCGCCCCTTCAGCTCGTCCACGAGGCGAACGGCACCGTCTTTCACGACGTAGTCGACGTCCCGGGCGAGGAGCGCGCGCGCGTGGAGGGCGACGTTGGCGGCGGCGAGGAGAGGCGTGTTCTCGGCGTCGTACAGGCTCCCCGACCCGAGGCGCCTCTCGAGCTCCATCACTCCGGCGTCGGTGAGCCTTACGTTCCGGGCGTCAGGGTCGCGCTCGACATGGAGGCCGTCCTTCAGCTCCTTCACTTCTGCCGCGAGGCGAACGGCGGAGCCGTCGGGAATGCCGGTTCCCCCGGCGATGACGAGCGGGATGCGCGCCTCGTCGATGAGGATGGAATCGGCCTCGTCGAAGAGTGCGAAGTGATACGGGCGCTGGACGACGTCGTCCGGCGGCCGCGCGAGCCGGTCGCGCAGGAGGTCGAAGCCGGCCTCGTTCGCTCCGAGGTATGTGACGTCGGCCGCGTACGCAGCGCGGCGCTCGTCGCGGGACGAGCCCTGGGTGATCGCCGCCACCGTGAGCCCGAGCGCTTCGTAGAGCGGCCCCATCCACGCGGCGTCCCGGCGCGCGAGGTAGTCGTTCGCGGTCAGGACGTGGGCGCCGCGCCCGGCGAGCGCTTCGAGGCTCACCGGGAGGACGGCGGCGAGCGTCTTCCCCTCGCCGGTCTCCATCTCCACGATCCGCCCCGCGTGGAGCGCGGCGGCGCCGAGGATCTGGACGTCGAAGGGGCGCATCCCGAGAACGCGCCGCGCCGCTTCCCGGGCCAGTGCGAACCACGGAACGAGCAGGTCTTCGACAGGCTCGTCCCGCGTCACGCGCTCGCGCAAGGCGACAGCGCGCTTGCGGAGCTCCGCGTCAGACAGCCAGGCGGTGTCTTCCTCGAGCGCGCCGACCGCCCGGACGATCGGCGCGAAGTCGTCGGCTGCCTCCGCGGCGGCTTCGCCGCGGAGGCGGCTCAGGAGTCGTTGGAGCTTGCCCGCGATCATCGACAGATTGTCCCAGCCCGCACCGTATGCGCTCGGCGTAGGGCCGGCCGGACGACTGCCTGCTTAGCGTCAAGTAGAATGGGGTCGTGGACGTGAGAGCGATGGCCCGTGCGATGGGGCGGCGCGGAGGACGCGCCCGGGCGAGCCGCCTGTCTCCGGAGCGGCGTCATGAGATCGCATCGCTCGGCGGACAGGCTCGTCAGCGCTCACTCCTCGCGGCGCGGCGCCTCGTCGAGAACCTCCTCTACGCCGCGGCGGTCCGGGAGCTTCGCGGGGAGGCGCGGGAGCTCCTGCGAATGAAGACGTTCAACGAACGGCTGCCGGGTCTCTACGAGCGTCGAAGCTGACATGAAGGAGCCGACCGAGCATCTCGACGCCGTCGGAAGCGTGGTCGAGGCGCTCGTCGGGCTCGCCCTGGAGCCCGTCCTGGTCGGCGGCATGGCCCTCGTCATGCTTGGGTCGCGGCGGGTTACGCGGGACTTCGATTTCCTGATCTCCCGCCCCGGCGAAGCGCTCGGCCCGCTCGTCGACGCCTTCTACGACCGGGGCTTCGAGCTCGCTTCCAGAGTCAGCGCCGAGGGCGAAGTGACAGCCACGATTGCCAACCGGCGGGTGGCCGCCGGCCGGCTCCGCCTGGACGCGCCCGCGAGTGCGTACTTCCTCGCTCCGAGAACGGGGCTGCGAGTGGACCTGCTCTTCGATTTCCCGCTGCCCGCGGCAGCGCTCGCCCGGCGTGCGACCACCTTCAAGATCCGAACGAAAGCCTGGAGAGTCGCCTCGGAAGCGGATCTCCTGCGCCTGAAGAAGCTCGCGCAAGCGGGCCGTTCCTCGCCAGGCGACGCGGAAGACATCGCCTTCCTCGAGGCTCGAAAGCGGCGATAGGCCCCTCGGGCTCGCGGTCCGGGTGGAGTGAGTCCGCCGATTTCCGTCTCCATGGCACCCGAAAACACGAAGGGCGCCGGTCGTAACTGACTGGCGCCCTTCGACTTCTGAATGGTTGCGGGGGCAAGATTTGAACTTGCGACCTTTGGGTTATGAGCCCAACGAGCTACCAGGCTG
>CAZWRQ010000042.1:0-24645 GCA_964636395.1 uncultured Holophagales bacterium
GGTCATCGGCGGGCGCGGCATGGAGGCGGGATGTTAGCCGGGAGCCGCCCGTGCGTCCCGGGCCTAAACTCGGTGCCGCCGCCGCGCCCGCCGATGACCCACGAAGAGCCGCTCCCCCCGTTCCGCCCCGCCCCCGCGCTGGGGCAGAGGCACGTCCAGACCTTCTGGGGCCGGCTGACGCGCCCGCGCCTCCTCGTGCCGCTCCGGCGCGAGACGCTCGCGACACCCGACGGGGACGAGCTCGTCCTCGACCGCCTCGACGGGCCGCCCGGCACCCCTCTCGTCGTCCTCCTCCACGGGCTCGAGGGGAGCGCCCACTCCGTCTACGTGCAGGGGCTCCTCGCCCTCCTCGCGCGGCGCTCGCTTCGGGCGGTCGCGCTGAACTTCCGCTCCTGCGCGCGCGACCTCCCCTCGCTTCGAAGGAACCTCCCGAGCCGCGGGAGGCGCCTCTACCACTCGGGCGAGACGTCGGACCTGGACCATCTCGTCCGGACGCTCGCGGCCGCCGAGCCGGGCGTCCCCCTCGGCGCGATCGGCGTCTCGCTCGGCGGGAACGTCCTCCTCAAGTGGCTGGGCGAGCATCCGGGGGAGGGGCTCGTCGCCGCCGCGTCGACGATCTCGGTCCCGTTCGACCTCGAGGCCGGCGCCCGGAAGCTGGAAGGAGGTCTCGGCCCCGTCTACACGGCGACGTTCCTCCGGGGCCTCCGGACGAAGGCACGGCAGCTCCTTCGCCGGCATCCCGATCTCGCCTCGCGGATCGACCTCGGCCGGCTCCGGCGGGCGCGCACCTTCTTCGAGTTCGACGACGCCGTCACCGGCCCGCTCCACGGCTTCCGCGGGGCGAAGCATTACTACGACGAGTCGAGCGCGATCGGGTGGGTCGGACGTGTCGCCACGCCGACGCTCTGCCTCTCGGCCGAGGACGACCCGTTCCTCCCCGTCGAGACGCTCGACCGCGTCGCCGCACGCGCCTCGGGGGCCGTCCGGCTCGTCCGGACGCGGCACGGGGGGCACACCGGCTTCATCTCGGGGGCGAGCCCGTTCCGGGTCCGTTACTGGGCCGAGGAGCGCGCGGCGGAGTTCGTCGCCGCGCGCCTCGCGTCTCCCCTCAGCTCTTGACGAGCGGGCGGCCCTTCGCGTCGGTGACGTTTCCGAGCGCGATCAGGATGACGTCGATGAGCCACCAGATGCCGCAGCCGCCAAAGGTCAGCAGCTTGCCGATCCCGAGTCCGACGTGCCCGAGGTAGAAGCGGTCGACGCCGAAGGAGCCGAGGAAGATCGAGAGGAGAAGGGTGACGAGCCAGTCCTTCGGCGCGTCGGGCGTCACGGGCATCGGGCCGGCGGGCGGCGCGTAGGGCGGGGCCGCAGCGGCCGGCGCCGCGAGGACGTCTCCGAGCTCGGGGCGGTCGCGCAGCGGTACCCACTGGGCCTCGCCCGTCTTGAACGAGAGGCTCGTCGCGGTGACCCGCCCCTCTCCGAGCCACCCTCGGACCGTGGGCTCGTCGATTGGTCCGTATTGCTGTCCGTCTGCGCCGATGACGTAGTACATGGCGTCCCTCTCACTCCCCGAAACGTCGAACGCGCCCCGAAGGTTTCCGCGCGATCTCCGAATCGTACCGGAAGGGGCGAGGCGCGGGACAGGGACCGCTCTCGCGGGGCGTTCGGAGCGTCGGGTTAGCATGAGATGTCCTCGCAGGATGCCGACGACGTGAAGCAGCGCACCGTTCCCCAGGCCGACCGCCGGCGCAGGCTCCTCTCTTCGGAAAGGGCGACCGAGACGTTCGCGCGGAGCGGGCGCCACCGGGTCGCGCTCGGCTTCCCGAACTCCTACGAGGTCGGGATGTCGAACCTCGGCTTCCAGTGGGTCTATCGCCTCCTCAACCGGGAAGAGGACGTGGCCTGCGAGCGCTTCTTCTACGACGAGGCCGAGCTCGGCGGTCGGGGACCGAGGACGCTCGAGGGGGAGCAGCCCCTCGCCGCTTTCCCCCTCGTCGCCTTCTCGATCTCGTGGGAGATGGACTACGTCCACTTCCTCCGGATGCTCCCCGCCTCGCGCATCCCGCTCCGGCGGGAGGAGCGTCGCGACGGCGACCCGATCGTCCTCGTCGGCGGCGACTGCGCCCGAATCAACCCGCTCCCGCTGACCCCATACGTGGACGTCTTCGCGATGGGGGACGGCGAGCGCCTCGTGCCCGGTATCGCCGGGACCCTTCGGGCCGACCTTCCGAGGCGCGCGGCGCTCGAGCGTCTCGCCGGGCTGAAGGGCTTCTACGTCCCCGAGGTGCACGGCGAGCGGGCCGATTCGGCCGAGGACGGGAGGATCGTCGTCGACCAGCTCCGGGCCGCCGACGGACCGGGGCGCGAGCCTCCGCACTCGTCGCTCCTGACGCCGCACACCGAGCTCTCCGACAAGCTCCTGATAGAGGTGGCCCGCGGCTGCTCCGAGATGTGCCGCTTCTGCTGGGCCGCCTACGCGATGGCGCCTCAGGTGCGCGTCCCCGCGGACTCGATCCTGGCCGTCGCCGAGCGGTGCCGGCCGCTCACGTCCCGCGTCGGCCTGATCGCGACGGCCGTCGCCGACCACCCCGAGATCCTCCCGATCCTCCGGGGACTCTCGGGGATGGGTTTCCACATCGCGCTCTCCTCGATCAAGATCGACGCGATCTCCGAGGAGCTTCTCTCGGTCCTCGCGCGGCAGGGGGAGAAGTCCCTCGCGATCGCCCCCGAGGCCGGGAACGAGCGGCTCCGGCGCGCGATCAACAAGAAGGTCTCCGACGAGATGCTCCGCGAGAAGGTGCGGCTCGTCGCGCGGGCCGGCTTCACGAACCTGAAGCTCTACCTCCAGGTCGGCCTCCCGGGGGAGACCGAGGAGGACGTGGACGACCTCGTCCGGATGGTCGACGACCTGCGGCTCGTGATGCTCGAGGAGGGGCGGAAGCGCGGACGGCTCGGGACGCTCGTCCCGAGCGTGAACGCCTTCATCCCGAAGCCGCACACGCCGTTCGAGACCGAGCCGCTCGAAGAGCCCGACGAGCTCGCGCGGAAGATGAAGAAGCTCGACGCGGCCTTCCGCGCGATGCCGAACGTGACGTTCCGCGGGATGCCGGTCGCCGAGGCGATCTGGGAAGCCTGGCTCGCGAAGATGGGGCTCGAGTCGGGACCGATACTGGCCGAGGCGGCGGCCGGCGCCTCCGTCCGGCGGCTCGTCCGGGAGCACCGCGAGACGCTCCTCTCCGTCGCTCGCCCCGCCGCGCGCGGCGACGCCTCCCGGCGCGGGGTCTTCGACCTCGCCGCACGGCAGGCCTCTCCATGGGGGTTCATCGCGAAGTCATGAGACGCGCCGCCGCCGTCCTCGCCGCCGCGCTCGCGCTCGGTGGCTCCTTTACCCTCGCCGAGCCTCCCCCGGTGCCGCACGTCCCTGCCCCCGCCGCCGGTCGGGAAGCGCTGGCCGTCGACGTCCTCCCGGGTGGCGTCGTCCGCTGGCCGGGGGACGCGATCGAGCTCTGCGGCGACGAGCACGAGAGCTGGAAGCCGCGCGACGGCGCCTGCTACTACCCGGTCGACCTCGACCGGGGTGAGGCGCTCTTCCCCGTCTTCCGCGACCGAGCGGGGAAGCGGGAGACCGCGTCCGTCCGCGTCCTCCCGCCGCCCTACGCGACCGAGAGCCTCCGCGTAGACCCGCGGACGGTCCGCGTCTCCGAGAAGGTCCGGCGCCGCGCCGCCCGCGAGCGCCGCCAGGTCGTCCCGCTCTTCTCGCTCCGGACGAACCCGTCGTTCTCCCTCCCGCTGGCGCCGCCGCTCGCCGAGGCCCCTCCCGCGCGCAACTTCGGGACGCGGCGACTCTTCAACGGCGAGCCCCGCTCCGCACACGGAGGAGTCGACTACCGGGCGAAGGTCGGGACGCCCGTCCTCGCGACCGAGGGCGGCCTCGTCGTCCTCGCGGCCCACCACTTCTTCGCCGGCAAGAGCGTCTTCGTCGACCACGGCGGCGGGCTCCTCTCGATGTACATGCACCTCTCGCGGATCGACGTGAAGGCCGGCCAGCGCGTCGCGCGCGGCGAGCGCCTCGGCCTCTCGGGCGCGACGGGCCGCGTCACCGGCCCGCACCTTCACTTCGGCTTCCGCTGGCGCGGCGCCCGCGTCGACCCGAACCTCCTACTCGGCGACCCTGCGACGCTCCCCTCGCCATAGCCCGCCCCCCCGGCGCGAGCCCATGAGATGGGGTCACATGGGATGGGGTCAGGTCTGCATAAATGTATTGTGGCCTCCGGGAGGCACCTCGATTCTCCTCGAAACCGTTCCGCGCCTCGATCTGTCAGGATGCGCGCGGAGGTTCCGATGGCCCACCTCGTGAAGGACCCCGTTAGCTGGCTCTACCCCGAGATCGAGCCGTTCCGGACCGGAAGGCTCCGCGTCTCCGACCTGCACGAGCTCCACTTCGAGGAGTGCGGGAACCCGTCCGGAAAGCCGGTCGTTTTCCTGCACGGCGGGCCCGGGGGCGGCACGAGCGAGAAGATGCGGCGCTTCTTCCACCCGGAGAAGTACAGGATCGTCCTCTTCGACCAGCGCGGGAGCGGGAAGAGCACCCCGTACGCGAGCCTCGAGGAGAACACGACGTGGGACCTCGTCGAGGACACGGAGAAGCTCCGCGAGCACCTGGGGATCGCGAAGTGGCAGGTCTTCGGCGGCTCCTGGGGCTCCACGCTCGCGCTCGCCTACGCCGAGAGGCACCCCGATCGCGTCACGGAGCTCGTCCTGCGCGGCATCTTTCTCCTTCGTCGCAAGGAGATCGAGTGGTTTTACCAGGAGGGGGCGTCGATCCTCTTCCCCGACGCCTGGGAGCCGTACCTCGCTCACATTCCCGAGGAGGAGCGCGGCGATCTGGTCGCGGCTTATCACCGGCGCCTCACGAGCGACGACCCCGCGGTCCGGCTCGCCGCGGCGAAGATCTGGAGCGGCTGGGAGGGGGCGACGTCGAAGCTCCTCCCCGACGCCGCGTTCACCGGCCACTACGAGGAGGACGAGTTCGCGCTCGCGTTCGCGCGGATCGAGGCCCACTACTTCCAGAACCGCGGCTTCTTCGAGGTCGACGACCAGCTCCTGCGCGACGTGGGCCGGATCCGCCACATCCCCGGCGTCATCGTCCAGGGGCGCTACGACGTCGTCTGCCCGATCTTCAGCGCTTGGGCGCTCCATCGCGCCTGGCCCGAAGCGGAGCTCATCATCACGCCCGACTCCGGCCACAGCGCCTTCGAGCCGGGCAACAGCCGCGCTCTCGTCGCCGCGACCGACCGGTTCGCCACGCTCTGACCCCGGCGGGGCGGCCCCGCCCTCCGCGGGACGCGCGGGGCCGTCCCAGACGGTCGCAGAGTGTAGAGTGTAGACCAGACCCCATTTCCGGTTATGATGGGGCGTGCTCCCGGCGTCGCTCGGGCTGGCGCTCGTCGCCCTCCTCTTCCGGCTCGTCTCGCCGTCGGAGATCCGGGCCCTGCTCGACCTTCACCTGCTCTCGCTCTTCCTCGTTCTGATCCTCGCGGTGGAGTGCCTGAAGCGCTCGGGGCTGATCGAGGTCGTCGTCGGACGGATCCTCTCGCGCGTTCGCTCCGAGCGGGCCCTCGCCGCCGCGGCGATTCTGACGACCGGCGCCGTCTCGGCGATGGTGACGAACGACGTCGCCCTGCTCCTCGTCGTTCCCTTCACGCTCGCGTTCGAGAAGGTCGCCCCCGAGCTCGACCCGGTCCGCGTCGTCGTCCTGGAGATCCAGGCGGCGAACCTCCTCGGCTGCCTGACGCCGACCGGGAATCCCCAGAACCTCCTGCTCTTCTCGCGGGGCGGTTTCACGAGCGGGTCGTTCTTCGCCGCCCAGCTGCCGTGGGTGATCGGGATGGCCGCCGCCCTGCTCGCTCTCGTCCCGATCCTCGTCCCGAAGCGAGCGCTCCCCGCACCGCCGCCGGCTCCGAAGGCCGTCGAGCCTCGCCTCGCCACGGCGGGCCTCTTCCTCCTCTCGCTCCAGCTCCTCGCGATCTCGCAGGCGATCCCGCGGCTCGCCCCGCTCCTCGCCGCCGTCCCCGCCGCGGCGCTCCTCGGGAAAGGGCTCCTGAAGACGGACTTCACGCTGCTCGGCGTCTTCTCGGCGCTCTTCGTCGGCGTGGAGGGTCTGCGCCGCTCCGCGCTCTTCGAGACGCTCGACCCGGTCGCGCTCCTCGGCGCCACTCCCGCCGGTTTCGTCCTCTCCGGCGCGCTCCTCTCGCAGGCGGTCTCGAACGTACCCGCAGCGATCCTCCTCGCCCCTTCGGCGGCGGCGGCCGGCGGCGGGGCGCTCTTCACGGCGCTCCTCTACGGCGTGAACGCCGGCGGCTGCGGCACGCCGATCGCGTCCCTCGCGAACCTGATCGGCGCCGACCTCTACCTCCGCGGCCGCGCCCACCGCGCCCCGTTCTGGCGCCTCTTCCTCGCCGTCTCCTTCGCGCTCCTCGCCGTCGCCGTCGCGCTCTCCCTCGCTCTGGCCTAGAAAAGGGACGGGTCAGGTCTACCATCTACACTCTACGGTACCCGTAGAGTGTAGATGGTAGACCTGACCCCTCGGTCTTACTCCCAGCGGAGGGCGTCGATCGGGTCGAGGCGGGCGGCTTTGAGGGCGGGGTAGAGGCCGAAGAAGAGGCCGATGGAGACGCTGACCCCGAGGCCGACGAGGACGCTCCAGAGCGGGGTCGCGGTCCGGAGCGGCGAGACGGCGCCGACGACGAGGGCCGTCAGGACGCCGAGCGCGACGCCGGCCGCGCCGCCGAGGCCGGTGAGCGTCATCGCCTCCGTCAGGAACTGGAGGCTGATGTCGCGCCGGAGGGCGCCGACCGACTTGCGCAGGCCGATCTCGCGCGTCCGCTCCGTTACGGAGACGAGCATGATGTTCATGACCCCGACGCCCCCGACGAGGAGCGCGATCGCGGCGATGAAGACCATGACGCCGGAGATCGCGTTCGTCACCGCGGTCATCTCCTTGATCATCTTCTCCGCCGTGAAGATGGCGAAGTCGTTCGGCTCGTTGAACGCGACCCTGCGCCGGGCGCGGAGGATGTTCGTCCCCTCCTCGATCGCCGCCGGGATCAGCTCCGGCGACTTCGGGATCGTCGCGATGTGGAGCGTGTCGCGCCGGGAGTTCTTGATCTGCGGGAAGAAGACGTCGAACGTCGAGATCGGGATGATGATGATGTTGTCGGGGCTGCCACCCATCTGCGAGCCCTTCTTCTCGAGGAGCCCGACGACGAGGACCCTCCGGCCGTTGATCGTGATCGGCTGGCCGAGCGGGTCCTTCCCCTCGAAGAGCGACTTGACGACGTCGGCCCCGATGACGGCGACGTCGGTGCCGTGCTGCACGTCGACGTCCGCGATGTTCCGCCCGTCCGCGAGCGCCCAGTTGTTGCAGACGAGGTAGTTCTGGTTCCCGCCGGTGACCACCGGCGAGTTCGCCTCCTTGCCGTTCCCCTTCACCTTCGACCCGCCCCAGAGGTAGCGCTCGGGCGAGACGGCCGCGATGGAGGGGGCGAGGCGGGCGATCGCCTCGGCGTCCTCGATCGTCAGGTCCTTCCGGTTCCGCTCCTCCTCGGGAGGGGGCCCGCCGCCGCCGAAGAAGCGCGGCTCGTACTTCTGGAACTGGACGAGCGTCGTCCCGAAGGAGGAGAACGCCTCCATCGTCGAGCGGTTGAAGCCGGTGACGAGGGCGACCATCGCGATGACGGTCCAGACACCGATGACGATGCCGACGATCGTCAGGAACGCACGGAGCTTGTGGGCCCGGAGCGCGATCGAGGCGAAGCGGAGGTTCTCGCCGAGGGTCCTTCGAAGGGCGTCGAAGATGCGCTCACTCATAGCGGAGAGCCTCGATCGGCGGGAGGCGCGAGGCCTTTACCGCCGGGAAGACGCCGGCGACGAGGCCGGTGAGCGTGGCGAGGAGGAAGCCGGTCGTGATGAGGAAGGGCGTCACGAGGGTCGGGAGTGGCGTGAAGGCGTTGATGAGCGACGAGATGATCCAGCCGAAGAGGACGCCGACGGCCCCGCCGCCGAGCGCGAGGAGGGTCGCCTCGAGGAGGAACTGCCGGAGGATGTCGCGCTTCCGCGCCCCGATCGCGAGGCGGATGCCAATCTCCTTCGTCCTCTCGACGACCGAGACGAGCATGATGTTCGCGATGACGATCGCTCCGACGAGGAGGGAGATCCCGCTGATGAAGGCGAGGAGGGCGAAGGCCCCGGCGGAGATCGAGCGCCAGACGACCTGGATCGCCTCGGCCGTGACGAAGGAGACCGGGTCGGGCGCCGACGGGGCGGTCTTGCGGAGCGCCCGGAAGATCGCCCGCGCCTCGTCCATCGAGGCCGGGATCCCCTCGACGCCGCCGCGCGCCTTCACGTAGATGCTGATATTCCGCTGCGTCCCCCAGGCCTTCGCGAGCGCCTCGCGGGGGACGTAGACGACGTTGTCCTGGCTCTGGCCGAAGACGGAGCCCTGCTTGACGAGAAGTCCGATGACGCGAAACGGGATCCCGTCGATCGAGATCGTCCGCCCGACCGGGTCGAGGCGCGGCCAGAGCTCGTCGCGGACCTCGGTCCCGATGACGGCGACGAAGGAGCGCCGCTCGTTCTCCGACTCGGTGAAGAAGCGCCCGAGCTCGACGTCGAGGTTCGAGAGCTCGGCGACGTTCGCGGTGACGCCGGCGATCTGGACGTCGGAGAGGCGCCGGTTCCCCGACCGCACCGAACGCGTGGTGCCCGAGCGGGCCCCGACCGCGACCGCGTTCTTCGCGAGCTTTCGGTAGGCCTCGACGTCGCTCTTCTGTATCCGTTTCCGCTTCAGGGCGTCGAGGAACTCCTCGCGCGAGGTGATGATTCCGAAGCGCTCGATCGTGTAGACGTCGGGGGAGAGGGAGAAGAGCTTCGTGGCGACGTAGTTGTTGAGCCCAGAGATGACCGAGACGACCGCGATGACGGTCATCACCCCGATGATGACGCCGAGGAGCGTCAGGAACGACCGCAGCTTGTGGGCGTTGATGGCCCGCCAGGCGACGCGGAGAAGCTCCCCGTTCAACATCGAGCGGCCTACGACCTCTTCTCGTCCCGCGGGACGCCGCTGTTGTCGACCTTCACCCGGTCGCCGATCCGGAGGGCGCGGAGGGCGCGGAACGGCCCGGAGACGATCTCCTCCCCTTCCTTCAGCCCCTCGACGACCTCGATCTGGAGCTCGGCCGTGATCCCGGTCTTCACCTTCCGGAACTCGACCTTCCCGTCCTTGGCGAGAACGAAGACCCCCTCGACGTCCTTCTTCTCGCCGCCGGACGCGGAGGGCGTCGGCGTCGGGGCCGGCTTCTTCCCCTTCTCGGGGCGCTTCAGCGACGCCTCGTCGGCGACGACGAGCGCCGGGATCGGGATGGCGAGAGCCCCCGGACGCTTGTCGGTCTCGATCTCGCCCGAGACGGAGAAGCCGGGCCGGATCGCCGCCGGCGGGTCCTTCAGCTGGACCTTGACCTTGAAGTTCACGGCCGTCGCGTCGGTGCCGAGGGCCGACTTCGTGATGGGGCTGCCGCCGATCTCGGTCACGACCCCTTCGAACTTCTTGTCCGGCCAGGCGTCGAGCGTCATCTTCGCCTTCTGGCCGAGCTTCACGTTCGGGATGTCGGTCTCGTCGACCTCCATCTCGGCCTCGACGACCGACATGTCCGAAATCGTCAGGAGGACCGTCCCGGGGTTGTTCATCGTGCCGACGACGGCGTTCTCCCCCTGCTCGACGGGGCGGGCGGTCACTATCCCGTTCATCGGGGCGACGAGCGTCGTCTTGCCGAGGGAGTCCTTGCTCGCGAGGAGCTGCGCGCGCGCCTGCTCGATCCGGCGCTCGACGGCGTTCAGCGAGGCGGCCGCCGCGTCGAGCGCGAGCTTCGCCTTTTGCATGACCTGCTCCGAGGTGATCTTCGCCTCGAAGTTCTTCCGCTCCCGCTCGAAGTCCCTCTTCGCCTGCTCCACCGTCGCCCGGTCCGACTCGCGCTGGGCGAAGAGCGCCTCGAGGTTCGCCTGCTGGGCCTTCGTCGTCGCGTCGTACTGGGCCTTGTCGATCTGGAGGAGGAAGTCCCCCTTCTTGACGACGTCTCCTTCCTCGACGGCCAGGTTGACGATCTGGCCCATGACCTGAGAGGAGATCTCGACTTTCGTCTTCGCCTGGACCCGGCCGCTGCAGCTGACGGTCGAGACGAGGTCCGCCTTCCCGACCTTCGCCGTCGTCACCCGGGTCAGGTTCCGGTCCTTGCCGGCCACGGAGGCGACGATGACGAGGACGACGACGAGGGCGGCGACCGCCCCGAGGATCCATTTCAGCCGGGAGCTCATGTCTCTCGCGTTCCTTTCAAGCGGTGCCGTCGGCCGGCGCCAATCGAGGGATACGAAATAGGGGGGCCGGGAGTTTCCCTCTTCGGCGAGTCCGGGGCCGGAAATCGAAGGGAGCGAGCCGCTTGCCCGCCCGCGCCGGTCAGCCGGAGACGACCCGGTTCCGCCCCTCGTCCTTGGCCTGATAGAGGGCGGCGTCGGCCCGCCGGAGAAGCTCCGCGGCCGCCGGGGGGTGGGGGACGCTTTCCGTGGAGGCGACCCCGACGGAGACGGTCACGGGCACGGGAACGCTCACCCCGAGCGGGCGCCATTCCGTGGCCCGCCGGATCCGCTCCGCGACGAGCGCCGCGGGGACGAGGGCGGTTGTCGGGAGGAGGATCGCGAACTCCTCTCCCCCGAGGCGGGCGGCGAGGTCGCCTCTCCGGCAGCCCCGCTTCAGGACCGCCGCGAAGGCGGCGAGGACCTCGTCCCCCACGGCGTGTCCGTGGGTGTCGTTCACCTGCTTGAAGTGGTCGAGGTCGAACGTGAGGAGGCTCGCCGGCTGGTTGTGCCGCACGATCCGCGAGAGCTCCGAGGCGAGCGCCTCGCCGAAGGCCCGGCGGTTCGACAGGCCGGTGAGCGGGTCGGTCAGGGCGAGCTTCTCGAGGATCTCGTTCTTCGAAGCCAGGTCCGAGAGGGCGCGCTGGAGGCGGAGCCCGACCTTCACCCGCGCCTTCAGCTCGACCGGCTCGACCGGCTTGACGAGGTAGTCGTCGGCGCCGGTCTCGAGGCCGGTCACCTTCGCCTCCGTCTCCCCCTGCGTCGACATCATGATGACGTGGGTGAAGCGGGTCTCTTCGGTCCCCTTCAGTATCCGGCAGAGGGTGAGGCCGTCCATGTTCGGCATCTGCCAGTCGGTGACGACGATGTCGGGGCGGTGCAGGCGGACCTTCCCCAGCGCCTCCTGCCCGTCCCCGGCGCTCTCGACTTCGTAGTCCGCCGCCACGAGCACCTGCTCGAGGACCCGCCTCGAGAGGGCGTCGTCGTCGACGATCAGGATGCGGGAGCGGATCTGGGCCATCAGCGGGGTCCCGAAGGCAGGAGCGCGGATTCTCCCACACGAGTCAGAGTGGCGGAGGAGGAGGGATTCGAACCCCCGGGACCTTGCGGCCCAACGGTTTTCAAGACCGCCGCCTTAAACCACTCGGCCACTCCTCCGTCGAAGGAGCTGGCGGACAGGGGGGGATTCGAACCCCCGGTAGGCTTTGAAGGCCTACGACGGTTTAGCAAACCGTTGGTTTAAGCCACTCACCCACCTGTCCGCTTCCCGCGGGGGGCGGAGTTTAGCAGAGGCCCCGTGGCGGGCGGCCGGACCGCGCCGGCCGCCGGGGGGAGGATCTCTCAGCCCTTCCGGATCTCGGCGAGGCTGCCGCAGTAAGGGCGGAGCGCCTCCGGGATCGCCACCGAGCCGTCCTCCCTCTGGTAGTTCTCGAGGATGGCGACGAGCGTCCGCCCGACCGCGAGCCCGGAGCCATTGAGGGTGTGGACGTACTCGTTCCGGCTCTTCCCGTCGACGGTCCGTTTCACGCGGATCGCCGCCCGGCGGGCCTGGAACGCGCCGAAGTCGGAGCAGGAGGAGATCTCGCGGTAGGCGTCCTGCCCCGGGAGCCAGACCTCGAGGTCGTACGTCTTCGCCGAGGAGAAGCCCATGTCGCCGCGGCAGAGGACGACCCTCCGGTACGGCAGCCCGAGCCGCTCGAGGACCGTCTCCGCGTCGCGCGTCAGCTTCTCGTGCGCCTCGGCCGATTCCTCCGCCCTCGTGAACTTCACGAGCTCGACCTTGTCGAACTGGTGCTGGCGGACGAGGCCCCGCGTGTCCTTCCCCGCCGCCCCCGCCTCGGCCCGGAAGCAGGGGGTGTAGGCGCAGTAGGAGATCGGGAGCTCCTCGTCCTTCAGGACCTCGTCGCGGTGGAGGTTCGTGACCGGCACCTCGGCCGTCGGGGCGAGGTACCAGTCGGTGTCCTTCAGGCGGAAGAGGTCGGCCTCGAACTTCGGGAGCTGGCCCGTCCCGAAGAGCGACGCGGCATTCACGATGAACGGCGGCAGGACCTCCCGGTAGCCGTGCTCGCGAGTGTGGAGGTCGAGCATGAAGGCGATCAGCGCCCGCGACAGGAGCGAGGCCTCCCCGGAGAGGACCGCGAACCGGGCCCCGGTCACCTTCGCCGCCCGCTCGAAGTCGAGGATGCCGAGGGCCGATCCGAGCTCCCAGTGGGGCTTCGGCGCGAAATCGAAGCGCGTCGGCTCGCCCCAACTCTTCAGGACGACGTTCCCCTTCTCGTCCTCTCCGTCGGGGACGCTCTCTTCGGGGACGTTCGGAAGGGTCTGCTCGATCGCGAAGAATTCACCCTCGATCTCCTCGATCCGTTTCTCGCCGGCGGCGACCTCTCCGCCGAGGACCTTCGCCCGCTCCATCTCGGCGGTCGCGTCCTCTTTCGCCTTCTTCTTCCGCCCCACCTCGGCCGAGAGCGTGTTTCGCTCGGCCTTCAGCGCCTCGACCGAGGTCAGGAGCCTTCGGCGCTCGGCGTCGAGCTCGCCCCAGCGGGCGAGGGCGCCGGCGTCGTACGTCCGGTTCCGGAGGAGGTGCGGAAGGTCGGGGAAGCGGGTGCGGAGGAAGTCTCGGGCCAGCATGGGAGGCGGATTTTACGGCGACCCCGATAATTCGCCGGATGGAGAGGCTCCCGGTCGGGGTCGTCGTCGTGAACTGGAACGGGGGGGCGCTCCTCGATTCCTGCCTCGACGCGCTCGCGAACGAGCCGGCGTCCCGGGTCCTCGTCGTCGACAACGGCTCCGACGCGGAGGAGCTCCGTAGGCTCGCGGCACGCCCCGGAGTCTTCGTCCTTCCGCTCGGGGCGAACCGCGGCTTCGCCTCCGCCGCGAACGGCGGGGCGGTCGACGCCCGCCTGAAGTCGCTCCGCTACCTGGCCTTCGTCAACAACGACGCCGTCCTGGAGCCGGGGTACCTAGCCGCGTGCGTCGCCGCGCTGGAGGCCGACCCGGGGCTGGCCGCCGTCCAGGGCGTGATCCTGGACGGAGAGGGGCGCCTCGCCGACGGCCTCGGGATCGCGTGGAACCGGCGCCTCGAGGCCGTCCAGCTCGGCCACGGCGAGCCGCCGCCGCCGGCCGGCGCGCCGCCCTTTCCAGTCCCCGGGGTCTCCGGCACGGCGCCCGTCTTCCGGCGCCAGGCGTTCGAGGAGACCGGCGGCTTCGCCGGCTCTTTCTTCGCCTGGTACGAGGACGCCGACCTTGCCCTGCGGCTCCTCCGCTCCGGAGCGCGCTTCGCCTGCGTCCCTGCCGCCCGGGCCCTTCACGTCGGCTCGGCGACGGGACGCCGGGTCCCGGAGCGGAAGTGGCGGCTGCTCTTCGGGAACCGCCTCCGGACGCTCCGGCGCAACCTGTCGGCCTCCGCGCGGCTCTCCGCCTTCCTCACCCACCCCGTGCCGCTCCCCGCCCTCCGCGACGCCGTTCGCGAGCTCGGCGCGGGGCGCGCCCTCCGAACGTTCGCCGCCGCCACGGCCGCCGTAACACGCCGCTCGGCCGAGGACCGTGCCGCGCGGAGCGGCCCTCCCCTCCTGCGGAGCCTTCCGCGGTGAGCGGCTCTCTCGCCCGGGTGAGGGCGATCGTCGTCTCCTGGAACTCGGCCGGGCACGTCGGCCGGGCCGTCGCGTCGGTCCCGCCGCCGACGCCGGTCGTCGTCGTCGACAACGCCTCGACCGACGGCTCGGCCGAGGAGGCCGAGCGGGCGGGCGCCGTCGTCCTTCGCCGGACGACGAACGCCGGCTTCGGCCCGGCGTGCAACCTCGGGGCCGGGCCCGTGGACGGGCTCCCCGACGCCGAGGCGCTCCTCTTCCTGAACCCCGACGCCGCCCTCGTCGACGGCCCGGCCGCGCTCGCCGCGCTCCTCGCCGAGCTCGACGCCGACCCGGCCGTCGCGGCCGTCGCGCCCGCCCTGAACGGAGACGGACAGGAGGCGTTCCAGCTTCGGAGGTTGCCGACGCTCGCGTCGCTCGCCCGCGAGGCGTTCCTCGTGAATCGCCTCCTCCCGTCGAACCGGGGCTTCCGCACGGAGCGCTACCTCGACCGGGACCGGACGCGGCCGTTCGACGTCGAGCAGCCCGCGGCCGCCGCGCTCCTCGTGCGTCGCACCCCGTTCGAGCGGGTGGGCGGCTTCGACCCCGCGTTCGCCCCCGCCTGGTTCGAGGACGTCGACCTCTCTGCGAAGCTCCTCGAATCGGGGTACCGTATCCGCTTCGTCCCCGCGGCTCGCGCGAGCCACGTGGGCGGGACGACGATGCGCGCGCTTCCCTACGACGACTACCTTCCGCTCTACACGCGGAACCTCCTCCGGTACCTGGCGCGCCATTCCGGGCCGGCCACTCGTTTGGGAGCGCGGTCCGTCCTCGCCGCCGGCGCCTTCCTCCGCCTCGCCCTCCTCCCGATCGTCCGCGGGGACCATGCCCGGCCGGAGGCGGCGCGGGCGTACGTCCGTGTCCTTCGCGGCCTCGTCGGGCTCGGCTTCCGGAGCGCGCTCCTGCCGCGGGAGAGCTGAGTGCCGCGCGTCGTCGTCTCCCTCGTCACCCACAACGAGTCGCGCGACGCCGAGCGGCTCCTCCCGACGCTCTTCGCTCAGACGTTCCGCGACTTCGCCCTCGTGGCCGTCGACAACCGCTCGGAGGACGGCACGCGCTCTGCGCTCGCGGCCGCGCAGAAGACGGCCCCCGTGCCGATGGAGATCGTCGCCTCGCGAGAGAACCTGGGCTTCGCGGGGGGGCACAACGTCGGCATCGCGAAGGCGATGGAGCGGGGGGCCGAGTGGGTCCTCGTCCTGAACGCCGACGTCGTCCTCTCCGCCGACTACCTCGAGAGGCTCCTCGCCGACGCGGACCGGCCCGGCCGGGAGTGGGTCGGCGCGCTGACCGGGAAGATCCTCCGGGCCGAAGGACCCGAGCTCGCGCCGACCGGGGTGCTCGACACCGTCGGGATCCGGATGACGCGCGGAGGACGACACTTCGACGTCGCTGCGGGAGAGCTCGATACCGGCCGATGGGACCGCCCGGCGGAGGTCTTCGGCGTCTCCGGGTGCGTCGCCCTCTACCGCGCCGCGGCCCTCGCCGACGCGAAGATGTCGACCGGCTTCTTCGACGACGATTTCTTCGTCTACCGCGAGGACGTCGACCTCGCCTGGCGCCTCCGCGGGCGGGGCTGGACGGCCCGCTGCGTCCCCTCGGCCGTCGCCTGGCACCGGCGCCGGAACCTCCCGGAGCGGCGGCGGGAGATGTCGGCCGTCGCGAACCTCCACTCGGTGAAGAACCGGTTCCTCCTCCGGATCAACAACGCCGGCCCGGACCACCTCCGCGCGACGTTCCCCCTCACGTTCGCGCGGGACCTGGTCGTCGTCGGAGCCTGCGTCTTCCGGGAGAGGACCTCTCTCGAGGCGCTCCGCTGGCTCGCCCGGAACCGGGCGCGGCTCCTCGGCAAGCGCCGCGAGGTCCTCGAGCGCCGGACCGTCTCCGACCGGGCGCTCCTCCGCTGGTTCGGGCCGGACCCGGGCGGCGCGCGGATCCCGGACGTGGACGCGTGAGGCTCGCGATCCTCGGGACGCGCGGCGTCCCGGCGGCGTACGGCGGGTTCGAGACGCTCGCCGAGGAGCTCTCCGCGCGCCTCGCGGAACGCGGGCACGAGGTCACCGTGTACGCACGGCGCGGTGCGGTCCGCGAGCGGGTCGCCGCGTGGCGCGGCGTCCGCGTCGTCTTCGCGCCGACGCTCCGGCACAAGTACCTCGACACGGTCGTCCACGGCGTGACGTCGGGGCTCCACGCGGCCGTCGCGGCGTACGACGCCGTCCTTTTCTGCAACGGCGCGAACGCGCTCGCCTGCCGCCTCCCCCGCCTCCTCGGCGCCGGGACGCGGGTCCTCCTGAACGTCGACGGCCTCGAGAGGAACCGGCGGAAGTGGAATCGCCTCGGGAAGGCGGTCTACGCGATCTCGGAGAGGCTCTCCTGCGTCCTCCCCGACGTCGTCGTGACCGACGCGGCGGAGATCCGGCGGTACTACCGGGAGCGTTACGGCGCCGAGTCTGCGTTCGTTCCGTACGGCTCCGACCTCCCCGAGCCGGAGGACGCGACGGTGCTCGGGAGCCTCGGTCTCGAGCCGGGGCGGTACCTCCTCTACGTCTCCCGCTTCGAGCCCGAGAACAACCCCGACGCGGTCGTCCGCGCCTACCGGGACGTCCCGGGAGAGCTCCCCCTCCTCCTCGTCGGGTCGGCGCCGTACGCCGAAGGGTTCATCGCCCGCCTCAAGAGCGAGGCGGCGAGGGACCCCCGGGTCGTCCTCCCCGGCGCGATCTACGGCGAGGGCTACCGCGCCCTCCTCGCGAACGCCGCGGCCTACGTCCACGCGACCGAGGTGGGCGGGACGCATCCCGCGCTCATCGAGGCGATGGGCTACGGCCGGCCGGTCCTCGTCCACGACACCCCCGAGAACCGCGAGGTGGCGGGCGACGCGGCCCTCTTCTGGGACGCCCGGGAGCCCGGGACGCTCGCCCGCCTCCTCTCGGACCTCCTCCCCGACGCCGCGCGGCGGACGGCGCTCGGCGCGGCAGCCCACCGGCGCGCCGAGGAACGCTACCGCTGGGACGACGTGACCGACGCCTACGAGGCGCTCCTCTCCGGGCGCGACGCGAACGGGCTACGATCGGCGCCGGAATGCTGAAGCAGCAGGCGAGGTCGGTCGCCGCCTCGCTCTACGCCGCCGACCTGACGTCGACGCTCGCGGCCCTCGCGGCCGCGTACCTCGTCCGGAGCGAGCTCCTGCCGCGCTTCTTCCCGGATCGGCTGACGCCGCTCTACCCGTTCACCTGGTACCTCGTGCTCGTCGGACCGGTCGTCGTCATCTGGACCGGCCTCCTCTTCCTGGCCGGCGCCTACCGGAGCCGCCGCACCTCGGGCCTGAAGGACGAGGCGCTCCTCGTCGGGAAGATCGTCCTCGGCGGGACGGTCCTCCTGACGATCCTCGTCTACGGCCTGAGGCTCGACTTCATCTCCCGACCGTTCCTCCCGCTCTTCGCCGTCCTGAACACGTTCTTCCTCGTCGTGGAGCGGCTCACCGTCCGGATCGTGGCGCGGAGGGTCCGTGCCCGCGGCTTCAACTACAGGACCGTCGTGATCATCGGCGACACGCCGCGCGCCCGGTCGATGGCGCGCCTCATCCACGACCATCCCTGGTGGGGGCTTCGGCTCCTCGGCGTCGTCCGCGAGCGGCCCGCCTCCTCGGAGGCCGGGACGACGGCGGGAGGGCTGCCCGTCCTCGGCTCGCTCGAGGACTTCCCGACGATCCTCACCTCCCTCCCCGTCGACGAGGTGATCCTCGCGGTCGACCGCGGCGACGTCGACCAGCTCGAGGACGTTTTCCTGATGTGCGAGGAGATGGGCGTGAAGACGCGGCTCATCCTCGACTTCTTCCCCCACGTCTTCGCGAAGGTGGAGCTCGAGGAGTTCGACGGCACGCCGCTCCTCACGTTCTCGACCACCCCCGCCGAGACCGGCGCGCTCCTCGTCAAGCGGGCCGTCGACGTCGGCCTCGCGCTCCTCCTCGGCATCGTCTGCCTCCCGCTCGCCGCGCTCCTCGCTCTCCTCATCAAGCTGACCTCGCACGGGCCCGTCCTCTTCCGCCAGGTGCGCTGCGGCCTGAGCGGGCGCCCCTTCACGTTCTACAAGCTCCGGACGATGACCGAGGACGCCGAGGAGCGGCTCTCCGAGG
This sequence comes from uncultured Holophagales bacterium, assembly GCA_964636395.1. Lineage (GTDB taxonomy): Bacteria > Acidobacteriota > Thermoanaerobaculia > UBA5066 > UBA5066 > UBA5066. The sequence goes on from CAZWRQ010000042.1 coordinate 18,157, forward strand.
TGGCGCACCTGAACGAGCACCAGGGCCCGGTCTTCAAGTCGTCCCACGACCCGCGTGTGACCCGGTTCGGCCGTATCCTCCGCCGCTTCTCGCTCGACGAGATCCCGCAGCTCTGGAACGTCCTGAAGGGGGAGATGTCGCTCGTCGGCCCGCGCCCGCCGCTGCCCGACGAGGTGGCCCGGTACGAAAAGTGGCAACGCCGGCGCCTCTCGATGAAGCCGGGCCTGACCGGCCTCTGGCAGGTTTCGGGGCGGAGCGACCTGCCGAGCTTCGACCAGTGGATGGAGCTCGACCTCGCCTACATCGACAACTGGTCGCTCACGCTCGACGCGAAGATCCTCCTCCGGACGATCCCGACCGTTCTGGGCGGCAAGGGCGCGCGCTGACGGGTCGAGCTCCAGGTCGCGGGGAGCCGAGGCTAGACTAGAGGGGGCCTTCCCGGCTCCGGCCCGTTTCGCGCGCAGAGGAATGCCGCATGCGTCCGACCTACCCGCTCCGTCCCGGCCCGGCTCTCGCGACGCTCGCCCTCGCCGCGCTCCTCACGCTCGCGCCCGGCGCCCCTGCGGAGCCGGCGGCCACGACCGGGACCACCCCCACCGGACGGACGACCTTCCGCTCTTACGGTGTGGAGCGCGGCCTCGGCGACTTCCTCATCCTGACCCTCTTCCAGGACCGGCGGGGCTTCCTCTGGGCTGGGACCGAGGACGGCCTCTTCCGCTACGACGGCCGCGAATTCGAGCGCTTCGGGCGGGACGAAGGGCTCCCCTCCACCTACGTCGGCGCGATGTGCGAGGGAGCCGACGGAACGCTCTGGGCCGGGACGTTCGCGGGCCTCGCCCGGTGGGTGGACGGTGCGTTCGAGCCTGTTTCCGGCGGGACGGGCATGCCCGCCGAGCCGGCTCGCGCCCTGCAGGGGACCCCGGACGGCCGGCTCTGGGTCGGGCAGCGGAGCGGGCTCTACTTCGGCACGAGCGCGCGCGGGTTCTTTCCCGCTCCGGGCTGGCCCGGCGGCGACGCCACCGCCCTCGCGTTCGACGGCCAGGGGCGCCTCTGGGCTGCCGCGTCACCGACCGCGGAAGGAGGACGGACGCGGGTCCTCACGCTTTCCGATTCGGGCTGGCACGAATGGCCGCTGCCGGGCCTCGCCGGCGAACGGCTCACCGCGCTCGCGGTCGACGGGGCCGGCCGAGTCTGGGCGCGTTCGTCCACGCAGCTCTTCGTCCTCGATCCCGGCGCCGACGCGTTCCGGCAGGCCCGGCCTCCCGCCGGCGTCGAGAGCCAGCTCGGGCGCCTCGCCGTCGACCACGACGGTCGCATCCTCGTCCCCACCGAGACGGGGCTCCTCGTCCTCCACGAGGAGGGATGGCGCCTCGTCGGCAGGGACCAGGGCCTTCCGACGGGATGGGCGCAGGTCGCCCTCGTCGATCGCGAAGGGTCCCTCTGGATCGGAAGCACGGGCCTCCACAGGCAGCTGGGCGGCGGCGCATGGCACGGCTACACGACGGTCGACGGCCTCCCGAGCGACGTCGTCCGCGCCCTCTTCCGGAGCGCGGACGGGACGCTCTGGGTCGGAACGGAGAAGGGGCTCGCCCGGGCGGGCGCGACCGGCTTCGAGCTCCTCGCCGGGACCGACCGGAACGGCATCCGGACGATCCAGGAAGACCGCGCCGGCAACCTCTACCTCGCCGGCGTCCCCGTCGAGGTGCTGCGCGTCGCACCTCGCGGCGGCCGGATCGAGCGGTTCGGCGCCGAAGCGGGCCTTCGCGGGACGCGCGTCCTAAGGATGGTCCTCGACGCCTCCGGCACGCTCTGGGTCGCGGCCGAAGGAGGAGGCCTCCGCGCGGCGGCGACGGGACCGGGGCCGCTTCGCTTCGAGCCGGTCGTCGTTCCCGGCGGAAACGAGACCGAGTACTTCAGCGGCCTCATCCTGGACGGAAAGGGCCGGCTCTGGGCCGCCGGAGAGAAGGGCCTCGCCGTCCGCGACGGCGGGAGGTGGACGCGCTTCACCTCCGCGGACGGGCTCCGCGAGACGCACGTCGCCTACGCCCTCTCGCTCCGGAACGGCGAGCTCGTCGCCGCGTATTTCGAGGGCGCGGGCCTGAGCCGGGTGACGTACGACGGCGGGCGGATCTCCGTCGCCGACCTCCTCGCGCCCGGGAGCGTCCTCGCGACCCAGAAGGTCTACATGCTCGGCGAGGACCGCTCGGGACGGATCTGGGCCGGCACGGGCCTCGGCGTCACCTCCGTGGAGAACGGGACGGAGCGCCGGTACCGCGCCGAGGACGGGCTCGTCGGCGAGGACTTCAACAACATGACGTTCCTCGAGGACGCGGACGGGGGCCTCTGGTTCGGGACGATGTCCGGCCTCGCCCGGTTCGACCCCCGCGTGACGCCCCCCTCCGTCCCGCCGCCGGAGACGGCGATCCTCGAGACGAAGCTCGGGCCGCGCTCCTTCAAGGGGGCCGCTCCCGACGGAGAGCGCCTCGGCTATCGGGAGAACGTCCTCGAGGTGCGCTACGCCGGCCTGAGCTTCGTCCGCGAGAACGCCGTCGAGAGCGAGACCCGGCTCGTCGGCCTCGAGCCGGAGTGGCGCGCCTCGCGCATCCGGGAGCTCCGCATCTCGGCGCTCCCCCCGGGCGAGTACCGGTTCGAGGTCCGGAGCCGCGCGGCGGCGGGAGAGTGGGGCCCCGTCGCCGGCTTCTCGTTCTCGATCGCCCCGGCCTGGTGGCAGAGCCTCTGGTTCCGCGCCCTCGCGCTCCTGGCCGTGGCGGGCCTCGTCGCGCTCGCCGTCCAGCGTCGCCTCCGAAAGCTCCACCGGCGGACGGCGATCCTCGAGACGCTCGTCGACGAGAGGACCCGCGAGCTGAAGGCCGCGAACGAGGCGCTCCGGAACCAGAGCCTCACCGACCCGCTGACCGGCCTCCGGAACCGCCGCTACCTCGGCGTCTCCGTCCCCGAGGTCGTGGCGCAGGTGAACCGGAACCACCGGAACGTCGCTCTCGGCCGGGGCGATCGCGCCAGGGTCAACGTCGACCTCGTCTTCCTGATGGTCGACGTCGACCACTTCAAGTCGGTCAACGACGCCCACGGCCACCACGCGGGGGACGAGGTCCTCCGGCAGCTCGCCACCGTCCTGCGTTCCGCAACGCGCGAGACCGACACCGTCGTCCGGTGGGGAGGCGAGGAGTTCCTCGTCGTCGGGCGCAACACCTGCCGGAAGGAGTGCGCCGTCCTGGCCGAGAGGATCCGTGAGCGGGTCGCGGCGCACGCGTTCCGCCTCGACGACGGGACGGTCCTCCGCCGGACCTGCTCGGTCGGCTTTGCCTCGTACCCGGTGGTCGGGTCGACGCCGGACCACGTCGAGTGGGAGCAGGTCGTCGACCTCGCCGACCAGGCCCTCTACGCCGCGAAGCTCGGAGGGCGGAACGCCTGGGTCGGCCTCGTCGCCCGGGACGACCTCAGGGCGGACGCGATCACGCGGAGCCCCGCGCAGGAGCTCGCCGCGCTCGTCGAGCGGGGCGACTTCGAGGTCCGGACCAGCCTCCTCGACGCTTCCTCCCTGAGCTGGAGGGCGCACAAGGAATGAGCCCGGCCCCGGTCCGCGAAGGCCGGGGCCGAGCTCGTTCGCCTGCTCAGACTCCTCCGCCGAGGACCTTGTAGAGCGTCACGAGGTTCGCCTGCTCGGCGAAGCGGACGCCGACGGCTGCGCGCTGAGCGCCGAAGAGCGACTGCTGGGCGAGGAGGACCGGCAGGTAGGCGTCGATCCCTCCCTTGTAGCGCGCGTCGGACAGGCGGAGCGTCTCCTCGATGGCGACGACGAGCGCGTCCTGCGCCTCCCGCTGGGCGACGAGCGTCGTCCGGAGCGCGAGCGCGTCGCTCACCTCGGCGAAGGCGGTCTGGATCGCCTTCTCGTACGTCGCGACGGCGATCTCGCGGTCGACCTTCGAGACCTTCAGGTTCGCGAAGAGGGAGCCGCTCGCGAAGAGGGGCGAGACGATCTGCGGCGCGAAGCTCCATGCCTTCGTCCCCGCCTTGAACAGGCCGTCGAGGTCGGGGCTCGAGGTGCCGAAGCCCGCCGTGAGGGAGATCCGCGGGAAGAACGCCGCGCGGGCCGCGCCGATGTTCGCGTTCGCTCCGCGGAGCTGGTGCTCGGCGGCGAGGATGTCGGGCCGGCGGAGAAGGACGTCCGACGGAAGGCCTGCGGAGAGCCCCTTCGGATCCGTCACCGCGACGAGCCTCTCGGGGAGGAGCTCCTCCGGTACGTTCGCGCCGACGAGGAGCTCGAGGGCGTTCCGGGAGACGGCCGCCGCGCCCGTGTAGGCAGCGACGCTCGCGCGCGCCGCCTCGACCTGGCTTTCGGCCTGGCGGAGGTCGAGGTCGGAGGCGACCCCAGCCTCGCGGCTCATCCGGATCAGCTCGAACGCGGAGCGCTGGGTTTCGAGCGTCTCCTTCGAGAGGTCGAGGCTCTCCTCGTCGGCCGCGAGCGAGAGCCAGCTGCCGGCGACTGCGGCGACGAGCGAGGTCTGCGCCCCGCGCCGGGCCTCCTCGGTCGCGAGGTACTGCTCGAGGGCGCGCGCCTTCAGGCTCCGGAGGCGGCCGAAGAGGTCGAGCTCCCACGAGGCGAGGCCGAGGCCGACGGTGTACGTCGAGGAGACGCTCGCCACGCCGTCCTTGCCGAGGCTCTCCGGTATCCGGTACCGCTCGCCGGTCGCCTGGACGCCGATCGTCGGGTTCAGCTCGGAGCGCTGGATCCGGTAGAGCGCCTGCGCCTTCTGGACGTTGAGGGTCGCGACCTTCAGGTCGCGGTTGTTCACGAGCGCGAGGTCGATGACGGACTTCAGGCGCGCGTCGGTGAAGAAGTCCTGCCAGGGGACGTCCTTCGCGGCGGGCGCGCCGGCGGGGGCCGCGGCGGACTCGTCCGGGAAGGCGTCCGCCACGGGGAGCGGCGGCCGCTCGTACTTCGGGGCGAGCGTGCAGCCCGAGAGGCCGATGGCCGCCGAGAGGAGGACGGCGGGGAGCGTCGTTCGCGTGCGGCTCATGTCAGTTCCCCTCCGCCGGGACGGGCGCCTCCGTCTCGTGCGTCCTCCTCCTCGAGAAGAGGCTCACGACGACGACGTAGAAGAGCGGGATGAAGAGGACGGCGAGGAACGTCCCGGAGATCATGCCGCCGAGGACGCTCGTCCCGATCGCCTTCTGGGCGCCGGCGCCCGCCCCGCTCGCCAGAGCGAGCGGGAGGACGCCGAAGCCGAAGGCGAGCGAGGTCATGACGATCGGACGGAGGCGCGTCTTCGCCGCCTCGAGCGTCGCCTCGACGAGGCCCATCCCGTCCTCGACGTAGCCCTTCGCGAACTGGACGATGAGGATGGCGTTCTTCGTCGTCAGGCCGAGGACGGTCAGGAGGCCGATCTGGAAGTAGACGTCGTTCGACATCCCGCGCAGCGACGAGGCGATGATTCCCCCGATGACGCCGAGCGGGAGGACGAGGAGGATGGTGATCGGGACCGTCCAGCTCTCGTAGAGGGCGGCGAGGACGAGGAAGATCACGAGGATCGAGAAGGCGTAGAGCGCCCCGGCCTGCGACTCCGACATCCGCTGCTGGTAGGAGAGCCCGGTCCACTCGTGGCCGACTCCCTTCGGGAGCTTCGCGATCAGCTCCTCCATCGCGAGCATCGCCTCGCCGGTGCTGTGCCCCGGAGCCGGCTCGCCCTGGAAGTTCCGCGCGGGGAAGCTGTTGAACCGCTCGAGGCGCGGCGGGCCGTAGACCCAGCGGCCGGAGGCGACCGCCGAGAGCGGGACGAGCTTCCCCTGCCGGTTCCGGAAGAAGAGGCGGTCGAGGTCGCTCGGGAGCATCCGGTACGGCGCGTCGGCCTGGGCCCAGACCCGCTTGACGCGCCCTCCCTGCACGAAGTTGCCGATGTAGGTGCTGCCGAAGGCCCCGGCGAGGTAGCTCTGGATCGAGGGGACCGGGACGCCGAGCGCCCCGGCCTTGTCCCAGTCGATGTCGATCTTGTACTGGGCGACGTCGGCCATGCCGTTCGGACGCACGCGCGCGAGCCGCTCGTCCTGCGCCGCCATGCCGAGGAGCTGCCCCTCGATCTCGGAGAGCTTGTCGTGACCGAGCCCTCCCCGGTCCTGGAGCATCAGGTCGAACCCGGTCGCGACGCCCAGCTCCGTGACCGCCGGCGGCGGGAAGGCGAAGATCATGGCGCCGCGGATCCGGGAGAAGGCGCCCATGGCGCGGCCCGCCACAGCCTGCGCCTTCAGCTCCGGCTTCTGCCGGAGGTCCCAGTCCTTCAGCTTGACGAAGACCATCCCCTGGTTCTGCCCGCGCCCGGAGAAGCCCATCCCCGAGATCGCCATGCACGAGGCGACCGCCTCCTTCTGGTCGATCAGGTAGTGGTCGGTGACCTGCTTCTGGATCGCGCGCGTCTGCTCGAGCGTCGAGCCGGAGGGGAGCTGGACCATCGTCATGATCGAGCCCTGGTCCTC
>CAZWRQ010000043.1:0-24631 GCA_964636395.1 uncultured Holophagales bacterium
GGCCGTCCGGAGGGCCTTTCTCACGCGATCACGGATCTGTCTTGGACAGGAGTGTCGAGGACCGTCACGGCAACCTCTGGTTCGGCACCAACGGCGATGGCGTCTGTCGATATGACGGCACGGCCTTCGTCTACTTCACGACAAAGGACGGTCTCGGTGGTAATACCGTTCGGGGCATACTGGAAGACGAGGATGGAGTCTTCTGGTTCGCCACCGACGGGGGACTCAGTCGCTATGACGGCAAGTTCTTCACCGTCTTCAGTGAGAAAGACGGCCTGAGCCATCGTGATCTCTGGAGCTTGCAGAAGGACAGCTCCGGCAACCTGTGGGTCGGCACCATGGCTGGGGTCTGCCGCTACGACGGGAAGGGCTTTTCGCGGTTTCCGTTGCCGCTCTTGCGTACCGGACACCACTCGAGGTTCACGCCGGAACTCGTCTGGAGCATCTACGAGGACGGAGCGAGACGCCTGTGGTTCGGCACGGATGGCACGGGGGTCGTGGAATACGGCGCGCGTTCCGTGGTCGCGTACACCACCAGGGACGGATTGTGCAGCGACAATGTCTGCTCCATTCTTCAAGACAGGCAGCGGAACCTCTGGTTCGGGACCTGGGATGGGGGAGTGAGCCGGTACGATGGGAGTTCCTTCACGACGTTCTTGGCGCCAGTGGGCGCGGCCGGTCAAGCGATCTGGACCATGCTCGAGGACCGGGCAGGGCGCTTGTGGTTCGGTACGTCCGGTGGGGGTGTCTACCGATATGACGGGACGGCCTTCCGCCATTACTCGGCGAAAGACGGCTTGGGCAATCAGCACGTCCAGAGCATCCTCGAAGACCGAAGGGGCCGCCTCTGGTTCGGTACCTCGGGCGGCGTGTATCGCTTCGATGGGGCGCGTTTCCTCAACTTCACGAGGGATGGTCGAGGCGACGCAAAGTCTGGGGCTCCAGGCGGTGGCACGCGTATGGAGGGCAACCCCACGGCCCTACGCGGGCAGGAGGTAGGCCACGTGAGATACCGCCCGAACCCGGCGTACAGCGGCCTTCGCTTCGCTCGCCGGTGATGCCCCGGTTGGGCGGAGGCCCGGGGCGGGCGTCGCGGTGGTACAACGTGCCTGTACGGGAGCGCACATGCCTACGGTGTAGAAATCAGGACTTCATCTGACAGCCGAGGCAGGCGCCCGGGTTGTCAGTTGACCTCGGAAGCGACCGAGGTCGCCAAGGGAAGCGACTTCTCCCGTGCAAGCGGGAGCGTGTCGACGAAGGTCTGCATCGGGGTCTTACCGTAGCACCAGCGGCCCTGATGAGGACGCTGCTCGTTGTACTCCTTCAGCCAGGCGTCGAGGTCCTCCTGTAGCTCGACGAGCGAGCGGTAGATCTTCTTTCGGAACGTGACGCGGTAGAACTCGTTGAGGATCGTCTTGTGGAATCTCTCGCAGATGCCGTTGGTCTGCGGGCTCCGTGCCTTCGTCCGGGTGTGGTCGATGTCCTCCACGGCCAGATACAGCTCGTACTCGTGGTGCTCGGGATTCCCGCAGTACTCCGTGCCGCGGTCGGTCAGTACCCGGAGAAGAGGGATACCGTTCTCTTCGAAGAGGGGGACGACCCGGTCGTTGAGGAGGTCAGCGGCCGTAATCGGAGTCTTCCGGTCGTAGACCTTGGCGGTTGCGACCTTCGAGTAGGTGTCGATGAAGGTCTGCTGGTAGATCCGCCCGACGCCCTTGATGTTGCCGACGTAGAAGGTGTCCTGTGCTCCGCAGTACCCGGGATGTTCGCTCTCGAACTCCCCGTGGGTCTCCTTCTCGAGCTTCGCCTTTTCCAGGGCGACGACCTGCGCCTCCGTGAGCAGGATGCCCTCCTGGGCGACCTTGGCCTCGAGGGCCACGAGCCGCTTCTTCATCGTCTGAAGATCGTGTCGGACCCAGACGCACCGCACGCCCGCCGGAGAAATCAGGATTCCCCGCTTGGCCAGCTCGTTGGCCGTGCGCACCTGCCCCCAGGCCGGCTCCTCGATCGCGGTCCTGACGACCGCCTCCTCGACCTCGGGCGGCACCCGGTTCTTCAGGATGGGCTTGCGCCGACTGATCTCCTGAAGGGCCGCCTCTCCCCCCGTGTCGTACGCCTCCTTGAAGCGGTAGAAGCTGTCCCGGCTGTAACCCATGATCTGGCAGGCCCGGGAGACATTGCCCAGCTGCTTGCCGAGCTCCAGCAGGCCGACCTTCGTCTTGATGACCTTCTGCACCGTGTTCATCTCAAGGCTCCTTGCCCCGATGGGGCCGTAGTCAGGAGCCTACCCCAACCGTCAGATTAAGTCGTGGCTTCTACACCTACGGAGACGACCTACAGCCACGCCCGCGCCAGCTTCGCAGCTATCTGCGATGAGGCGGTCTCGTCCACCGAGCCCGTAATCATCCATCGCCGTGGAGCGCAGGACGTCGCTCTGATCGCCGCATCTGAGCTCCGGAGTCTTCAGGAGACGGCTCATCTCCTCCGTTCCCCGCGAAACGCCGAGCGCCTTCTCGCCGCACTGACTCGCGCCAAGGCCCGCGCCGGCTCACACCAAAGCCCCGATTCTGTTCGGCGTGAGTTTGGCCTGGTCGAGGAGGTGTCCCGTCGCCGTCGCGCGAAGTAGGGGCTGCGTCCTTCAAGACGACCTCCGTGAAGACCTTCGGTACTGGGCCGAGAACGACAGACGCTTCGCCCTCAGAGTGGTGACGCTCATCGAATCCGTCATGGCCGATCCCTTCGCCGGGCTCGGAAAGCCGGAACCTCCTCGGCATCTCGGCCCGAACATCTGGTCGCGGCGTCTGACGCAGGAGCATCGCGTCGTCTACCTCGTCTCCCGCGACCGCATCGACTTCCTTCAGGCCCGCTACCATTACTGAGGCCTGCGGACAGAGCAACGTCTAACCCGGCGCGCAGTGGGCTCGCACGGCTGCGCTGTGCTCGCCAATGACGCCCACGGTCAGGTGGCGCGCGCGGCGTCCTCGGCTCCCGGCACACGCTCGTCGTATTCGGATCCACCCCGGCACAGGCAGGCTCACATGACCACCGCAGAGATCCAGGCCGTTCATCCCGTCCTCGCCGCGAGGGACATCCCGGAGTCCATCGCCTACTTCGCGCGCCTTGGCTTTGACCTGGCGTTCATCGACGACCGCAGCGTCCCTCGCTACGCCGTCGTCATCCGCGATCGCTGCGAGCTTCACCTTCAGTGGCACGATGCATCACAGTGGGGCACGCCGCGCGATCGTCCTGTCTATCGCTTCTACGTTTCCGACGTCGATGGCCTCTTTCACGAGCTCTGCATCAGCGGCGTCGCCCCAGATCCTTCCACACCACCGAGTCCATGGGCTCACCCCGCTCGCGCCCCATGGGGCACACGCGAATTCCACCTCGAGGACCCCGCCGGGAACAGCCTTCAGTTCTATCGTTCTGCATGACGCGGGGCACCCGTCCCGCGTGACAGGTGCCACCGAGCCCGGCGTTCAGCGGGCTGCGCATCGCTCGTCGCTGAAGCCCACGGTCGGGCGGGGGGGGACGTCACGGTCGCCTGGGCTCCTCGAGCGCCCAGGCCACTCGCCTGTGTGTCGCCGCCCGGCTGACATTCGGGCCGGCTGGTCTCCGCACCACCTCGTCCTTCTCCCATCCACTTCGCCACCCACGGAGGACCATCACGATGCCGTACACGCAACAGCAGCTCGACGAGTTCAAGACCACTTTCGCCGTACGCCGACGACGGCAGATGTTCGCTGCCATTCCATTCGTCCTCGTCGCGGTCCTCTTCGTCACTGCCGACGAATCCACCGGTACGACTCTGGGCGGCCTTCCCCTCGCCTATGCCGCTCCCGTGATGATTGCCGTCATCCTCGGCATGTTCGCATTCGCCTTCAAGAACTGGCGATGCCCTGCCTGCAACGTATACATGGGGAAGACCTGGAGCCCCTCCTTCTGCTCCCGTTGCGGCGTCCCCCTTCAGTAGTCCCCATCGGCCGCCTGACCCGGCGTGCAGCGGACTTCGGCACGGTCGCCGCCGAATCCACGGTTGGCGGCTCCGAAGGCCGGCACTCGTGAACATCACGCTGCGCTTTCCCGAACGTGACGACATCGAGCCGCTCTTCGCAGCGGTTCGAGAGTCGATCCGGGAGCTGCACCCCTGGGCTCCCTGGTGTCCGCTCACCTATGGCCTCCCGGATGCCGCCCGCTGGGTCGAACAGCAGCCCGCCGCGCGCGAAGCCGGCACGGCCTTCGAGTTCGTCATCCTCGACGACGACGCCCGGATCCTCGGTTGTTGCGGCATCAACCAGATCGACGCGGGCTTCCGCCTCGGCAACCTCGGCTACTGGGTCCGTTCGTCGGCAACTCTTCGTGGGGTCGCCACTGCGGCCGCGCGACGGGTCGCGGACTGGGCGTTCCAGAACACGGCGCTTCAACGTCTCGAGCTGCTCGTGGCGGTCGAGAACCTCGCCAGTCAGGCCGTCGCGGTCAAGGCGGGCGCGGCTCTCGAGGGCCGCCTCCGCTGCAGGTTCCTCGTCCACGGCCGGTTCCAGGACGCTTTCGTCTACTCGATCATCCGCCCGTCTCCGAGCCCGTCCCTCGCAGCCGAGCCCGTGTCCTCGCCGTCACGCTCGGCCGTCTCACCGCGGGCGTCGGCGGCGACCGGAGAGAAGTCCGCTGACGCCGCGTCAGAAGCCAAGGAGGCATCATGACGGTCAAGCGCATGGACAACGTCGGCATCGTGGTGGAAGACCTCGATGCCGCTATTGAGTTCTTCGCCGCGCTCGGCCTCATCCTCGAGGGCCGCATGCCCATCGATGGCGAATGGGCCGGCCGTGTCACCGGAGTGCGCGGTCAGCGCGTGGAGATCGCCATGATGCGCACACCCGACGGCGACGGCCGCCTCGAACTCTCGCGCTTCGACGCCCCCGCCATCGCTTCCGATCACCGGACGGCCCCCGTGAACTCGTTGGGATACCTGCGCGTCATGTTCGCCGTCGAGGACCTCGACGACACCGTCGCCCGGCTCGGCAAGCTCGGTGCGACGGTCGTCGACGAAGTCGTGAACTACGAGGACATCTACCGGCTCTGCTACATCCGGGGCCCCGAAGGAATTCTCATCGGGCTCGCTCAGCAGCTCGGGCAGCAGACGTCCCGGGAGGATCCCACGGGAAGCAGGCATTGAGAGCATGAGGTGGCGTCTACCCCGGCTCGCAGCGGACTGCCCCTCGCCGCGCTCGCCGCTGACGCCCCCGGTCAGGCATGCGGGGCGCTCCGGCGGGCTCTCCCGCCGAGAAGCCCATGAATGAACCGCCGCGCTTCGTAACCATTCGCCGCGACTTCGATTCCTTCGAGGCGCAGCGGACCTGCGCGACCCTCGAAGCGCCAAGCGTCGCCGTGCTCGTTTCGAACGAGAGCTTCGTGGGCACCGTCTGGACCGAGGCCTTCGCCTCGCCCACTCCCAACCTCCGTTCCTCCGCCCCTCGTGCGCATCGACCGACCTCGAGCTCTTCGTGCCCCTCCGTCGCCGGGCGGCGGCCTCTCCATCGTCGGGCTTCCGGTCGCTCCGCCCCAGAAGCGGTATCGGTGCAAGGACTGCGGTCACGTCTTCCGTCGTCACCGGCCTGCCTGATCCGTCGTCCGGCGGGCTTCGCGATGCCCGCCCGCAGCCGACGCCGGCTCACGCGCCACAGGGTGAGCGCCTCGCGAACGGCTCTCTTGCCTTTGGAGCCGGACGGCGGGCGTCTCGCCGCGTCCGTCGAGTGGGGGACACCATGGGACTCCTGACCTTCAGCATCAACGTCACCCTGGACGGCTGCGTCGATCACCGGGAGGGTATTGCCGACGACGAGACGCACGCCCATTTCACCCGCCTCCTGGACGAGAGCGGGGCGATGCTCTGGGGACGCGTCACCTACGAGATGATGGAGAGCTACTGGCCGGCGGTCGCCCACGGCGACACGGAGGCACCGGCGGCGATGCGCGAGTGGGCGGTCAAGCTGGAGGCCAAGCCGAAGTTCGTGGTGTCCTCGGCGCGAAAGGACTTCCCGTGGGCCAACAGCCACCACATCGCCGGCGACCTGCGCACGGGCGTACGGCAGCTCAAGGACGCGACCCCGGACGGCGTGCTCCTCGGGAGCGGCAAGCTCGCGAGCGAGCTGGACCGGATGGGTCTGATCGACGAGTACGAGCTGCTCGTCCATCCCAGGATCGTCGGCCACGGCCCGACGCTGTACGAGAACGGGCTGCCCGGCACGCGCCGCCTCGAGCTGATCTCGGCGAACCCGCTCCGCAACGGTGCGGTCGCCCTCCACTACCGGCGTGCGCTCTGACCCGAAGATCGGTCCCGTTTCCCGAGGACACGCTGCTCCCCGAGATCCGGGGCGTCTGACCCGGCGCTCCCCGGGCTCGCGCAGCCTGGCCGTGCTCGCCATCGGCGCCCGCGTTCCGGCGCCGGAATGCCGCCCTGGAAGGAGCCAAACATGCTGAGCCGCCTCGTACCGATGCTGCCCGTCCGACACGTGCCCGCGAGCGTCGCGTTCTACGGGAAGCTCGGCTTCACGGTCGAGACGAGCCACGAGGAGTGGGGATGGGCGATGCTGCGCCTCGGCGAATGTCGCCTCATGGTCGATCAATCGATCAACGTCCATCCGGACGCTCCTCGAGATCCCGTCCTCTACCTGTACCCGGACGACATCCTCGAGTATCACGAGGCCGTCCGACGCAGCGGCCTCGACATCCCGGACCTGGAGGTCACGTTCTACGGCATGACGGAGTTCCGGATCGACGATCCGGACGGGAACCGGCTCTGGATCGGGCAGAACGTCCCGAGGACGGCCTAGGAGGCCGGCGCTCCGGTCGTCGGAGCGGCGCGTCTTCCACCTCGATCCGGAGTCCTGAAAGCGGAAAGGAAGAGATGTCGTTACGGATTCGGGAAGTTCCCGGAACAGAGGCCCCGATGGAGCTGCTTCTGCTCGCCGATCCTTCGGAAGAGAAGATCCGCTCCTACCTTCCGGAATCGAGGTGCTTCGTAGCTTCGCGCGGCGCGGTCGTCGTGGGCGCGTGTGTCGTGCAGCCGCGCGGTGCCGGCGCCCACGAGCTGATGAGCATCGCCGTGCTCCCGGAGCACCAGAAGTCCGGCTACGGAACGGCGCTGCTGAGATGGGTCGTCGAGCTCTTTCGCGGCGCCGGCGCGCGGCAGCTCGAGGTGGGCACCGGCACGTTCGGCTACCAGCTCGCGTTCTACCAGCGGCAGGGCTTTCGGGTGACGAGCATCGACCACGACTTCTTCGTCAGGACCTACCCCGAGCCGATCTTCGAGAACGGTATCCAGCTCTTCGACATGCTGCGCCTCACGCTGAGGTACCCCGGCAACGCAGCCTGAGGAATCGTCTCGGCCGGGGATGCCCGCGGTCCGGTGGCGTCCCAGGGAGAGGACGCCCACCTCAGGTGCATCTCTTGCTTGTTCCATCCGGCGGGAGACAAGAGGATGAGAAGTCGCCTCAGCATCGCGCTCCTGTCCGCGGCAGCCGTCATCCTGCCTTCTCAGGGCTGCGTCTCGACGGTCTTCCGCCCGAGCCCCGACCGCAACGCCGTCGCCTGCCCGCCGGTGGAGCCGTCGTCCGTCCGCGTGCTCACCCGGCCTCCCGAGGAGCCGTTCACGGTCCTCGGAGAGGTGGAGGCGTACGTCTCGGGGTACTCGTCCGAGGAAGAGATGGTGAGCCGTTTGAGGGCGGAGGCCGCGAAGATGGGGGCACACGCCATCTTCTTCGCGCGAGACGTCTCGATGGAGACGGCAGAGAGGAGGACGACGGGGGAGTACGACACTCCGCTGAACGACCGCACCTGGCGCAAGCGGTCCTCCCTCGTCTTCAGGGCCGTCCTGCTCTCCGACGCGCCGGAGCCGTGCCCGGGCGTCGGCCGGCCGGCCCCAACTCCCGGCGGCGCGACTGCGGCCGTCACGGCCGTCACGGCCGCAACGGCCGCAACGGACATCCCACCCGGCGCGCCGCGCTCCTCGGGCCGATGAGCCCGGCCGACCGAAAGCAGAGGCAGGCGAAGGCATGATCATCACGGAGACCTTCGAGCCCCGAAGCCGACAGGACTGGCGGAAGTGGCTCGGCCGCCATCACGCCGAGAGCAAGGCCATCTGGGTCGTGTTCCTGAAGAAGCACACGGGGCGGGCGGCGTTCACGTATCAGGACGCCCTCGAGGAGGCGCTCTGCTTCGGCTGGATCGACGGGGTTCGGCAGAGGATCGACGACCTTCGGTTCGCACAGAGGTTCACGCCGAGGACGAAGTCGTCCCGCTGGTCGGAGACGAACCGGGCGCTGGCCGCGGATCTGGAGGCCCGGGGCCTGATGACTCCCGCGGGCCTCGCGGCGCGGGGCTCGGCGCCGCCCGAGACGCCACCGGCCCGGGAGCAGACGTCCGGTGTCCCGGAGTGGCTGGTCGACGCGCTGCGGACGAGCCCGCTCGCGTGGAAGAGCTTCAACGCCCTGCCCCCTTCGCACCAGCGGCGATATGTGGGATGGATCTCTTCCGCGAAGCGGGACGAGACGCGAAACAAGCGCGTCGCGGAGGCCATCGCCCTGCTCCGGGAGAACAAGCGGCTCGGCCTCGGGCCCGGAGAGGTCCGGAAGTAGGTCGCGCGTCGTCCTATGATTCCCGGCAGCTCTCGGAAACGGAGGCCCCCATGAACGCTCGCCCGATCCTGGCATCGGCTCTGGTCGCCGCGGGGTTTCTCGCGACGGCCTGCAGCGACACGCCCACCGAGGCCTCCTCGCCGGTCGCCAATGGCAACCTCCAGATCGAGCTCACGCAGCCCTGCGCTCTGCCCGGGAGCGTCTCGGTCTCCGCGAACGGCCGGCAGCTCGGCACGCTCGCCGTCCCCGGGCAGAGCACCTTCTCGGTGCCTGCCGGCTCCTACTCCCTCGCCTTCGTCCGCGGCCAGGACGTCTTCGCCGGTCCCGGCCCGGTCCAGGTGCCGGCCCGAGGCACCGTCGTCGTGACCGACCCCGCCGGCGCCTGCATGGCGACGACCGGGGCGCCCTGACCGGCCGCGCTCGCAGCGTCGGCCGCGAGAGCGCGGCATCCCGGACCGCGGCTCCGGCGCCCGAGGAGCTCCTCTCGTACGCTGCGCCAGGCCGCGGCTCGCGCCATGGCCCGGACGGGCGCACGGAGAAGAAGAGGAACGACATGAAGACGAGCGAACGCGAGGAGCTCCTGCACGTCCTGAAGGGACGCTTCGAGAAGCACGGGGACCGTCATCCGGGGCTCTCGTGGGCGAAGGTCCTCGCCCGGCTCGAGGGCAACCTGCCGGCGCTCCGGTCGCTGCGCGCGATGGAGTCGTCGGGAGGGGAGCCGGACGTCCTCGCCCGCGGCGGAGAGACGGGCCCATACACGTTCTGCGACTGCTCGGTGGAGAGCCCGGCGGGGCGAAGGAGCCTCTGCTTCGACGGCGAGGCGCGAAAGGCCCGCAAGGAGCACCGGCCGGAGTCCAGCGCCGTCGAGATGGCGGCGGCGATGGGGATCGACCTGCTGACGGAGGAGGAGTACCGCACCCTCCAGGGCTTCGGCGAGTTCGACACGAAGACCTCGAGCTGGATCGCGACGCCGGCCGACGTCCGGGCGCTCGGCGGGGCCCTCTTCGGCGACCGCCGCTACGGCCGGGTGTTCGCGTACCACAACGGGGCGCAGTCGTACTACGCCGCGAGGGGCTTCCGCGGGCTCCTCCGTGTCTGAGCGCGGCGGCCCGGGGCTCGACGGACGCATGCGAGTCCTCGCTGTCTCGGGAAGCCTCCGCGAGGCTTCGTCGAACACGTCCCTCCTCCGCGCCCTCGCGGCGCTCGCGCCGGCGGACACCGCCGTCGGCTTTCCGGTACCGCTCGACTCGCTGCCCTTCTTCAGCCCCGACGTGGAGGAGGCGGGCCTTCCCCCGTCGGTTCAGGCGTGGCGCGCGGACGTCGCCCGCGCCGACGCGGTCGTCGTCTCCAGCCCGGAGTACGCGCACGGCGTGTCCGGCGTCCTGAAGAACGCTCTCGACTGGCTCGTCGGCGGCGTCGAGATGAACGGCAAGCCGGTCTCGGTGCTCAACGCCCGGCCGCAGGCCACGATCGCGCACGGGGCTCTCGTCGAGACGCTCCGGGTGATGGGCGCGCGCATCGTGGACGAGACCGCCGTCCCTCTCGCGGGCCGCAGGCTCGACCACGCGGGCATCGCCGCCGACCCCGAGCTGGCCGCAATGCTCCGGGCCGTCCTCTCCACTCTGCGGAAGGCGGCCGAAGACCGCGACGCCGGCCCGGCCTGACCGCGGCGTCGAGCGGCCTCCACCCCGGGTAGGAGCGCGCCGCGGACGCCCGTCGTCCGCCGGCGCCGCGCATAGACTCGCGCCTCGATGTCGACCGATCCGCTCGCTCTGCGCCTCGAGTTCCTGCGGGAGATCGACGGGCTGAAGTCCGTCGTCCGCCAGTCTCCGCTCCTCGACCGAAGCCGCAGGGAGAACAGCGCGGAGCATTCCTGGCATCTCGCCCTGTACGCGCTCGTCCTGCACGACCTCGCGGCGGGTCCGGTCGACGCGTCCCGCGTGATCCGGATGCTCCTCGTTCACGACATCGTCGAGGTGGACGCCGGCGACACGCCGCTCCACGCCGGCGTCCCTCCGCGGGCGCAGGCCGAGCGGGAGGAGGCGGCGGCCGAGAGGATCTTCGGGATACTCCCGCGGCCGGAGGGAGAGGAGCTCCTCGCGCTCTGGCGGGAGTTCGAGGCCGCCGAGACCGCCGATGCCGCGTTCGCGAAGGCGCTCGACAGGGTCCAGCCGCTGATCGCGAACGTCGCCACGGGCGGAGGTACCTGGCTCGCGAGCCGGCTCACGCGGGACCAGGTGCTCGCCCGCTACGGACCGACGATCGAGAAGGGCTCCCCGCGGCTCTGGGCCGCCTGCGAGGCGCTCGTCAGGAGCCACTTCTCCGCGAGATCGGACGCTATGGACGACGCCGGTGCCGGGGCCGATCCGTCCGCGACCGAAGCACGAGATCACGAAGGGAGGACGACGATGGTCCCGAAGAACACGATCTGCCTCTGGTACGACGGCACCGCCCTGGAAGCAGCGCAGTTCTACGCCCGGACGTTCCCGGACAGCGCGGTCGGGAAGGTCTACCGCGCGCCCGCCGACTATCCCTCGGGCAAGGAGGGCGACGTCCTGACGGTCGAGTTCACCGTGATCGGCATCCCCTGTCTCGGCCTGAACGGCGGCCCGGCGTTCCGGCCCAGCGAGGCGTTCTCGTTCCAGGTGGCGACGGACGACCAGGCCGAGACCGATCGCCTGTGGAACGCGATCGTCGACAACGGCGGTGAGGAGAGCGCCTGCGGCTGGTGCAAGGACAGGTGGGGGCTCTCGTGGCAGATCACGCCGCGCGCGCTCACCGCCGCGATCGCGGACCCCGATCCCGCCGTCGCCCGGCGCGCGTTCGAGGCGATGATGCAGATGAAGAAGATCGACATCGCGGCCATCGAAGCCGCCCGGCGCGGCTGACGCGCGATGGCGTCCGGCCGCGGCCGCCTCCCGACCGGTACCATTCACTCATGACGTTCGAGCTGCAGCCGAGGCTGCGGGGCAGCCTCCTCGAGCTGCGCCCCCTCCGCACGGAGGACTGGGCCGACCTCTTCGCGGCCGCGTCCGACCCGCGGATCTGGGAGCAGCACCCGGAATCGACACGCCACGAGGAGGAGGTCTTCCGGCGCTTCTTCGCGGGGGCGCTCGAATCGGGCGGCGCGCTCGTCGCGATCGACCGGAGCAGCGGGCGGATCGTCGGCTCCTCCCGCTTCCACGGCTACGACCCGGAGCGGCGCGAGGTGGAGATCGGCTGGACGTTCCTGGCGCGTTCGCACTGGGGCGGCGCGTACAACGGCGAGATGAAGCGGCTGATGCTCGACCACGCGTTCCGCTTCGTCGACACCGTGATCTTCCTCGTCGGGCCGCAGAACCACCGCTCCCGCAGGGCCGTCGAGAAGATCGGCGGAGTCCTTTCGGGGACCCGGTTCGAGCGCGGTCACGAGGCCGTCGAGTACCGGATCACCCGGGAGGCGTGGACCGCCGTCTGACGCGGACCCGGCGCGCCTCGCCCCTCGTGCCGCCCGGCCGGCCACGTCGTACCATGCGAGCCGCATGATCTCGCGCAGCCCCTTCCAGGCGCACCCCTCCGTCGCGCGTCTCGTCTTCGCCCCGTCCCGGGTCGACGCCGGGAGGGCGAGATGACGGTCGAGAACGAGCGCGACGTGGAGGGGATCCTGAAGGCCGGGCGCGTCGTCGCGAGGGTCCGTGACGAGATGCTCGAGAGGGTCGAGCCCGGGATGACGACCGCCGAGCTCGACGAGATCGGCGGCCGCCTGCTGGAGCTGCTCGGCGCGAGGTCCGCGCCCCGGGTGACGTACGGCTTCCCGGGCGCGACCTGCATCAGCGTGAACGAGGAGGCGGCGCACGGGATCCCCGGTCCCCGGGTCATCCGAGCCGGCGACGTCGTGAACGTCGACGTCTCGGCCGAGCTGGAGGGCTACTTCGCCGACACGGGGGGCACGACCGTCGTCCCGCCGGTCTCGGACGCGAACGGCTCCCTCTGCCACGCGACGCGGGTGGCCCTCGACAGCGCGCTCTCCGAGGCGCGCGCCGGCGCCCCGCTCAACCGGATCGGGCGGGCCGTGGAGCGGGTCGCGAGGGCGCACGGTTTCCGGGTGATCCGGAACCTCGCCGGAC
Organism: uncultured Holophagales bacterium; assembly: GCA_964636395.1. GTDB lineage: Bacteria > Acidobacteriota > Thermoanaerobaculia > UBA5066 > UBA5066 > UBA5066. The sequence continues at coordinate 12,740 of CAZWRQ010000043.1, forward strand.
ACGGGGTGGGCCGGAAGCTGCACGAGGAGCCGGAAGGGATCGTGAGCTACTACGACCGGGGCGACGGCCGCCGGCTGCGGCTCGGCCAGGTGATCGCCATCGAGCCGTTCCTCTCCACGAAGAGCGCCCACGTGACGGAAGCGGAAGACGGGTGGACGCTCGTCGGGCACCCGGAGAGCCGCTCGGCGCAGTTCGAGCACACGATCATCGTCACGAACGGCGAGCCCATCGTCGCGACCCGCTCGGAGAGGAACGGCTGACGGGACGGCGCGCTCCGTCGGACGGCGCGTGCCGTCCTGGCCGGGCACGCGACGTGCGTCCCGGGGAGGGCATGACGCCGACCTCGAAGCGGAAGGCCCTGCTCCGGGACGTCCGCCACCTGCTCCTCGTCGCCGGTCTCATCCTGACCGGCCGTTCCGTTCTCGCCGACTGGTACGTCGTTCCCACGGGGTCGATGAAGCCGACGATCCTCGAAGGGGATCGCGTCTTCGTCCTGAAGGCCGCCTACCAGGTGCGCGTGCCGTTCACGAGCGTGCGGCTCTTCTCCACCGGGGAGCCGGACCACGGGGACGTCGTCGTCCTGCGGAATCCCGACGGCGGTCGCGTGCCGTTCGTGAAGCGCCTGGTCGGCCTGCCGGGCGACACCGTCGAGCTGCGCGACGGAGTCCTCCTCGTCAACGGGAAGGAGCAGCCCGTCCGCTACCGTTCGCCCGTCGAGGACGCGGCCGGGCAGACCGTGCTCCTCGGGACCGAGCGGCTTCACGGCGCGCCGCATCCGGTGCGGGCGGTCCCGGCGCTGGCGAGCGCTGCTCGGACCTGGGGCCCCGTGCGCGTCCCCGAGGGCGAGGTGCTCGTGATGGGCGACAACCGTGACGAGAGCCGCGACGGACGGTACTTCGGAACGAGGCCCGTCGCCGACCTCCTCGGCCGGGCCGTCGGGGTGCTCTGGAGCTGGGGCTCGCCTTGGAGTCGCGGACCCCGCCTCGGGCGCTTCGGCCGGCCGTTCCTCGAGGAGGTCGACGAGGGGACCTCCCTCGAGTAGGTGGAACCGAACGTGATCGAGCCTCTCGACGGCATCGTTGTGGCACGCGCGTCCCGCGAGGCGCCCGAAGGCGCCCGACACGGAGCGGGCCTCGCGGCATGAGCACCGTCCGCATCGCGCTCGCGAACGTCCGGGTGCCTTCGACGCCCGAAGGGTCCGTGCTCCAGGCGACGGCGCCGGTCGCCGAGGCGGGCCGACAGGGCGCGCTCGTGATCTGCCACGAAGGGTGGCGGTATCCGGAGACCGTCCGCTGGGCCGGGCGCGTCGTCGCGCGATCGAATCGATTCCGCAGACGGGAGGTCTTCGTGAGGTATCTGCTCGGTGTCGGCGGCGTGATGCTCTTTCAGTCGGGCCTCTCTTTCGCGATCATCCGGGCCACGGCCGGCGGAGGGTCCTTCGTCGGTCTGGGCGTGATGCTGGCGGCGGTCCCGGGCATTCCGCTCACGGCCCTCGTCAATGCTCTCCTCATTCGCTCGAGTCGGAAGGACCCGGCAGCGGCCTGTGCCCGGCGTGTCGTCCTCGCCTCGCTGGCCCTTCCGGCCGTGCAGCTGGCCCTCCTGGCACTCGTCTCCGTCTTTCGGCTCTGAGCGTCGATTCCGGTCGGCGTGCGCGCCCCACCCGGTGCGGGCGATGCGGCGAGCGCCTCGAACGCTTCGGCCGGCCGTGTGACGAGAGACCTGCTCGAGAGGTTCGACGGCGGGGAGGGCGGGCTGAGGTCCGGCGACGCGCCGAGATCGTCGCGAGAGGCATGATCCGAATACCCCGGGTCGAGGAGGACGTCATGAGAGCTTCGGTCTTCGTCGGCACGAGCGTCGACGGGTTCATCGCGCGGCCGGGCGGCACGTTCGACTTCCTGTCGGCCGGAGGCTCGGGCGAGGAGCCGCACGGCTTCGAGGAGTTCTTCGCCACGGTCGACGCGCTCGTGATGGGCCGGAACACCTACGAGGTCGTCCTCCCGTTCCCCGAATGGCCCTACGGGGCGAAGCCGGTCTTCGTCCTGAGCCATCGGCCCCTTCCTCCGGGGCGGGCCGGAGCCGTCGTCGAGCGGATGGCCGGCGAGCCGGCCGAGGTCTTCTCTCGGATCGCGGCGCGCGGGTTCGAGCACGTCTACGTGGACGGAGGTCGGACGATCCAGGCGTTCCTGCGGGCCGGCCTCGTAGAGCGCCTCGTCATCTCCCGTGTCCCGGTCCTCATCGGCGAGGGCATCCCGCTCTTCGGCCCGCTCGACGCCGACGTGCTCCTCACGCACGTCGCGACACGCACGTTCGCCGGCGGCCTCGTCCAGAGCGAGTACGAGGTCGCCTCCGCCGGCGGGAGATGAGCGCGGGAATCAGCGGCGCGCCTCCAGGATCAGGTTGAACGGCGTCTCGGAGGCGCGCCGGAAGCGCGTGAATCCCGCCTTGCGGAAGACGTCGCCGAGGCGTGCCTCGCCGGCCTGCGCGCCCAGGACGAGCCGCCCGCCGTCGGCGATGGCGTTCGCGCAGCAGAGCGCGGCCGAGGCGGAGTAGTAGAGCCGCGCCACGGGCGAGACGTTGTCCTCGAGGCGGTCGTTCGCGAAGGGCTCGATGAGCAGGACCGTACCGTCGGGAGCCAGGGCGCCGGCGGCCCGGCGCGCCGCGCCGAGAGGGTCGCCCATGTCGTGGAGCGCGTCGAAGAAGCAGATCAGGCCGTAGCCCTCGCCGGGGAACCCGGCGGCCGGGGCCACGTCGAAGGAGACGCGCCCATCGAGGCCGGCCTCGGCCGCGTTGCGCCGGGCCGCCTCGATGGAGGCGGGATCCACGTCGAACCCGCGGAAGCGCGACTCGGGGAACGCCTCGGCCATGAGGAGCGTCGAGTGGCCGTGGCCGCAGCCGACGTCGGCCACCGCCGTGCCGGCCTCGAGGCGCGCCACGACGCCCTCGAGCGCAGGGAGCCACTGCGAGACGAGGCTCCCGCGGTAGGCGTTCCGGTAGAACGACGCCACGCCGCAGTAGAGCCGTTCGTCGTGGTCTCCCCACGCCACGCCCTTCCCGGAGCGGAAGGCCTCGATCGTCTTCTCTTCGTCCGCCCACATCGTCGCGGTGACCTGCCAGGCGTGCGGCATGAACACCGGGCTCTCCTCGTCGGCGAGGACCATCGCCTGCTCTCTCGAGAGCTCGTAGGTGCGGCTGGCCGCGTGGTAGTCGACGTAGCCGCCGGCGACCTGCGCGTTCAGCCACTCGCTCACGTAGCGCTCCGCGCAGCCGGTGCGCTCCGCCAGCTCCCTCGGGCTGAGCGGGCCCGCGCCGGCCAGGGCCTTGTAGAGGCCGAGCTTCGCTCCGATGCTGACCATCACGCCGCCGTGGCCGGCGGACAGGTCGCCGACGGCGCGCGCGAGAAGAGATTCCAGCCGGGTGGTGTCGATTGCGGGTGAGCTCATGACTCGCCTCCTCGTGCTCGTTTCCGGGTCTCCGGACGTCCCGCACAAGATGGCGTCGCGCCCGGAGCGTCACCAGGGCCGGAATCGCCCGGGAACGGTCCGTTCGTGCCATTCCCGGCGGGCCGCGCGGGCCCGCGGACCGTGGCGCGGAGAGCGGGCCGCGAGGTAACGTCGAGCCCGATGTCCAGACGACTCGCCCGGGCCGGGCCGGACCCGCTTCACGTCAGCCTCGTCGCGCTGCCCGACGCGGTGATCTCGACGCTGGGCGGCCTCTTCGACGTGTTGAACGCGTTCGCGCGCATGGACTCGCTCGGCGCGGGAGCGCGGCCGCCCTTCCACGTCGAGATCGTGGGGGAGGCGCGGGGCGCCCTCGGGCTGGCGAGCGGCGTTCCGATCGACGTACAGCGCGCGGTCTCGGAGATCGGCGCGACCGACCTCGTGATCGTCCCGTCGGTCCTGCTCCGGCCCGGAGGCTGGGCGACGGGGCGATATCCCCGCCTCGTCGAGTGGCTCCGGGCGATGCACGGCCGCGGGGCGGTGCTCTGCTCGGCCTGCTCGGGGATCTTTCTCCTCGCCGAGACGGGCCTCTTCGACGGCCGGGACGCCACGGTGCACTTCGCCTACGCCCGCGCGTTCACGGCCACGTTCCCGGCCATCCCGGTCCATCCGGAGCGGGTGCTCGTCGTCTCGGGCCGGCGCGAGGAGCTGGTGAGCTCGGGGGCTTCGATGGCCTGGCACGACCTGGTGCTCTACCTCATCGCGCGATACGCCGGAGCGACCGCCGCGCAGGAGGTCGCGCGCCTCTTCGCGCTGCAGTGGCACCAGGACGGTCTGACGCCGTACCTCGTCTTCGAGGGGCGGCGCGATCACGGCGACGCCGAGATCCGGAGCGCGCAGGAGTGGCTGGACGGCCACTTCTCGGTCGCCAGCCCGGTCGAGGCGATGATCGAGCGTTCCCGGCTCGCCGAGCGCACGTTCAAGCGGCGCTTCACCGAGGCGACCGGCCTGGCGCCGATCGCCTACGTCCAGCGCCTCCGGATCGAGAGCGCCAAGCGCCGCCTCGAGCGCAGCGACACGCCGATCGAGAAGCTCGCCTGGCAGGTGGGGTACGAGGACCCGGCCTTCTTCCGGCGCCTGTTCCGGCGCACGACGGGCCTCGCGCCGGGCGCCTACCGCAGGCGCTTCCGCATCCCCGAGTTCGCCCGGCCGTAACGGGGCGTCTCGTGGCCGCGCCGCGCCCGGCCCTGGCCGGGCTCGGCCGGAGCGAAGGGGTTCTCTGGCGCTGGCACGCCATCCGCGGCCTCGTTCCCGGATCCGCCCGAGGTGACGACTCGTCGCTCGGCGTTGACCCGCAGGCCGCGCGGACACGCTACCCTCCGGAGACAGAACATGAACGTCGTCAACCTCAAAGAGCGTCTCTCGCGGTTCTCCACCTACTGGGACCCGAAGATCGTCGGCGAGCTGAACGGCCAGCACGTGAAGCTGGCGAAGCTGAAGGGGCCGTTCGTCTGGCACAGCCACGAGGCCGAGGACGAGCTGTTCCTCGTCCTCGACGGCTCGTTCACGATGGAGTTCCGCGACCGCTCCGTTCCCCTCCGCGAGGGGGAGCTTCTGATCGTCCCCCGCGGCGTCGAGCATCGACCGGTCGCGGAAGAGGAGGTCCACGTCCTCCTGTTCGAGCCGGCCTCGACGGTCAACACCGGGAACGCGGGCGGTCCGCTCACCGTGACGGAGCCGGAGCGCCTTTGACGGGTGCCGCCTGCATCCGTTCGGCCGAGCCGCGGGACGTTCCGGGGTGGCTGGCCCTCGCGAAGGAGGTGGAACACCTCTTCGGACCGATGTCGGAGGTGCCGGCGTTCCGCGCGGCGCTCGACGGGGCGATCGCGAGCGGCCACGCGCTCGCAGCGGTCGCGCCGTCGGAGGACGGAGCGGAGGAGCTGGCCGGCGGGATCGTCTTCTCCCCGGAGGGCGGCGCGATCGAATGGCTGGCCGTCGCGACGCACGCCCGCGGAGCGGGCCTCGGCCGCGAGCTCCTCGCCGCGGCGATCGCGCGGCTCGACCCGGCGAGGCCGGTCCGGGTCCAGACGTTCGCGCCGGCTTCACCGGACGGAGCCGCGGCCCGCCGCCTCTACGCCACGTTCGGCTTCGAGGACCGGGAGGACGCGGAGGCGACGCCCGCCGGAGTCCCGACCGTGATCATGGTGAGGCCGGCTCCCGCGGGCCGCTGAGTCTTCGAGAGGAGCACGAACCGGCGGCGATTTCCGGTCGCGGGCCTTACCATTCCGGCTCACCGAAGGAGGCCCTCATGCGCGTGTCCGCCCGCTCCCGACTCATGCCGGCCGTGGCGCTCGCCTGCGGCCTCCTCGCGTCGTCCGCCGTCGCGTCGGAGTTCCGGGACGAGCAGTTCGGCTTCTCCCTCGCGCCCCCGCGATTCGGGGCTCCCGCGGAGGGGACCTCGCTCGTTCGGCTCGTCGTCACGGGACCGCCCGACGGCGGGTTCTCCCCGAGCGTCAACGTGACCGTCCAGGAGACGCGCACGACGCGGGAGGCGTTCGTACGCCTGTCGGAGTCACAGTTCCAGGAGGCCGGACTGGAGCTCCACTCGAAGGAGAACCGGACGGTCTCCGGCCGCCCCGCGGTCCTGCTCGACTACGAGGGCTCGATCAGCGGCCCGCGGCTCCGCTTCCTGGCCCTGGCGGTGATCCTGCCGGACCGGGTCCTTCTCGCTACCTGCACCGGCCTGGCGTCGACGTACCCGTCGCTCGAGCGGTCGTTCCGTCAGTCCCTCGACTCCTTCAAGCTGACACCCTCGCCGTAGGGCCGCTCGGATCGAGGGGATCCGCGATGACATCGTCCGCGCCCCGCGAGGGGAACGACCTCGCAGCGGCGCGCCCGCCGCCCCGGCGGCAGAAAGGGAAGCCCATGCAGCTCGGAACGTTCTCGGTGAGCCTCGCCGTGAAGGACCTCGACGCGTCTCTGGAGTTCTACGGAAAGCTCGGTTTCGAGGTCTTCGCCGGGCAGGCCGATCAGAAGTGGCTGATCCTGCGGAACGGCGACGTCGTGATCGGCCTCTTCCAGGGGATGTTCGAGAGGAACATCCTCACGTTCAACCCGGGATGGGACGGGAACGCACGGAAGCTCGATTCCTTCGTCGACGTGCGCGAGATCCAGAAGCAGCTGAGGGACCGCGGCGTGACGTTCGCCCAGGAGGCGGACGAGAGCACGGCGGGTCCGGCGAGCTTCGTGGTCGTCGACCCCGACGGGAACCCGATCCTCTTCGACCAGCACGTGTGATGGGTGTCCGGCCTTCGGCGGACGGCGGAGCGATGAGGAACGTCTGCGTCTACTGCGGGTCGAGCGAAGGGCGCGACCCCGCGTACTCCGCGCTCGCGAGGGCGCTCGGGCGGGCGCTCGTCGCGCGCGGCCTCGGACTCGTCTACGGCGGGGCGAGCGTCGGGATCATGGGAATCGTGGCCGACACGGTCCTCGGCCGCGGCGGGCGGGTGACGGGTGTGATGCCGGAGGCGCTCGTGCGGAAGGAGATCGCGCACGGTGGGCTGACGGAGCTCGTCGTCACTTCGTCGATGCACGAGCGAAAGACGCGGATGGCGGAGCTCTCCGACGCCTTCGTGGCGCTGCCGGGCGGGATCGGGACGCTGGAGGAGATCTTCGAGGCGTGGACGTGGGGGCAGCTCGGCCTCCACGCGAAGCCGTGCGGGTTCCTGAGCGCCGCCGGCTACTGGGACGGGCTCGTCGCCTTCCTCGACCACGCGGTGCGCGAGCGCTTCGTGCGGGAGGCGCACCGGGCGATGCTCGTCGTGGCCGAGGACCCGGAGGAGCTGCTCGACCGCTTCGCGGCCTTCCGGGCACCGGAGGTCCCGAAGTGGATCCGAAAGGGCGACGAGTAGGGCGCCGCCCCGGCGGGCCCGTCGCTATACTTTCGGAAAAGCTCGATCGGGACTCCCCGGAGACGGAACGTCGGGATCAGACGCCGACCGTGCGTCGTCGGCACGTGCCGCTCTCCGGGGCGAGGACGAAGGAGGCGGTATGGCACTGCACGCGGCGATCCAGAATCTCCTCGGCGCGGCCGGGGTGACGAACACGATGCCCGGCTGGACGATCCTCGAGAACGCCCGGCTGCTGCCTCCCACGCCCGGCTCCGGGGCGGCGTTCGGCGACGCGCCGGCGCAGGCGCTCCGGAAGGTGATGAAGGCGTACTACGAGTACGGCCGGAACCACTGGACCTGGGCGCAGAGCGCGGGAAGCGCGGCCGCGAACGGAGGCCTCGTGAAGGGGCAGATCCAGGCGGTGGCCTGCGGGTCGTTCAACCAGAACTTCAAGTGGCTCGCCGAGAAGGGGCTCGGCATCACCGGCATCACGAACGGTCAGGAGACGGGGCAGTTCCTGACGATGCCGGGGAGCGTCTGCATCGACTCGAAGTGGGTGGGGAACGTCCGGACGGCCACGAAGACGTTCGGGGCGCTGAAGTGTTTCAAGTTCGCCGGCCATTACTGGGTGGCGTACGGCGGCGTGAACTACGACGTCTGCTACGACAACACGTTCCACGCGGTCTCCGAGATCATCTGGACGCGCCTGCTTCCGCCCGACCAGAGCCTCGTCGGGAAGGGGGGGCTCACGGCGAACCAGATCTACCGCCTGGAGAAGCCGCTTCCGGAGGGCGACCACCTCGTGATGCTCCAGCAGAACGGGCCGAACGGCTGGCCCTCCTGGCAGATCGTCCCGAAGGCGCAGGTCAAGTCGCTGAAGTAGGCGGCGGGGAGAGGGGCCGTCTCTAGGGCGCCGGGGCCGCGGGAGCCGTCGGCTCGAGCGGCGCGTCGAGCCGATAGACGGGGAGAAGCCCGACCGACTCGTCCCAGTAGGGCGTCCGCGCGTAGAAGAAGCGGTGGCGCGCGCGGGCGTCGGCGGCGAGCTTCGGGTCGGCGAGGAGCGCCTTCCACTCGGCGGCGAGCTTCGGGTCTTCCGCGAGCATCTTCGCGGCGAGCGGCTCGAGGACGCGCGCGTCGATGTACTCCTTCGTCTCGAGGGCCGAGCTCATCAGCCCCCAGGCGAAGAGCGAGTCGGGCCCTTCCGGCTCGAGGAGGTGGATCGCGACCGGCGCGAGCGGGTCGTCGAGCGGGACGTAGAGCGATCCGGCCGGGACGGTGCGGGTCTCCACGGCGCGGGCGACCTTCGCGGTGAGCCGCACCCGCCCCTGGTAGGAGGAGGGGGCGAGCTTCGCGTCGCTCGCGCGGTAGGTGCCGACGGGAAGCGTCCGCGCCTCGGCGAGCTTCGTGAAGCGAAGCCCGTGCGCCGCGAGCTTCTCCTCGATTCCCGGCCAGCCGGCCGGGACGAGGTAGGCCGCCGGGCGCGGGGCAGTGACGGTGGCCTTCGCGTGGCGGTAGAAGGGCAGAGGGATCGTCATCGGCGTCTTCGGGTCGTAGACGAGGCGCGGCCGGCCGGTGACGGGGGAGACGACCTGCTCCCAGGCGTAGGCGGGGAAGTCGATCGCCTCGGGGCGGGAGAGGTCGGTCTCGCCCGCGAGGACGAACGGCGTCCCCGGTCGCGCACCCTTCGTCGCTGCCTTCGCGGCCGCGCGGGCCGCCTTCAGCGGCGCCGGGTCGCGCCCGACCCGCGAGAGGAGCGCGGAGAGGAACGCGGCGTTGGCTCGGACGCGCTCGCCGTACGGCTTGAGCGCGTGCATCTCGACGAGGACCGAGGGGATCGACCGGAGCGGCATGTAGCAGGTGCCGTAGCGCGGCTCGGTCGGCCCGGGGTCGATCCCCTTGTGCGGGTCGAGCGGGTCGACCCACTCGATGTAGGGGGAGGTCTTCCAGCCCTTCTCCGCGACCTCGGCGAGGGCCGGCCGCATGACGGTCTCGAGCCAGGATCGGAGCGGCTCGGGCGTGGCCGGCTCGCCGCCGTACGAGACGGTGACGGTGACCTGGGCGTCGGAGCCGTCGGTCACGTGGTCGTCGACGAAGAGGTCGGGGTCCCAGGCGGCGACGAGCGAGAGGAGCGCGCGGGTCTCCGGGGCGTCGGCCTTGAGGAAGTCGCGGTTGAGGTCGAGGCCCTGGGCGGTCGTCCGGAAGCCCATCCCGTCCACGGGGCCGTCCTGATTCGGGCGGGCCCACTTCGAGGAGCGCTCGTGGCCGTCGACGTTGTAGATCGGGACGACGAGGAGCGTCATCGTGTCGAGGAGGTCGGGCCGGTTCCCGAGCGCCATGTCGCGCAGCAGGATGAGACAGGCGTCCTTGCCGTCGATCTCGCCCGAGTGGATGCCGTTCAGGACGAGGACGACCGGCTTGCCCGACTTGGCGGCCGCCTCGGGGGTGAACGCCTTCTCCTTCGAGGCGACGACGACCGGCATCGGCCGCCCCTGCGCGGAGGTGCCGTAGAAGGAGACGGAGAGGAACGGCGAGGTCTTCTCGAGCCGGCGGAGGAAGGCGAGCGTCTCGTCGTACGACGGCGTCCCCCGGAAGTTGTTCAGCTCGGCCTTCGTCCAGTGGTCGGGCTGGATCGGGACGAGCGGCCGCTCCTCGGCCGCGAGCGGAGCGGCGAGGAGGCCGAGGAGGGCGAGCGCGAGGGTCGGGGTCGTGCGGGCGGGGCGAGGAGCCGGGCGCATGGGAAGAGGTTAGCGCGAGGCGTTCGCGGCGGGGGCTCCGGTGGGCGGTCCGTGAGGCCGATGGCGCGCGGCTCTCAGTGCGCCGGTTCGACCCGCATTCCGATGACGCTGCCGTCGCCCGTCCCATCGCCGGGCCATGCGCCGTCGTTCACGACGGCGTAGGCGAGGAACGGCGCGTCGCCGGACGTCCGCGTGACGGTGACGACGAACTCGCGGTCGAGCGGGGCGCAGGGCGGGACGAGCGTGGAGAGCTGGAGGAAGCCGCGCGCGCCGACGAGGAGCGCGCTCTCCGTCCGGAGGAGCTCGCGGGTGCGCCCGTCGCGCACGTCGACGCGGAAGGCGACGGTCCCGGTCTCGGGTGCGCCCGCGTTCACGATGGCGACGTTCGTCCGGGCGACGCAGGCGGGCTGCGAGACGGGGAGGAAAACCGGGTCGCGCGCGAGGTCCTCTTCGTGCGCGGCGGGGAGGAAGACGCCGAAGCGCCCCGGGGCGCCAGCGGCGGGGGCCGTGACGCGGCTCCCGGCGAGGAGGCTTTCGACGTCGCCGCTCCCGACGGTGACGAAGAGCGCGCCCGCCAGGTTCGCGCCGCGCGGCGGGACGGCCGCCGGCTCGGCGGCGCGGAACAGGGCGACGAGGTCGTCGAGGAGGAGCTGCCCCGCGGCCGGGAGGGAGATGGAGAGCGACACGGAGCCGGTCGGGGTCGCGAGACCCGCGGAGAACCACTCGAGCCGGACTTCCTTCGGGGCCGACGAGGCATTCGTGACGAAGAGGCCGGTCGAATAGCCACCGGCCTCGACGACGGAGGGGACGACGAGGCGCCGCGCGCCGCGCCCGGCCCCCTCGGGGACGGCCGCGAGGAAGGAGCCGTCGGAGGTCCCCTCGTCGTTGACGACCGCCCAAGCGAAGAAGCGGGCCGTGCCCGAGACGCGCTCGACGCGCGCGAAGGCGTGCGGCGTCGAGAGGCCGGCGCGCGCGAGGACGCGGTCGAGCTGGCGAACGCGGCCGGGGCCGAGGCGGACGTCGGGGAGGGCGACCGACGCACCGAGCGCCGGGTCGCCCGGAAAGAGCGTGACGCGGAGGACGACGTCGCCCTCCTCGGGGCCGCCGGCGTTGACGAGGCCGAGGTTCGTCCGGTCGCGGCCGTCCTCGCGGAGGCCGCCGAGGAGGACGGCGCCGTCGAAGGCCTCGTCGCCGGAGATCGCGGGGAAGGAGACGCCGCTCGACGGGGACTCATCGCCCGCTCGCTTGACGGAGACCCACGCCTCGGCGGCGAGGTCACCGGGACGGAGGAGGCCCGAGGCGGTGAGGCGGAGCGTGCCGAGGAGGCGGGAGGGGTCCGCGGCCGGGATGCCGAGGTCCTCGAGGAGCGCGACGACGTCGAGGCTCGTCTGTGACTCGCCGACGAGGAGCGTGGCGGCCGTCTTCGGCTCCCCCTCGGCCGGCGTGAAGCGGACCTCGACCGGGGCCGCGACGGGGGAGAGGCTCGTGAGCGTGAGGCGAGTCCGGTACGCGGCGCCGTTCGTTCCCGGGAGCGAGGCGACGACCGGGACGAGGAGAGTGCGCGAGGCTTCCCCCGGCCGGCAGTCGTTCCGGAGGACGGCCGCGAGGGTGGGCGGGTTCCCCGGGACGCGGAGGAGGTCGAGGGCGCCGTCGCGGTCGAAGTCCGCGAGGGCGAGCCGCCCGCCGCCTGAAGCGATCGGTACGCGGCGCGGGAAGGCCCCGGCGCCGTCGCCGAGGAAGACCGAGAGGCCATTGACGGAACCGGAGGATGAGACGACGAGGTCGGGGGTGCCGTCGCGGTCGACATCGCCTACGGCGCAGGTGGAGTAG
>CAZWRQ010000044.1:0-24495 GCA_964636395.1 uncultured Holophagales bacterium
TGCCGACGACGTCCTCGAGCGTCTTCACCTCGTAGCCCTGCATCGCGGCCTGGAGCGCGCAGATCGGGTCGATCTCGGTGACGATCACGCGGCAGCCCTGCCCGCGGAGCGCCTCGGCGCACCCCTTGCCGACCTCGCCGAAGCCGAGGACGACGGCGACCTTCCCGCCGAGCATGACGTCCGTCGCCCGGTTCAGGCCGTCGACGACGGAGTGGCGGCAGCCGTAGACGTTGTCGAACTTCGACTTCGTCACGGAGTCGTTCACGTTGATGGCGGGGAAGAGGAGCGTGCCGTCCTTCTCCATCTGGTAGAGGCGATGGACGCCCGTCGTCGTCTCCTCTGAGACGCCGCGGATCGCCTTCGCGAGGCGGGAGAAGACCTTCCCGTCCTTCGCGAGCTCCTTCCGGATCAGGTCGAGGATGACGCCCCACTCCTCGGGGTCGTTCTTCGGGTCGAACGCGGGGACCTTCCCGGCCGTTTCGAACTCGAGCCCCTTGTGGACGAGGAGCGTGGCGTCGCCGCCGTCGTCGACGATGAGCGTGGGGCCGCTGCCGTCGGGCCACTCGATCGCCTCGCGGGTGCACCACCAGTATTCCTCGAGCGTCTCGCCCTTCCAGGCGAAGACCGGAGTCCCCTTCGGGCTCTCGGGCGTTCCGCCTCTCTCAGGCCGGCCGACGACGACGGCCGCAGCGGCGTGGTCCTGCGTGGAGAAGATGTTGCAGGAGACCCAGCGGACGTCGGCGCCGAGCTCGACGAGCGTCTCGATGAGGACGGCCGTCTGGACGGTCATGTGGAGGCTTCCCATGACGCGCTCGCCGGCGAGGGGCTTCTCGCCGCGGTGGCGCTCGCGAAGGGCCATCAGGCCGGGCATCTCCTGCTCGGCGAGGCGGATCTCCTTTCGCCCGAGCTCGGAGAGGGAGAGATCGGCGACCTTGAAATTCGGTCGGGCGGAGGACGCGGGGGCGACCTTCGGGTCGAGGACGGTGCTCATGTTTCTCCTTGGCCGGCCCGCCCCGTCGTCGGGGGACGGCGTGCTCCTGGCCGATCGTGGTACGGGGCACGCCCCGCGCCGGATGGCGAGAGGCAGTGTCCGGGCGGGGAGTCTCCCAACGGGGGCCGCCCCTTGTCAAAAAAAGCCGTCAGCCCCCCTGGGACTCGGCCTCGGCGACGAGGTGCGTGAGGAGGGTGCGGTCCCACTGGCCGCGGCGCGCTTCCTCCTCGAGGACGGTGAGCGTCTGCCCGTCGTCACGGACGGCGCGGTAGGGGCGCGAGGAGGTCATGGCGTCGAACGCGTCGGCGAGGGCGACGAGCTGGACCGGCAGGGAGATCTCGGAGCCCCGGAGTCCGTCCGGATAGCCCGACCCGTCGATCCTCTCGTGGTGGCGGAGGACGAAGGGGCCATACGGCTCCAGGGCGGGGACGTCGCGGATCAGGCTGAACCCGATGACCGGGTGGGACTTGACGACGGCGAGCTCCCCGTCGGTGAGCCGCTCGCGCTTGTAGAGGATGCTGTCGGGGATCGCGACGGTCCCGATGTCGTGGAGGACCCCGCCGACGCGGATCCTCTCGACCTCCGTTTCCGACAGGCCGAGGCGCCGGCCCATCCCGGCCGCGAGCCGTCCGACGCGGGCCGAGTGCTCGATCCGGTGAGGCTCCCGCGCCTCGAAAGCCTCGAGGATGCCGGCGAAGGCGGCGACCGTGCGGTGGGATTCGGCTCGGGCGCGCGCGTCGGCGAAGAGCCCCCGGAGACGGGCCCTCACGACGGGGGCCGGCGACGGCCAGGGAACGACGTCGTCGGCGCCGGCCTTCAGCGCGGCGACGCTCCCCGCCCCTCGCGGCGCGACGGCGAGGACGGCGAGCGCGGCGGTCCGCGGGTCTTCGCGAAGGTCCCGAAGGCGGGCGGCGCCGCCTCCTCCGAGGCCGCTCGCCGCGACGACGACGGGACCGGAGGCGGCCGCGAGGGCAACTTCCTCTACGGTGGCCGCGACGGTGATCGGCGTCCTCAGCTCCTCGAACGACCGTGCGAGCAGCCCCGATAGCTCCGGGTCGGGCTCGAGGAGAAGAAGGCGGACGTTCGACACGGGCGGACGATAGCGCGAATCGTCCGTCGAGAGGCTAGACTCGCCCGAATGGTCGTCCCCGGTGAAGCGGCGGCGTTCGCCGTCGGCCGGTCCGCAGCCTGGTGCCGGCTCGTCGAGCGGGCGGCTCGCGTCGCCCCGCTCGGCGTCACCGTGCTCATTCGCGGCGAGACGGGGTCGGGGAAGGACGTCGTCGCCCGCCTGATCGTCGCCCTCGGGGGCCGCGAGGGGGCGCCCTTCGTCGCGGTCAACTGCGCGGCGCTCCCCGACACCCTCGTCGAGAGCGAGCTCTTCGGGCACGCGCGCGGCTCCTTCAGCGGCGCCACCGAGGCGCGTCGGGGGCTTTTCGAGGAGGCGCACCGCGGGACTCTCTTCCTCGACGAGATCGGGGCGCTCCCCCTCTCTGCGCAGGCGAAGCTGCTCCGCGTCCTCGAGGAGGGGCGCGTCCGCCGGGTGGGCGAGAACCGCGTCACCGACGTGAAGGTCCGCGTCCTGGCCGCGACGAGCCTCGACATGGAAGCGGCGATCGGGCGGCGGGAGTTCCGCGAGGACCTCTACTACAGGCTCTCGGCGCTGGAGCTTCTCGTCCCGCCTCTCCGGGAGCGGCCCGAGGACATCCCGCTCCTGGCCGAGCATTTCCTCCGGCTGCTCCGGGGGCAGGGCGGTCCGGAGAGGACGCTTTCGACGGAGGCCCTCGACCTCCTGACGGGCTATCCGTTCCCCGGGAACGTGAGGGAGCTGAAGCACGCCGTCGAGCAGGCGGCGGTCTTCGGCGACGGGCCGGTCCTCGGCCCGACGGACTTCCGGGCGCTCTGGGGCCGTTCCCAGATGCTCCTGCCCGTGACCGAGCCGCGCGGCGGACGGACGCCGATCGTCGACGTCACGCCGGAGCGGCTCGACGAGGCCCTCCGGAAGACCGGCGGGAATCGCCTCGAAGCGGCCCGCCTCCTCGGCATCAGCCGCTCCTCTTTCTACCGGATCCTCCGTCGCCTGCCGGCCGCCGACGCCCCACCTCCGGCCTGACGACGGATCGGCGCCGCGGGGAAGGGACCGTCTCGGCCCGCCGGGACCGTCGCCTCAGGCCCGCGCGCGTCTCCGACCGCCGGCGACGACGCGTTTCACCGCCGAGACGACGTCGAGGACGTCCTCTTCCGACATGGCGGGGAAGAGCGGGAGCGACATCAGGTTCTCCGTCGTCCGCGTCGCGTGCGGCAGGCCGTCCTTCGGGAGCCCCTCGGGGTGCCGTTCGAAGTAGTCGCGGTAGAACGAGAAGGAGAAGAGCCCCTGCCAGTGGATGCCGGTGCCGACGTTCTCGGCCTTGAGCGCCGCCGTCATCTCGTCCCGTGTCTGACCGGTGGCCTCGGGGCGGTTCCGGAGGACGAAGAGGTTCCAGCAGTGCTCCCGCTCGGCGTCGCCGTCCGCAGGAAGCTTCACCTCCGGGACCTCCGACAGGAGCGAGAGATAGAGGCGTGCGAGCTCGCGGCGCCGGGCGGCGAACCCGTCGAGCTTCGGGAGCTGCGCCAGCCCGACGGCGGCCTGGACGTCGGTGAAGTTCGACTTCCGCCCCGGCGTCGGGACGTCGTAGAGAGGCGAGCCCTCGGGGTACGGCGTCCCGGCGCCGCGGGCGATTCCGTGGAAGCGCTGGAGCTTCAGGTGCGCCTCGTGCCGGAGGTCGTGGAAGGCGACGGCGCCCCCTTCGATCGTCGTCAGGTTCTTGTTCGGGTGGAAGGAGTAGACGGAGAAGGCCGAGCGCGGGTCGGAGCCGATCCGCCGGCCGGCGTAGCGCGCCCCCATCGTGTGGGCGGCGTCCTCGACGACGGCGAGGCCGTGGCGCCGGGCGATCTCCCAGATCCGCTCCATGCGGCACGGGAGCCCGCCGTAGTGGACCGGGAGGATCGCCTTCGTCCGGGGCGTGATCCGTTCCTCGATCCGCTCCGCGTCGAGGTTCATCGTGTCGGGCTCGACGTCGACGAGGACGGGGACGGCGCCGCGGAGGACGACGTTCGAAACGGTGCAGACGAAGGTGTGCGCCGTCGTGATCACCTCGTCCCCCTCGCCGATCCCGAGGGCGGAGAGCGCCAGCTCGAGGCCGGTCGTCGCGCTCAGGAGGGTGAGGCAGCGAGGGACCTCGTTGTACGTCGCGAGCGCCTCCTCGAACAGGGCGGCGCGCGGGCCCGTCGTGATCCAGCCGGAGCGGAGCGTCTCGACGACGCCGGCGATCTCCTCCTCGCCGATGCCCGGGCGGGAGAAGGGGAGGAAGGTGTCGCGGCGCGGTCGGTCCTGCATGGACGGACTCTGCCACGGACGGCGGCCGGCGGCGACGGGGCCGCGGGCTCCGCCCGGCCAGACGAGGCGACCAGGCGTACCGTACCCTCTCCGCGGTCTCGGCTAGCATTCGGGGCGGCATGGGCGACGCGCCGTTCGACCGCTGGATCGACGACCTCGAGCGGCGCCACCTTGCCGAGCTCTCCTTCGCGGAAGTGCGCAAGGGCCTCCAGGCGGTCTCGTCCCTCTACGTCGAGCGCCGGGGGCGGATCGGCGCCGGAGCGGTCTTCGACGGCGAGGGGAAGCGAGCCGCCTTCGCCCTCTTCTACGGTCCGCTTCACCATCTCGCCGTCGGCGGGATCGTCGCCGCCCTGGGGGCGGCGGAGGCCGGCCTCGCGCGCATCGTGGACCTGGGATGCGGGACGGGCGCCGCCGGCGCGGCCTGGGCGCTCGCCGCGGGCGCAGAGGTCTACGGAGTGGAGAGGAGCGGCTGGGCGGCGAGCGAGGCGCGCCGGACGTACGCCGCGCTCTCCCTCCGCGGCCGCGCGACGGCGGGGGACCTCCTCCGCGAGCGGCTTCCCGGCCGCGGCGCCGGAGTCCTCCTCGGGTGGGTCGTCAACGAGCTCGACGCCCCCTCGCGCGCGGCGCTCCTCCCGCGGCTCCTCGAGAGCGCCCGCCGGGGCGCACGCGTCCTCGTGGTGGAGCCGATCGCCGCCCGCCCGGTGCCGTGGTGGACCGAGTGGGCGACGGCGTTCGTCGCGGACGGCGGCCGCACCGACCTCTGGCGGCTCCCGGGAGCTCTCCCGCCTCTCGTCGCGCGGCTCGATCGGGCCGCGGGCCTCGACCACCGGATGCTGACGGCCCGCTCGCTCTACCTACCGGGCCGGGCAACCTGACGGCGCGGCCCGCCACCCGCCGGGGAAGCGGCGGAGGAGAGAAGGGGCGCCTACTTCGTCCGCCGCTTCCGGGCCTTTCCTGGCGCCGAGGGCACGGAGAAGGAGAAGCAGGCGCCCTCGCCCTCGCGCCCCTCGGCCGAGACCTCCCCGCCGTGCCTCTGGACGATCCGCTTCACGAGCGCGAGGCCGATCCCGGTCCCCTCGAACGCGTCGGGCGCGTGGAGCCGCTCGAAGACGCGGAAGAGCTTCTCGACGTACCTCGGGTCGAATCCGACCCCGTTGTCCCTCACCCTGTAGGTCGTCTCCTTCTCGCCCGGGACGGCCGTCACCTCCACGACCGGCCGCTCCCGCCCGGCGGCGTACTTGGCCGCGTTCCCGAGCAGGTTGACCCACACCTGGCGAAGGAGGGACGCGTCTCCCTCGGCGTCCGGCAGCTCGCCGATGCGGAGCTCGATCCGCGCGCGTTCCTCCGCGTCGGAGACCGCCTCCTCGAAGGCCGACCGCGCGAGGCCCGCCATGTCGACCCGGTCCCGCTGGAGCTCGTGGCGGCCCAGGCGGGAGAAGCGCAGCAGGGCGTCGATGAGCGCCGACATCCGCCGGGCGTTCGCTCGGATCACGCCCAGCCGTCGGAGGGTCTCCTCCGGCAGCGCCCCGGCGGTGTCCTCGACGATCATGCCGGCGAAGCCCTCGATCGCGCGGAGCGGGGCGCGCAGGTCGTGCGAGACGGAATAGGAGAACGCCTCGAGCTCGCGGATCGCCGCCTCGAGCTGCGCCGTCCGCTCCTCGACGCGCCGCTCCAGCTCCGAGTTCAGCTCCCGCACCTCCGCCTCGACGCGCCGCGTCTCCGCGGCCTGGTCGAGGTGCTCGAGGGCGTAGGAGACGTCGGCGGAGGTCTCCTCGAGGAGCGCCCTCTCGCGTTCCCCGAAGTACCCGACCTCGAGCGCGTAAACGGTGAGCGCACCGACGGGGAGGCCTCTCTGCCGGATCGGGAGGGCCGCCGACGCGCGCCAGGACGCCCGCGTCGCGCGAGCGCGCCACGGGAGCGTCGACGGGTCGTTCAGGAAGTCGTTGCAGACCTGGGTCCGACCCTCGCGGATCGCCCGGCCGGTCGGCCCGAGACCCTCGGGGCGGTCGTCGACTCGGACCTCGATGCCGTCCAGGTAGCCCGTCTCGTCCCCGAACGAGGTGGCGACGACGACGCTCGGGGAGCCTTCCTGCCGCAGGCCGATCCAGGCCATTCGGAAGCCGCCGGTCTCGACGAGGATTCGCGGGACCTCCTCGAAGAGCTGGTCCGCCGTCCGGACCCTCACGATCGCCTCGTTGATCTCGATCAGGGCGGCGTAGAGCCGGGCGACGCGGGCGACCTCGTCCGCCGCGCGCAGCTCCTCCGTGAGGTCGCGGCACGCCTTGATCCTCACGGTCCTCCCCTCCCAGGGGACGAGCCGCGCGTCTCCCTCGACCGGGAACGTCGAGCCGTCGGCGCGGAGGGCCATCCAGCGATGGCGGTCCGTCGTGTTCGAGGCGTGACGGGCGGACACGTCCTCGAGCGACTCCGGGGCGACGAGCGCGAGGAACGGGCGTCCGAGGAGCGCGGCCGGCTCGAAGCCGTGCATCGCGGCGAACCGGGCGTTGCACTCGAGGACCCGGCCGTCGTCGATCAGGACGACGCCTTCCGAGGTCGCCTCGGCGAGCAGCCGGAATCTCCGCTCGGCCTCCAGCCGCCGCTCCTCCGCCTCCCGGCGATCCTGGATGTCGATCGTGTAGCCGGCGAGCAGACGGCGGTCCCCGAGAGAGATCGGGAACTTGATCGTCGTGTAGCTCCGGCCCCCGAGCTCCTCGTCGAGCTGGAGGACCTCGCCCCGGGCGACCACGTCCTGGTCGTCGCGCGTGAACTTCGCGGCGTGCTCGGGCGGGAAGAGCTCCTCCATCGTCTTCCCGACCATCCGCGACCCCGGGACGCCGATCATCCGTTCGTAGTTCTCGCTTGCGAAGAGGACCCGGCTCTCCGTCGCGGTGACCTCCTTCACGAAGGCGTAGATCGGCGAGTGGCGGATGAACCGGGAGAGGAGCTCGCGGCTTTCGCGGACCTCCTCGCTCGCGCGGTGGCGGTCGGTTATGTCCAGGATCGCGCCGAGCATCCGGACGACCGCGCCCCCTTCGTCGCGCTCGAGGTCGCCGACGCCGTGGACCCAGCGGATCTCGCCGTCGGAGCGCCGGACGATGCGATAGTCCCTCTCGAACCGCCGCCCCCGCCCGAGGACCTCGTCGCGGAAGTAGGCGCGCATCTCCTCGCGATCCCCGGGGTGGACGAGGGTCAGCCACCCTTCGACGTCGCGGACGAACTCGGGACCGATCCCGAAGATGCGGTCGAGGACCGCCGAGCTCGTCCAGACGCCCGTCCGGGCGTCGAGGCGATAGCTTCCGAGGCCGGCGAGCTCCTGGACCTGCCGCAGCTGCCGCTCGCTCTCGGCGAGGTCGCGGACCGCCTCCTTCCGGAGCGTGTCGACGATCGTCGTCGAGCGGCTCATGACGAACGCTCCGGCGGCGTCCCGCACCGCCGTCGCGCTCAGGACCACGGGGAGGAGGCTCCCGTCCTTGCAGACGAGGTCGTAGAGGAGGTCCCTCACCGAGCCGTGCTCCTTGAACCGGGCGAAGCTCGTGTGGAACGTCTCGAGGCCCGCCGGGGTCAGCAGGTCGGTGAACCTCTTCCTTCCGACGAGCTCCTCCCTCCGGTAGCCGAGCCACGCGAGCTCGGTGGCGTTGATCCGGACGAAGACGCCGTCTGCGTCGAGGCTGTGGTAGCCGCACGGGGCGTTCTCGTAGAGGTCGAGGACCTCGGCCGCCGTCCGCTCTCGCTCCTTCTCCTCTTCGAGCCGGCGCGTCACGTCGACGACGTGCGTGACGAGGTAGAGCGGTTGCCCCTTCTCGTCGCGAAGGAGGTTCGTCGAGACGTCCGCATGGACGACGCGCCCTCCCTTGCCGACGTAGCGCTTCTCGATACGCCCCGAGGAGGCCTCGCCGGAGGCGAGCTTCGTCACGAGCTCCTGCGAAGGCCCGACGTCGTCGGGGTGCGTGAGGGCGGCCCAGGTCACCGTACCGAGCTCCTCGGGCGTGAAGCCCAGCAGCGCGGCGAAGGCGCGGTTGTAACGGAGGATGCCGCCCCGGAGCGAGGTGACCACCATGCCGATCGGCGCGTTCTCGAACGCCGCGAGCGCCCAGTCGGCCACCAGAGGGAGCGCTCCCTCCTCGGGGTCGACCGCTCCCGGCGCCTCGGACATCGCCCCGTGCCCTCCGACCCATCGATTCTGACACCGGTTCGTGCCGAGTAGGCCGCAGGCGGAGCCAGGCTCAGCCGGCGATAATCGCGCCTTCCCGGCCATGACCGAGGCGGGTGGCGGGAGTCGAGGAGGGACCGTGAGGGTCCGAGGGGCGAACCGCGATCGACGGAGGAGCGGCCTGTCCTGCTCTCCGGCCGCGGTCGCCTCGGCGGCCTGCCGGACGGCAGCGCCCCCGTCTTGCAGGCGGGCGCGAACGGGGTCGGTGTGAACGGACCCGGACGGATCGCCCGTGCCCTTCTCGCGGCGGCGAGCCTCGTCCTCCTCGCCGCCGGTCCTCCGACCGCTCCTGCGGATGCGCCGATCCTCGCGGGCAGCGAGATCGACTACCCGCCTTACTGTTTCATCACGCCTGACGGCCGGGCCGACGGGTTCTCCGTCGAGCTGCTGCGGGCGGCGGCCGCCGCGATCGGGCGCGACGTCCGGTTTCGGACGGGCGTCTGGTCGGACCTGAAGAGAGAGCTCTCCGACGGGCAGATCCAGGCGCTCCCGCTCGTCGGCCGGACCCCGGAGAGGGAGGCCCTCTACGACTTCACGTTCCCCTACCTGGTGATGCACGGGGCCATTTTCGTGAGGCGGACCGAGGAGTCGATCCGGGGTCCGAAGGACCTGCGGGACCGCGGTGTCGCCGTGCTGCAAGGGGACAACGCCGAGGAGTACCTGCGACGGGCGAACCTCGGCGCGCGGATCGTGCCGCTGCCTTCCTTCGAGCAGGCGCTCGTCGAGCTCTCCGGAGGGCGCCACGACGCCGTCGTCGTCCAGAAGCTCGTCGGCCTCGAGATCATCCGGAGGACGGGAATACGGAACCTGAGACCGGTGGGAGCTCTCCTGGACGACTTCGCGCAGAGGTTCTGCTTCGCCGTCCGGAAGGGGGACCGGGCGCTGCTCGACCGGCTCGACGAGGGGCTCGCCCTCGTCTTCGCCGACGGGACGCTCCGAGCGCTGAAGGCCAAGTGGTTCGGCCCGCTCGAGGCGCGATCCCTCTCCGGCCGGAGGGTCGTCGTCGGCGGCGATTCCGACTATCCCCCTTACGAGTTCCTGGACGAGAAGGGAAGGCCCGCCGGGCTGAACGTCGACCTGACGCGGGCCATCGCGGCGCACGCGGGACTGGAGGTCGACGTCCGGCTGGGGTCGTGGAAAGAGGTCCGAACCCAGCTCGAACGCGGCGAGATCGACCTCGTACAGGGAATGTTCTATTCGGCGGAGAGGGACGCGAGCTTCGACTTCGCCCCTCCCCACACCGTCGTCGCGCACGTGATCGTGGTGCGGGAGCCGGCCCGGCCTCCGGGGAGCCTCTCGGAGCTCTCCGGGAAACGGGTCCTCGTGATGTCGGGAGACGTCCTCGAGGAGCTCGCTCGAGCGCACGGTCTCGGGGCGGAGCTCGTTTCGGTCCCGTCGCAGGAGGACGCGCTTCGAAGGCTCTCGGCCGGCGAGGCCGACGCCGCGCTCGTCGCGAAGGTGCCGGCCCTCTTCTGGATCCGGGCGCACGGCTGGCGGAACCTGCGCCTGGCCGGGGCGCCCGTGCTCTCGGCCGAGTACGGCTTCGCGGCGCTCCCTCGCAATGACGGCCTTCTATCGGTCTTCGCGGAGGGCCTCGCGGCCGTGGAGAAGACGGGCGAATACCGGACGATTCGAAACCGCTGGCTGGGCCCGTACGAGGAAAGAAGCGCCCTTCGCGCGGCCGCGAAGTACGTCGTCGCGATCGTCGTCCCCCTCCTCGCGCTCCTCGCCGGAGCGGCGCTCTGGTCGCGATCCCTGAGCCGGCAGGTCCAGATGCGGACACGGGAGCTCGCGGCCGAAACGGAGAAGGTCCGCGCGCTCAACGCCGGCCTGGAGGAGCGGGTGCGGGGCCGGACGGCCGAGCTCGAGACCGCCGCCCGCGAGATGGAGGCCTTCTCCTACTCCGTCGCGCACGACCTGCGCGCGCCCGTCCGCGCGATCGACGGCTTCACGGCGATCCTCGAGGAGGACCACGCCTCCCGGCTCGACCCGGACGCCACGAAGCTCGTGGCCCGCGTACGCGCCGCCTCGCGGCGAATGGGGCAGCTCATCGACGATCTCCTCGCTTTCTCCCGCGCGACGCGGGCGACGCTCGGCAGGAGACCGGTCGAGATCGAGGCCCTCGCGCGGGCCGTCGCGGCTGACCAGGCGGGCGCTGCGGCGAGGGCCGGGGTCGAGGTCCGCGTCGGGAGCCTGCCGCTCGCGCACGGCGACGAGGCCCTGCTCCGCGTCGTCCTCGAGAACCTCCTCTCGAACGCGATCAAGTTCAGCGCGGGCCGGCCCGGGGCGTTCGTCGAGATCGGAGCCGCCGACCGCGGCGGGACGGTCGAGTACTTCGTCCGCGACAACGGTGTCGGCTTCGAGCCCGAATACGCGCGCAAGCTGTTCGAGGTCTTCGAGCGCCTCCACCGCGGGGACGAGTTCGAAGGGACGGGCATCGGCCTCGCCCTCGTGAAGCGAATCGTCGAGAAGCACGGAGGGCGCGTCCGGGCCGAAGGCGAGGTCGAGAGAGGGGCCACGTTCGCCTTCACGCTGGGGTGAGGGCGGCCGGCTTCGCGCGCGCGAAGCGGAATCCGTGCCGGATGGGGCGGGGACGGCGATACTCTTCGCAGAACGGTTCGGGGGAGGTCTCGTCATGGTGCGCACCCCGCAGGACAGGCACGCGGCACCGGAAGCCGGGGGCTCGGGCGGGAACGGGACGCTGCGACGCGGCTGGCCCTACCTTCTCCTCCTCGTCCTCCTCGGTGCGGGCCTCGTGGTGATCCACGTCGGTTTCACGAACAGCGCGCGCCGGGACTACCAGGGCCTCCTCTCGACGATGGCGGATCAGCAGAAGGCCGCGATCGAGGCGTACCTCGAGCAGCGGATCGCGGACGCCGCCGCCTTCTCGGCCTTCCCGACCGTCCGCGCGGCCGTCGCTCCGGGCGACCTGCTGAAGGCCGAGCTGAAGGAGCACCTCGCGACGGTCCTCCAGGCCGGCCGGACGGAGTGGGGAAGCATCGCCGTCCAGGTCGTCGACGCGGAGGGGGCCGTTCGCGCCGGATCGGGACCGGAGGTGCCGGAGGCCGTCACGATTCTCGCAAGCGCAGGAGACCGGGCCGTCGTCGTCGGCTTATCGGGAGAGGGGGAGCAGTCGCGCCTCGTCGTCGCGGCGCGCGTGCGCGCGCCGGACGGCGAGCTGCGGGGCTGGCTCCTCCTCGTCGACGACCCGTCGAGGTCGCTCTGGGGGATCCTCCGGCGTGAACCGGCCCTCACCCGCACCGGGGAATCGCTCCTCGTCGCGGGCGGCGGCGACGCGCCGGCCTTCCTTTCGCCGCTGCGGGGCCTCGCTCCGGGCGCCCGCCCCTCACCCGAGGCGCTCGCGGCCCGCGGCCTCGCCGCGCGCCGGGCGCTGGAGGGAGAGGAGTCCTTCGGAAATTTCGTCGACTACCGCGGAGAGCGGGTCTGGGCCGCGGTGCGAAGGATCGCGCGGACGCGCTGGGGGCTCGTCGTCAAGATCGACCGGGCCGAGGCGCTGCGGAGCCGCGCGTCGGGCCGCTTGTGGCAGTCCCTCGCACTCCTCTCCCTCGCGCTCGCGGCGGCTGCGACGATCCGGGCGATCCGGACGTCGGAGCGGCTCCGGACGGCGGCCGAGCTGCAGCGGCGGGACGAACGGCATCGCCTCGTCCTGGAGCAGGCCCGCGACGCGATCGTCTGGCACCGCCCGGGCGACGGGCGGATCCTCGAGGCGAACGGCGCGGCGACGGAGCTCTGGGGCCTGTCTCGCGAGGAGCTCCTCGAGGCGAGCCTGTTCGACCTCGTGGCCGAGGAGGACGCGGCGGAGACCCGTCTGAAGATGTCGGGGGCGCGCCGCGTCGGCGGGCTGATCCGGACGCGGGGGAGGAGGCGGGACGGCAGCCTCTTCCCGGCCGACATCTCCGCCCGGGCGGTCGTCATCGGGGGGCAGGAGATCCTCGTCTCCGTCGTGAGGGACGTCTCCGACGCGGAGGCGGCCCTCGCCCAGATCCGCTTCCTGAACCGGGTGCTCCGAACGCTCACGGCCGTCGACCAGGTCCTGGTCGAGGTCCACGACCGCGAGGCCGTCCTCCGGCGGACGTGCGAGGAGATCGTCGGGACGGGCGGCTTCGTCGCAGCATGGCTGGGCGTCCCGGATGCGGAGGGACGGATAGTCGCGGCGGCTTCGGCCGGAGCGTTCTCCGGCTACCTCGACGAGGTCCGGATCACGACCG
This sequence comes from uncultured Holophagales bacterium, assembly GCA_964636395.1. GTDB lineage: Bacteria > Acidobacteriota > Thermoanaerobaculia > UBA5066 > UBA5066 > UBA5066. The sequence goes on from CAZWRQ010000044.1 coordinate 12,804, forward strand.
ACACGGGGCCCCTCGGGCGGGGACCGGCGGGGACGTCCTTCCGCGAGGGGCGGACCGTCGTCGTCGACGACTGGACGACCGACCCGATCGTGGAGCCGTGGAGGGAGGCGGCGGAGAGGCGCGGCTTCCGCTCGGGAGCCTCCTGCGCGGTCCGGACGGGCGAGACGACGTTCGGCGTCCTGACGCTCTATGCGCACCGCGCCGGGGCGTTCACCCCGGAGACGGTCCTCCTCCTCGAGGAGCTGGCGCGGGACCTCGGCCTTGCCCTCGAGCTGATCGAGGCCGGCGAGCGCCGCCGGCGGGCAGAGGAGTCGCTCGCGGCGAGCGAGGCCCGCTACCGGATGCTCTTCGAGGACAACCCCGCCCCGATGTGGGTCTTCGACGTCGAGACGCTCCGCTTCCTCGCCGTGAACGAGGCGGCCGTGGGCCTCTACGGCCATTCGAGGGACGAGTTCCTCGGGATGACGCTCCGCGAGATCCGGCCGCCGGGCGACGAGGCCGCGCTCCAGGCCGACGTCCACGTCCCGCGGACGGGGATCCGCTCGTCGGGGCCATGGCGGCACCGGACGAAGGACGGGCGGACCCTCCTCGTCGAGATCGTCACGCACGACGTCGACTTCGAGGGCCGGGCCGCCCGGCTCGTCCTCGTCGGCGACGTGACGGAGCGCGTCCGCGCGGAGGAGAAGCTCCGCGCCTTCTTCGACTCCGGGATGGTGGGCGCGTTCCTCGCGGATGGGGAGGGGAAGCTCACCTCCGCGAACGACGAGCTCCTCCGGATCGTCGGGCACGAGCGCGCCGACGTGGAGGCGGGTCGCCTCTCCTGGCGGGGACTGACGCCCCCGGAGTGGGTCGAGAGCGACACGGCCCGGGCCGCCGAGGCGCGGGAGCGGGGCGTCTGCACGCCCTACGAAAAGGAGTACCGGAAGAAGGACGGCACGCGGGTCCCCGTCCTCGTGGGCTTTGCCCTCGTCGGCGAGCAACGCGAGGAATCGGTCGCGTTCGTCCTCGACCTGACGGAGCGGAAGAGGGCCGAGGAGGAGGTCCGCCGCCTGAACGCCGAGCTCGAGGAGCGGGTCGAAAGGAGGACCGAGGAGCTGGTCGCGAAGTCGAAGGAGCTGGAGAGCTTCGCGTACTCGGTCTCCCACGACCTGCGGGCGCCCCTGCGGGCGATCGACGGCTTCTCCCGGATCCTCGAGGAGGACCACGCGGCGACGCTCGAGGCCGAGGGGCTCCGTCTCCTCGGCCTCGTCCGGGAGTCCGCACGCAGGATGGGGAAGCTCATCGACGACCTCCTCGTCTTCTCGCGGGCCGGGCGGCAGGAGCTGACGCGGACCCGGGTCGACGTCGGCGAGCTCGTCCGGGATGCCCTCCAGGAGGTGCTGCCCGACGAGGAGCGCGGTCGGACCGACCTCGAGATCGGAGAGCTTCCACCGGCGATGGCCGACGCCTCTCTTCTCCGGCAGGTCTTCGTGAACCTCCTCGCGAACGCCGTCAAGTTCAGCAGGACGCGCGCCCGGCGGAGAATCGAGGTCTCGGGACACCGCGAGGGTGCCCGGGTGGTCTACGATGTCGCGGACAACGGGGTGGGGTTCGACATGGCGTACGCGGGAAAGCTCTTCGGCGTCTTCCAGCGGCTGCACGGGAGGGAGTTCGACGGCACGGGCGTGGGCCTCGCGCTCGCCGAGCGGATCGTCTCCCGGCACGGCGGGACGATCTCGGCCTGGGGAGAGGTAGACCGCGGAGCGCGCTTCACGGTGTCGATGCCCGAGTCAGGAGGAGAGGAATGACGGTGCCGGAAGCTCCGGACGTGCTCGTCGTCGAGGACAACCCCGACGACGTGGAGCTGACCCTCCGCGCCCTGCGGCGGATGAACCTGACGAACACGGTGCGGGTCGCCCGCGACGGAGTGGAGGCGCTCGAGATCCTCCTCGGCGACGGCCCGACGCGTCCGCCGCTCCCCCGGGTCGTCCTCCTCGACCTTAAGCTCCCGCGCGTGAGCGGCCTGGAGGTCCTCGCCCGGCTCCGCGGGGAGGAGCGGACTCGGACCCTCCCGGTCGTGGTCCTGACCTCCTCGCGGGAGGAGCCGGACGTGAAGAAGGCGTACGCGCTCGGCGTGAACAGCTACGTCGTCAAGCCGGTCGAGTTCGAGAAGTTCGTCGACGCGGTCGGGAAGGTCGGGCAGTACTGGCTCCTCCTCAACCTCCCTCCGGCGTGAGGCGATCGTGACGCACGCACCTCCCGACGGCGTGCCCCTCAGGGTCCTGATCCTCGAGGACGTTCCGACGGACGCGGAGCTGGAGGTCCGGGAGCTCCGGCGGTCCGGAATCTCGGTGGAGTGGACGAGGGTCGAGACGGAAGCGGCCTTCCACGAGGCGCTCGTCTCCTTCGATCCCGGGATCGTCCTCGCCGACTACTCCCTCCCGGGGTGGAACGGGATCGCCGCGCTCGCGTTCGTCCGCGCCGAGCGGCCCGACCTGCCGTTCATCGTCGTGACGGGGGCGCTCGACGAAGAGACGGCGGCCGACTGCATCAAGAGGGGGGCCGACGACTACGTCTTGAAGGAGAGGCTCTCGCGCCTCCCTCACGCAGTCCGCTCGGCGCGCGACGCCTGGGCGACGCGGGTGGCCCGGCGGGAGGCGGAGGAAGAGCTGCGCCTCCGGAACTCCGCTCTCGAGGCGGCCGCCGACGGCGTCCTCCTGACCGACCTCGAGGGGCGGATCGCATGGGCGAATCCCTCCTTCACCCGGATCACGGGCTGGCCTCTCGAAGAGATCCGGGGCCGGAACCCGAACGTCCTGAAGTCGGGCCTCCAGCGCGACGCGTTCTACCGGCAGATGTGGGAGACGATCGTGGCGGGCGGCGTGTGGCGCGGAGAGCTCTACAACCGTCGCAAGGACGGGTCGATCTACCTCGAGGAGATGACGATCACGCCCGTCCGGAACGACGCCGGCGCGATCACCCACTTCGTGGCGATCAAGGAGGACCTGACCTCTCGGCGGAGGCAGGAGGAGCTGATCCAGAGCCTCGCGACGCGCGATCCCCTGACCGGCCTCCCGAACCAGCTGATGCTGCGCGAGGACCTCGAGCGCGCGCTCGCCGCAGGGGGCATCCCGGGGACGCTCGTCATGCTCGACCTCGACCGGTTCGCGCTCCTGAACGACGCTCTCGGACATCCCGCGGGCGACCGGCTCCTGATCGAGGTCGCGGAGCGCCTCTCGCTCGACCTCCCCCGCGGCGGGACGCTCTACCGGTTCGGCGGGGACGAGTTCGTCATACTGCTTCCCGAGACGGGCCTCGAGGAGGCAAGTGGGATCGCGGAGGTCCTGCGGCGGACGGTCGACCGCATCCGGTTCTCGTCCGACGGGGTCGTCTTCGACGTCTCGGCGAGCCTCGGTCTCGCCCCGGTCGAGCCGGCGCGGAGCGCCTCGGCGACGATCTCCCTGGCAGACGCGGCCCTGCGTATGGCCAAGGAGGCGGGCCGGAACCGCTGCGTGACGTGCGGCGACGACACGGCCGGCCGGCGCGCCATCGACGACCTCGGCCGCTGGGCCGCCCGGGTCAAGGACGCGATCCGGGAAGGGCGGTTCCGCCTCCACGCCCAGAGGATCGTCTCCCTCGAGACGGGAGAGTCGCACCACGAGGAGGTCCTTCTCCGAATGATCGACGAGGAGGGCGGGCTGGTCGCCCCGGGGGCGTTCCTGCCGGCCGCGGAGCGCTTCGGCCTGATGCCGGCGCTCGACCGCTGGGTCGTCTCGAAGGCGATCGACCTCCTCCGCTCCCGTCCCGAGCGCCGGCTCTTCGTGAACCTCTCGGGGACGAGCCTCGGCGACCAGGTGCTCCTCTCCGAGATCGAGGCGCTCGTCGCCGGCAGCGGGCTGCCGGCCGGCGCCCTGACGATCGAGATCACCGAGACGGCCGCCATCGCCGACATCGCCGGCCTCCAGCGCTGGGCCCGGCGCCTGAAAGAAGCGGGCTGCGGCTTCGCGCTCGACGACTTCGGGACCGGCTTCTCCTCCTTCGCCTATCTCCAGTCGCTCCCCGTCGACCTCGTCAAGATCGACGGCTCCTTCGTCCGCGACCTCGACACGAACGCCACGAACCGGGCCCTGACCGGCGCGATGGTCACGGTGGCCCACGCTCTCGGCAAGACGGTCGTCGCCGAGATGGTCGAGCGCGCCTCGATCGCGTCGATCGTGAAGGGGCTCGGTGCGGAGTACGGGCAGGGCTGGTACTGGGGGAGGCCGGAGCCGACCGAAGCGGCCTGAGAGTCCCGCTCCAGGCGGAGCTCCTCGGCGTGCTGGCGCATCTCGCGCTGCTCCGTCTCGTCCTGGAACGTCTCGACCGCGCCGTCGGCGAAATCCGCTCGGCCCCACGGGTCCGCGACGTGATCCGCCGATCCAGGTCGACGAAGCAGACGCCGTCGCTTTGGGAGACGAGGAGGTCCCGGCAGGACGTCTCGGCGATCCGCATGGCGGGGCCATCGCAACGCGCATTCCGGCGCCTCGCGGCGCGCGAGGGACTGTCTTTCCGTTTTCAGCGTCGAAGAATCAGATGCGTGATTCGGCGGGCCGCTCCGAGGAGCGGCGGGAGATGCGAGGATGTCCGGCACCGGGGTGGCTCGGAAGGCGTGGACGTCGCGGCGCTTCGAGAGAGCGAGGCCCTCTTCCGGCGCTCCTCCGCCAGGTCTGGGAGAACCTCCTCTCCAACGCCCTGAAGGTGAGCGCGACGCGCGAAGAGCCCGTCGTCGAGGTTCGCGGGCGCGTCGAGGGAGACGCGGCCGTCTTCGAGGTGGCGGACAACGGCGTCGGGTTCGACGAGCGGTACGAGGGGAAGCTCTTCGGCGTCTTCCAGAGGCTCCACGGCCGCGAGCCGGGCAGGCCGCGGCCCCGCGTCAGCCTTTCGCGGCGGGCTTTCGCCCACCCCGACGCGCCGGCTTCGGCTCTGCCTCGGCCGCCTCGGCCGAAGGGGGCGCCTCCGGCGAGTCCTGGACCCGCTCGATCACGAGCGTCAGCTTCGCGACGAGCGCGGCGAGAGCCCCGACGGCGGCCCAGACCGGCACGAGAACGGCCCCTGCGAGGCCGAGGACGAGCGGGATCTCGAGGAGCGTCACTCCCTTCGCGTTCCGGATGACGATCCTCCGGACGTTCCCCTGGTGGACGAGCTCCTTGACGGTCGCGAGCAGCTTCTCGCCGGTGACCTCGAACTCCTCGACCCGGACCTTCGGACCTTTCATGGAAGCCTCCGACCGGAGATACGGGGCGGGGCGAAAGCGGTTTCCGCTTCGGGGGCGTGTGGCGGCATCGAATGCAGCAGGGATGCAACGGCAGGAAGGGGCTGGAAGCAGAAGCATCGGTCCGAAGCCTCTGCGAGCCATCGGTTGCAGACACGTTTCCGGTCCGACGCGGTCCTGCCGAAGCAGGTCGAGATGCAGCGCCCGAGGAAGTCTGGCGCGTCTACGGCGGCCGCGCCGACTGCGAGAACCGCATGGAGGAGCTCAGGGTCGACTCCTCCGCCGACGGATTCGGCCTGCGCTCCTTCCAGGGGACCGAGGCCGTCCTGCAGGTGAAACGCCCGCTCTTCAATCTCCTGACGACCTTCAAGGACGAGCTCCTCGCGGACCCCGCTCCGACCCTCGGTGGCCCACGCTCTCGGCAAGACGGTCGTCGCCGAGATGGTCGAACGCCCCCCGATCGCGTCGATCGTGAAGGAGCTCGGAGCGGAGTGCGGGCAGGGCTGGTACTGGGGGAGACCGGAGCCGGCCGAGGCGGCCTGAAAGTCCCGCTCCCGGCTCAGCTCTCCGTCACGACCCGGTTCCGGCCTTCCGCCTTCGCGCGGTACATCAGGGCATCGGCGCGGGCGACGAGCGTCTCGGGCGTGTCCTCGGCGCGGGCGAGCGCCGCGCCGATCGAGACGGTGACCGAGACCGGGCCCGCGGGCGTCGGCGTCCGGGAGCTCTCGACCAGGACCCGGAGCCGTTCGCCGACCGCGCCGAGCGTCGCCCCCGGGCAGTGTGCGGCCAGGACGACGAGCTCCTCGCCTCCCCAGCGTCCGACGAAGTCGTGCCCGCGCGCCGCGTGCCGGAGCGTGGTGGCGACGAGGCGGAGGACGGCGTCGCCGGTCTCGTGGCCGTAGCGGTCGTTGACCGACTTGAAGCGGTCGACGTCGACGAACAGGAGCCCGAACGTGAACCCGTGTCGCTGGGCCTCGCCGAGGCGGGACGCCATCTCGGCCTCGGCCCAGCGCCGGTTGCCGACGCCCGTGAGCGGGTCCAGGAAGGCGAGGCGGCGCAGCTCCTCGGCGCGCTGGCGCGTCTCGTGGTGCTCCGTCTCGTCCTGGAACGTCTCGACCGCCCCGATGATCTCGCCCGAGGCGTCTCGGATCGCGGAGGAACGGACCTTTACCGGGACGCGGTGTCCGCCCTTGTGGAGGAGGGCGACGTCGGCGTCGCGGTCCGCGCCGTCGGCGACGGTCGCGGCGAGCGGACAGCCGTTGTGGCAGAGCTCCTTCCCCTCGCAGTCGACGTGCCGCAGAAGGTTGTTCCAGCAGAACGAGCCGACGACCTCGTCCGCGGCGTATCCGGTGATCCGCTCGGCCCCGTGGTTCCACGACGTGATCCGCCGATCCCGGTCGACGAAGTAGACGCCGTCCGTGAGCGAATCGAGCAGCTTCCTGTAGAAGGACTCGGGAATCTCCACCTCTTGCCTCCGACCCGGCCCATCCGATCGGCTCATTCTGGGGCCAGGCGCGCCGCCGCGGCAACGGTCCCGGGCGGGTGCGCCGGGACGCCGGCGGGCGGGGTCGGACCTGCTACCGGGCCCGGGCGGGCTGGACCGCGGCCGCGAAGGCGAGCCGGGGATTCGTCTTCTTCGCCCGCTCGAAGTGCCACTCGCTCTCGAAGAGGACGAGGGGGCGCCCCTCGCCGTCGGCGAGGAGCTCGCAGCGGCCCGGGTCGTCGAAGTCGCGCGGGACGAAGCCGTCGTTCTCGATCCAGCGGGCGATCTGGTGCGGCAGCCGCGCGTACGAGACCTCGGCGCCGTACTCGGCCCGCAGGCGATGCTGGATCACCTCGAATTGGAGCGCGCCGACCGCTCCGAGGATCGGATCGCGCTCGAGGCGGACCGGGTCGTAGAAGACCTGGACGGCCCCCTCCTCCGAGAGCTGGTCGAGCCCCTTCTTCAGCTGCTTGCGCTTCAGCGGGTCGAGGAGGACGACGCGGCAGAAGAGCTCGGGCGAGAAGCGGGGGATGCCGGCGTACTCGACGGCGGGCCCCTCGTGGATCGTGTCGCCGATCCGGAGGGCGCCCGAGTCCCAGAGGCCCAGGACGTCGCCCGCCCAGGCCTCGTCGACGAGCGTCCGCTCCTGCGCGAGGAACTGGAGCGGCTTGTTCAGCTTGAGCGGGCGGCCGGTGCGCGCGTGCCGCACCTCCATGCCGCGGGTGAACTTCCCGGAGCAGACCCGCACGAAGGCGACGCGGTCGCGGTGCGCCGGGTCCATGTTCGCCTGGATCTTGAAGACGAAGCCGGAGAAGCGCGGCTCGGCGGGGTCGACGGGGCCGGCGCTCGACTGCCGCGGCGCCGGGCCGGGGGCGAGCTCGAGGAACTCGGCCAGGAACGGCTCGACGCCGAAGTCGTTCAGGGCGCTTCCGAAGAAGACGGGGGTCAGCTCGCCCGCGAGGAAGAGGTCGCGGTCGAACGGCATCCCCGCCGCGTCGAGCATCGCCAGCTCCTCGACGAGCTGCGCGTGGGCCGCGTCTCCGATCTCCTCGACGAGCGTCGGGTCGCCGAGCTCGAACGTCTCCGCCGCGAGCTTCTCTCCCTTCGTCTCGCCCCGCTCGTACCGGAGGAGCTTCTTCGACCAGCGGTCGTAGACCCCCTGGAAGTCGGGGCCCGAGCCGATCGGCCAGGTCGCGGGGGAGCAGGGGATTCCGAGGACCTTCTCGATCTCGTCCATCAGGTCGAACGGGTCGCGCCCGGCGCGGTCCAGCTTGTTCACGAAGGTCGCGATCGGGATCTTCCGCATCCGGCAGACCTGGAAGAGCTTGATCGTCTGCGGCTCGACCCCTTTCGCCGCGTCTACGAGCATGACGGCGCTGTCGGCCGCGGCGAGGGTCCGGTAGGTGTCCTCGCTGAAGTCGTTGTGGCCCGGCGTGTCGAGGAGGTTCACGTGGCGGCCGGCGTACGTGAACTGCATGACGCTCGTCGTGATCGAGATGCCCCTCTCGCGCTCCATCTCCATCCAGTCGCTCGTGGCGTGCCGCGCCGCCTTGCGCGACTTCACCGAGCCGGCGAGGTGGATCGCCCCGCCGTAGAGGAGGAGCTTCTCGGTCAGCGTCGTCTTGCCGGCGTCGGGGTGGCTGATGATCGCGAAAGTCCGGCGGCGCGCGATCTCGGCAGCGAGGGCGTGATGAGGGTCGGTCATGGCTCGGGCCGCCGCGGGGCCGCGGGGCCGGGCGGAGGGGGGCGGACTGTAGCATTCGGGTGCGCCGGGCCGGCGTGAGAGAATGCGAATCGGGCCTGGCGAGGCCTGTGAGGTGTGGAGTGAGAGCCCTTCCAGCGAAGTTCGTCGCTTCGTCCGTCTGCATTCTGTTCATCTTCGGCGCAACCCTTCGGTCCAGCGGGGCGCGGGCGGAGGGCAGTCGCTCCCTCTACCCATCGACCTACCCGGCAGCGGGGTTCCGCGCGAACCTCGACCTCCAGCCCGGCCCGGCGAACAAGTACGTCAGCCGGGTCATGCGGCGCGGATTCCTGTACGTCTTCGCCCAGGCGGGCGAGTACATCGTCCTCGGCTCGCGGAACAGGTCGAATGGCGGGGACATCTCGGTCTTCAACCCCCAGAGCTTCGGGACGCCCGGCGACGAGACCATCCCCGGCACGGCGAGCTTCACCTGCTCCGGGGGCTCGGCGGCTCCCGGTCCCCACTACTTCGGTGGGACGCGCGGGACGATCTCCACTCGGGCTCAGGAGCTCGCCGGCCCGAACAGCGCGGACAACTCGGCGACCGTCACCAACGGCTTCCAGCCGTGCGCCTACCGCGCCCCCTCGACCGGGGTCTATGGCGTGCTCTTCGGGGCCGCCACGTCCGGCGGCTCGGGGCCGGACGGGTCGATCGGGACGCCGAACCTCTGCAACAACGGTGTCTCGGCCTGGGACGTGACCGTCCGGGCGAACGCGACGTCGACGGCGGACCTGAACGGCCGGCTCTTCACGTACGCCTTCGTCGGGTTCACGGGAGGCAACTCCCGGCCGGTCTACTCGACGCACTACTACGTGACGGCCGACGGGTACCGCTACAAGGAGAACCTGTCCGGCCCGATGAACCTCGGCCTCGACCCCAACGGATACGCCGTCTACGCGAACGCGCTCGGCTTCCTCGACAACCTCCAGCCCCTCTACAAAGACATCCGCGGCGCCGACGCCCTCGTGACGACGAACGTGCCCCCCGGCGTGACGACGCAGGTCGCGCAGTATCCCCTCTTCTTCAGCGACGTCACGCCCGGCGCGAACGACGCGGAGCTCTCTCGCGTCCTCGGCGCGCTCGGGATCCCGCTGACGCCCCCGTCGCCGACCGTCGCGAACGTCAGCTTCAGCGGGCACGTGGGAGGCTCCACGACGACGACGGGCGCCGGCGGGACGTTCACGTTCACGACGACCGACACGATCACGTTCCAGATCGTCGTCAGCCGGGACGGGGTCGACTTCAGCGCCGGGACGCTGACGAACGCGGTCGTCACCGGCGTGGCCGGGACGGGGACGCACACGATCACCTGGGACGGGAAGGACCAGGGGATGACGAACTTCCCGTCGAGCGCGACACCCTATTCCTTCCGAGTCTACGGCCGCGCCGGCGAGATCCACTTCCCGATCATCGACGCCGAGGGCAATCCCGGCGCCGGGCCGGTCGTCACGCGCGTCAACGGTACGGGGGCTCCGAGCTCGACCGTCTTTTTCGACGACCGCGGCTACGTCACCTCGAGCGGGACGCTCGTCGGCAACCTGAACGGCACTCTCTGCAGCGCGACGCCGCCGACCCCGCCGAGCCCGCAGTTCAACCTCGACGGCGTCGACTCCTCGTCCACGACGGGCGGCGGGTACCGCGACTGGCTCGGGAGCGGCAACTCGAACAGCGACTGCTCGGCGACCGCCGGGTGGGGCGACGCGAAAGCGCTGAACCTCTGGACCTACTATTCCGCCCCCTTCGAGACGAACACGCTCCTCGTCGACCCGATCGTCATCGACGTCGCGACGGCGGTCTCGGCCCCGGCCTCGGCCGTGGCCGGGAGCACCGTCCAGGGGTCGTTCAGCTTCGGGAACAACGGGAACTCCACCGCCCTCGGCGTCACATACGGCATGACCCTGACGCCCGGGCTCGGAACGGTCACCTTCGGCAACCTCCCGGGAGGCGTCACGGCGACGTACAACAACGTCACCGGGGCCGTCACCTTCACGGGGCTTCCGACGTCGCTGACCGCCGGCCAGACGATCTCTGGAATGACGTTCAGCTACACGGCGCCCGCGAGCGGCCCGGTCGTCGCAACGACGTCGGTCGGAACGACGTCGACGGATTCGTACCTCCCGAACAACACGGCGACGGTCTCGACGGGGATCGGCGCTGTCGACGTTCTCACGACGGTGAGCGTTCCGGCGACGGCGACGACGGGGAGCACGGTGAGCGGCTCCTTCCAGTTCGCGAACTTCGGCGCGAACGCCGCGGGCTCGGTGACGTACTCCGCCACGATCGGCGAGCCGGGCAACTACCCCGCGTCCGTCTCCTTCACGTCCCTCCCGTTCGGCGTGACGGCGACCTACAACCCCGTCAACGGCCAGGTGACTTTCACCGGGATGCCGACGACCCTCGCGAGCGGCCAGCAGCTGGGCTTCGGCTTCAGCTATCCGGCGCCGGGGCCCGGAACCGTTCCGGTCGCCACGACGATCACGACGGCCTCTTCGGACGCGAACCCCGTGAACAATGCCGCGAGCGGTGTAACGCTCATCACCGCGCCCGACCTCACGATCGCGAAGAGCGACGGCGGTGCGACGTTCACTGTCGGCCTGAACGGCACCTACACGCTCACGGTCACGAACTCGGGAACGGCCGACACGACGGGCGCGATCACCGTGACCGACACCCTCCCGGCGGGACTCACCTTCGTCTCCGGCACGGGGGCCTCGTTCAGCTGTTCGGCGGCCCTCCAGGTCGTCACGTGCACGCGACTCGCCGCGAACCCCATCACCATCGGTGCGTCCGTTCCGATCACGCTCGTCGTGTCGGTCGGGCCGGCGGCCCTGCCCGGCGTGACGAACTCGGCCACGGTCTCGACGCCGAACGAGTCGAACGCGGGCAACAACACGGGAAGCGACACGACTCCGGTCGCGGCGACGGCGGACGTCTCGATCACGAAGACCGACGGGGTCACGACGGTCGTGCCGGGTAGCAGCGTCACCTACACCATCGTCGCTTCGAACGCCGGGCCCTCGGCGGTCACTGGCGCGACGGTGGCCGACACCTTCCCGGCGACGCTCACGGGCGTGACCTGGACCTGTGCGGCGGCGGGCGGCGGAAGCTGCACCGCCTCGGGCAGCGGCAACATCTCCGACACCGTCAACCTCCCTGCGGGAGCAAGCGCCACCTACACCGTCTCGGCCACCGTCTCGGCGACGGCGACCGGGTCCCTCGTCAACACGGCGACCGTCAC
>CAZWRQ010000045.1:0-23819 GCA_964636395.1 uncultured Holophagales bacterium
AAGAATCCGCGATCACGCCCGGGCCGGGAAGGACGGGGTTCATCGGACGCTTACGTAGATGCAGCAGGCAACGAGCATGGAGAGGCGCGGGGCGATCACGATCCCACCTCGACCGGCGCGGACCCCTTCCAGGTCGCGCCACCGATTGCCCTTTCGCGTTCGCGCTCGAACGTGCGACACGGCCGCCATGTTAGTCGAGCCGAAGGTCGCGACGCCGATCGCCGACGTCACGTCCGTCGGGCCGTGCGCAATTCCGCCGAGATCCCGGTCCGGCTCAGCCGACATCCGGTGTCGCGGAGTCACATCTGTCGAAGACGATGCTGTCCGGGATTCGAGCCGATTCCGCCCCGCGACGGTCCTGGAACTCCCGGGTCGACGACCTGGAGGTTGCTCACGGGTCCACTCCTCGCCTCGCGAGTTCAGCGGGGACTACTCGGCCATTGGTACGTAGCTCGCCGGAATCGCCGTGCCGTCGTTGGAGGCATTGTTCACGTTCACTCCGTAGCAGTAGGTGCCGAGGGCCCCACCTCCGCTGGAGATCATGTACAGAATCCGGATCTCCTCGCTCTGTACCGGCACGGCCTTCTGCCCCCACCCTCCTGCTGGCAGCGAGAACTCCTCCACTGCTGCGGGTGAGCCGATCTCTGGAGTGTTCGAAGTGTAGACCTCGGCTCGCACCGTCACGGGGACCGCGTCGGCGTTCGAGCAGCCGAAATTCGCCCTATTCGTCGCGTTGGCCCTGAGCCCGGTCACCATCGAGTACCCCTTCTCGATGGCCGGTCTCACGACCATGTCATCGAGAGAGAGCCCCGTGACCGGCGTGCTGTAGCGACCCTCCACCGTTTCTGCGTAGACTTCGGCCACCGCGAGAAACGGCCTTCCCGGCAGCCCCATCGACGCCCCCTGTTCGACCAGATTGAGGCCGCCTCCTCCCGTGAAGTCGAAGACCTCGCTCAGGAAGTTCTCGTAGACGCGGGTCTGGAAGGAGCCGAGCGCGATCGTTCTCTCGGCCGAGAACCCACCCGAGGTCGAGAGCCTGGCAAGCAAGGTCAGCTCTGAGCCCGTTGGATTCGTTAGGACGACCCTCGTCCGGAAGTAGGCCCCGGCGCCCTGCGTGTTCGCCGTCGATGGGAAGACGTAGCCCGAGCCGACGAGGGCCTTCTGGCTCACCTGCCCGTGTGGCTCGGCAGCCGATGATCCAGGAGCTGCGAGGGCGAGCCCCAAGGTCAGCAGAACTCCAACGTTCGGTCTCATTCGCGTACCCCTTCTCGCGGTGATGCGTTCACTTGCGGGTCGATCTCCACCAGGTCCGCGTTTCCAACGCGAATCGAGAGGCGTGAGCCAGCCATATGCCGACACGTCCGCGCGGGAGAAGTCTGGTCTGCCCCTCTCGCTCCAGGTGAGTCACCACGCCAAGGACGCTCTCGCGCGGAAGGACTCCGTCCTCACGCTCCGCCCTGTCGCCTCGCACGACCCAGCCGCCGGGGGCCCGGCGCACGACTCGGTGCATCGTCAGCCGCCCGGTTCCTTCGCGCCGGAACCCCACGACATCCCCTACCCGGGTCGGGCGCTGTGTCACCGTGACCACGTCACCGTCCCGAATCCACGGCGACATGCTCCCGCCGCGAGCCAGCATCCGAACCGAGACGCCACGGGAGGTCAGCTCTTCTACCAGTCTCCCCAGCTCAGATCCGTCGAGGGCCAGGCAGACGAGGGCAGGGTCGTGCGCCTCAGCAGGCATGGGGCTCAGACAGAACGAGGTCCAGCCCCCGCGAGAAGCTCGCGGGGGCTGGACTGTGAGAAGCGAGAACCTTCGCCGAAGGTCACCTGAGCTTCATCGTCGGATCACCGAAGAGAACCCAGGTCCGGCGAACGTCCGAATCCCGGACGGCCGCCTTGGCTGCGATGGTGGCATCGCCGAGACGGACCCCCGCCGCCGAGAACAACGACGCGTAGAGGGCCTTCGCCATGACTCCCTGGCCGTTGGGCTCCGTGAGCGCAGACGATGCCCAGACGGCGGCGCTGCCGCCGTCTGCAGAGGTCAATAGGACCTCCGCGAGACTGTCCGCATAGGGATCGACGAAGAGCCCGTTCAGGCAGTTCATCGTGACGACGACCGGGAGCCGCGCACCATTCGTAAGCGCCGAACCATCCTCGGAGTCGAACACCTTGAGCTTGCTCCAACTGTCTTGCGTTCCGTGCCCGACGTAGGTGAACAGAAGGGAGCCCTGATTCAGCCGCGACACCACGGCCTCCCGCGCAGCCGGCATTCCGAGCTCACCCACGAGGAGCGTCTCCACGTCGACAGACGAAGGAACGAGCTCTGAGAGCCCGAGCGCGGCCTTCGTGAACGAGAACGGGTTCGTCGCCGGCGGATCGTCCTGGTCGGCAACGTGAACGACCTTCCGCAGCCACGGGGCGCCCGCCTTCACACCGTCCTCGAACGCGGCGATCTTCGAGACCACGGTGGCGGCTTCCTTCTGGGTCTTCACGGACAGCCTGCCAATCGCCATCTCAGGGAGACCGTCCTCGTCGAAGTCGACGAACCAATCGTCCGACGCCGTCTTCAGGAGCTCCGTCGGGACCAGCTTGGAGGGCACGAAGTCGAAGTCCCCCCGCCCCAGGTAGTTCCGCGGGTCGATCGTTGCATCCCCCACAAGAAGCACGTATCGCGTGCCCCACTCGGCTCTCGCCCGCTTCAGGAACGTGCGGATGGCATAGGGATCCTTCGTGCCAAAGCTGTTCTCGTCGTAGACGTCCTCCACGTCCGCGAGCTTCACCGTCAGACCTTCCCGTTCCCTTCGCGCCCGGAGATCCTCAGCGGCGTTCAGGAAGGCCCGGTTCGAAACGATGACGAGGTCGACCTGACCCGAATGCGCGTGCCAGGCAGAGGGCTGGTTCGTCGAAACGGAGGCGGGCGAAAGCACCCTTGAGGAGCTGAAGGCCACAAGGGTCCGGTTGAACTGCCCCCGGGCCGGAATCGTCGTCGCAGCTTCGTACCCGGAGGGGCTCTTCGACACCTCCACGGGAAGCTCGATGATGTCAGCCGGGTCCGTGACGTCGATGACGCGCACGGAGGCGTCGCTGAAACCGGCGATGGCTATGGCCGCCCCGGCTCTGGCCGTCAGCTTCAACGCGCCCTGATCCGCCACGAACTCGTGTCCGTACGTCAGCTTCACCGTATCGACGAGGCTGACGTCCTCATCCTCTCCACGGGCCACGAGCGACACGTCGTTCGTTCCCTCCCGGAGCCAGGCCCCGGGCACGTAGAGGACCGAGCTGTGCCGCTCCTGGTCCTTGAAGTGGAGGAAGCCGGCCGAGTTGCCGTTCACGTGCACCTCGACTACGTGACTGACGTTCGTCGTCACGCCCTGAAGTACGACCTGAAGCGGCCAGGGTCCCCGCGCGGAAGTGTCGAGGCTCTTCAGTGTCAGCTGCTGAACGGCTGGTGTCGCCGAAACCACGGGCCCGAAGAAATTCGAGGCGTCCCCGTTGTTCGTGAGCGCAGCGAAGTAGATCGTCCGGTCCTTGCGCTCGACGGTGAACGGGAAGCTTCGCACGCTGGACGGTCGCGAGCGTCTGGAATCGAACTCGGAAACCCGCAGGCCCGGCCTGTTGCCCCTGACCAGCCAGTAGGTACGGGTCCCGGCGTAGGGCGTGTCGATCGGAGTCCCGAAGAACTCGATCGCCGTATCAGTGCCTTCCCGTACCAGGATCGGTTGTTCTACCCCGTCCGCGAACAGCTGCAGGTACTTCGTGTCGGTGCCAGGATCATAGCCAGCGGCCGCGAGAGCGGAACGCGTCACCCTGTACCACCCCTCCCGAGTGACGCCGATCTTCGCTGCCGGTGAGGCCGCGAGCGCCCATTGAATCGCCCGCGCGTTGCTCGTGTCGGACGAGAGCGGGGAGAGCGAAACGGATCGTGCGACAGCCGAAAGGCCAGAGTCGACATCAGCGATCGGTTGAGCCGAGAAACCCGGCTCGGCTTCCGAGGGCGGCGCACCGCGCCCCAGTGTTTCGAGGAACGCGACCCCGGAGAAGTGCTGGTTGCGCTTTCCCGGCTGGACCTCCTCGGGCTCAGGCGATTCCGGCCCCAGCAGCTCGGTACTCCCGTCGAGGTCGATCGCTTCGAGCCAGTAGCGTACCGTTCCATCCGGCGCTGGTGTCGGGTCGCTCCACTCGTAGCTCCGCCCCGCCGAGAGCTCGGTACGAGGACCGACCATCAGGGCCGACCCGGCGATCAGAGATCGGTTCGCTCTCGAGCGAACTCCGTTCTCCTCGCGGTAGATGTTGAAGCCGAGATTCGAGATCTCGGATTCGGTGCGCCAACGGACTTTGGTTCCGGCGGGAGTGGCCACGGCCTCGAAGGTGCTGAGGCGAACCGCGGTCGGCGTCGACGCCGGTATGATTGAGATGATCGATCCTGCCCACTTCGCATTCGCGCTCAGTGTGTATCGGCTTCTGACGAACTCGTTAATCTCAGGCATCGTGGATCCAAACGCGCGCAGGTTGCCCTGCTGGACGTTCATTCTCTCGGTCTCGCCTGTAAGCGCGGGATTCGTGAGAGCGGCGGTGACGCTGGTCGAGTCCAGCGCTCCAATCGCAATGCCCGCGCTGCGCACCGCGGCATCCACGCCTAGCCATGCACTCGTGATTGCTGTGCTTTCGTTTCCGCCATTGGATCCCCAGGTCGATGTCTGCAATACGTTCGTGAAGATGTAGTACGCAAAGGCGATCTCGGGGTCGTCGAGTCCCGAGGTGGTCGTCGTCACGGTCACCGAGATGGTCCCGGTTGGTTTCGACGTCCCGATGGCGATCCCCCAGATCTCCGTGGAAGGTGACGGATTCGCGCAGGCGCCGCAATCGCGGGACGTCACGCGAGAGGTCCCGATCGTCGTCGATCCCCAGACGACGCCCGAGCTCTTCACCGTCCACCTCTTGTCGTGGATCGCTATTGTGACCACGACGAACCCGTTAGGATTCTGAAGATCGGGCGGGTTCACGCTCGAGGAAGTGAAGGTCCGCTCGAGGTCCGACCCCGTAGCCACGCCCGAAAAGGACCCCGTCGTTTCGAGAACGATGTCGTCTACGTCTGCCTGCGCCGGCTGAGGAAAGAGCGCGGCGGCGACGAGGGCGCAGAGAAGGAGGGGATACTTTGGAAGGTCGGGCCGGAACTTGAAGCGACTCACCTTCGGTCCAGGTTGCGGCATGATCATTCCCCTTTCGCCCGGTGTCGGCGCAGCTGCATTTCCCACTCGGCGACGATCGGAGTCTCTTCTCACGACGAACCCTCCCTCCGCCGCCGCCCGGCGGAAATCGATCTGCTTCTGACGCTACTCCGAAGTTCAACCCGGGGCAACTGCCGACGAAGGCGCCGGACCGAAGGTTGCGACGAACCCGCAGACATCTCTGTGCGGGACGAACGGAAGACGGGCGCAGGGCACGTGAGCGGTGAGCTGCCCTATGAACCCGAGGGTCCGCTCGAGCGATGCTGAGTCGTGGAACGGAACGAAGCTCCTCGCCATCAGCTCAGCCGCTGCGTCCGCAGGAGAGATGGGGACGAACCGATTCTCTAACCCTCTCTCCAGGAGGAAGATAGCTTTGACAGGCGCCTTCGCGCTCTCCGCAAGCTCCGCTTCACCGTGCCAGGGCGTTCCGAACATCAGAAACCCGTCGCCCTGTCGGCGGATCACGATTCGGTCATCGCTCAGGATGCGGACGCCAGGCCGCCCCTGCCACAGGCGCGCAGTGGTCGTCTTGCCATCGCCTGATTGACCTGCGAAGAGATAGCCAGCGCCATCCGCGTCTACCACACCGCAAGCGTGAAGCTCTGCTCCCAGCCCTTGACCGAGCAGGTGGATCATGAGGATCTCATCCGCCGGGAACTGGAGCGGGTCTACGGGAGCATCTTCGGGAAAGAACGGCTTGTGGTAGGTGAGCGTGCCGGATCGTGCGTCCCTGGCCAACCTCATCAGGAGATACGGCGAGTCGCCCGCGTTCGAGGAGAAGAATCGAAATCCGTACCGGCCGTCCGGCTCCTCGTAGAGCCGCCAGGCACCACCTGAGTCGAAGATCAGCCGAGCAGGCTGGCTCCCCGTGAGATCCCCCCACGAAGCCTCGAGCGCCACGTCCGGCCGGTCACCCGGAGGTACGAGGAACTTCCGCGACGGCCCCCCCACACGGAGCGAGGGGCCATCCTCCCCCGATCGAACCAGGAGTCGCAGGCCCGCAACCCGCAAGCAGACGGCGCTCGATGCTCCTTGAACGAACGTCGGCACTCCTGTCGGCCCCCGCGAGGCGGTCCCTTCCTCAGGATACGGACGTGCTGGAGCAGGCCGCCGGCGATGCGCAGTTGCTGGAGAGCGGACCGGCCTGGGACGAGGTCTTGCAGCCGCCCAGAACCGCCTCGTCCGGACGAAGGGGGACCCGCTTAACGGAAGGTTTGACATAGGCTCGGCGTTCGTTCGAAGCCGAGGCGGGATCAGTTCTGGCTGGATTCGTCACGACGGCCACGCTCCTACGAACTCGAGATTCGTCTAAAGATACTAGATCAACTTCGGGTCCGGGGAAATGCCGACTTCAGCGCTCGCGCGGGGCCTCGCACCGCGCTCCCGCACCGCGGGATGCCGGTTGCCCTACTGCGTCCAGCGACGGGAGCGTCGGGAGCCATTGCCTCTGCCTCTCGCCCCTTCCTTCCTGCCTCTTCTCGAGCGCCGCGGCTCCCTCCAGCACGCGACTGCGGTGGATCCCCCCTTCGCAGAACTCGCACTCTCCGTGTGGCGGGACCGACCAGCCGAACACCTCCGCCCGCAGATGAGCGACGTGGCAAAGAAACTCGACAGGAGTCTCCGCGTCGCCGTTCTCCAGCTCCGCGTTCGCAGGGCACATCCCGCACGCGGACTTCAGGTGGCACGCCGTGCACTTCGTCACACGGGTTGCTTTTCGCTCGCGAATCGGTCGGAGGAACTGGCCCCAGCCTTCCGCGACCGTCGCGGTCCGGAGATCGAGCTTCTCTTTCATCGAGATCGAGCAGAGGCTCATCTGGCCCGCCGGGTCGACTCCGAATGAGCTGACACCGCCACCACAGTGATAGAGGTTCATCTCCTCCCCCGGAGGCTGGGGCGGGGATAGGAAGAAATCCGAAAACCTCTGCCAGTCCGCCATTCGCCTCGGGTCGGTGAGGTCCAGCTCGACGATCTCCTCTGGTGTGAGCCGCGTGGCCAGGGGGCTCTGAGAGCAGTCGATCCTGGGCGTCAGCATCGCGTCGAACTTGAAAGGGAGCTCCAGCTCCTCTTCGACGAAACGCTTCATTTCCCAGATCTCGTGCTTGTTCACCGATACGGCAACGGTCTTGACACGAAGCGGCAGCCCGCGCTCCTTGAGGAGCCGTATGCCTCGCAAGCAGGCGTCGTACGAGCCCGGAACTCGCGTGAGAGCTTCATAGGTCTCTCTCGTCCGGCCGTAGAGCGTGATCTCGATCGCGAAAGGTCGGTACTCCAGGAGGTGATCCGCGATTCGCGGGGAGATCATCGTTCCATTCGTGAAGAGCGTGATGATCATCCCCTTCTGCTTGGCGTACGTGTAGATCTCGAGGAAGTCGTTCCTGGCGAAGATCTCTCCGCCGGTGAACAGAATCCAGAAGCTGCCGGCATCGGCGAGCTGATCGATGACACGACGGTAGTCCGCGAGGTCCATCTCCCGGTTTCGGGCCTCGACGTCGTTCATGGGAAGGTTGTTGAGGCAGTGCTGGCACTTGAGAGGACAGCGGTGAGTGATCTCCAGGGTCACGTTCGCAGGGACCCGGGCGCCGCTCACCTTCTCATGGAAGAGCGAGCTGAAATCTCCGTAGGTGCCCTGTTCGACCGTCACGCGGCCCCTTCCCCCAGGCGGCGAATCAGTCCGGCCTGCTCGAGGGTCGAGAGGTACTCCGCCACATCCCGAGCAGCAGCTTCCCGATCGACGACGAACCGCGCTTCCACGGCATCGACGAGCTCATCGAGGCTCGCGATCCGGTCCACCATCTCCCAGACCATCGACCCCGTCTCGTTCAGAAGGAAGATCGAGTCGAGATCCGCCACTCCCGATCGAATCGGCACGAGTATGGTCTCGCCCGCGATCGATCGAACCGCAAAATCCTCAGCCCTCGAGTAGACCGGTCTCACCCCATCGAGAGACGTTCTCATTCCAATATCCTACGAGGTGACCGTCGGAGGATCAAGAGAAGATGCGGCACCACGGCCTACGAGAGACTGCCAACGAGAAACGCCCTGAGGTATCGGGGCGCTTCGGCCCCGATACCTCTCGTCGCAACGCGATGGGTTACTGCACAGGCACGATCTCGCTCGG
Source organism: uncultured Holophagales bacterium (assembly GCA_964636395.1). Lineage (GTDB taxonomy): Bacteria > Acidobacteriota > Thermoanaerobaculia > UBA5066 > UBA5066 > UBA5066. The sequence goes on from CAZWRQ010000045.1 coordinate 8,347, forward strand.
AATGTACGCGCCATCCCCCGAGCGCTTCCCAGGCTCCGAGCCGTCGTTCACGACGGCATACGTAATGAATGGATTGGGACCGGAGACGACGGTGACGCGCGCGTAGGCGTTCTTGACGCCCGGAGCGATCTGGGAGATCGCGCGGTCCACCTGCTTGAAGCGCTCCCAGGGAAGCTGCTCCACGAGGGTCTCGCCCGCCTTCGTGCCGAGGTCGCCGTCGAAGACCTCGACGAGATAGGTCGCCGAGCTCGCGTCCACCTCGCCCGTGTTGATGATCGCGATGTTCGTCCGGTTCTCCTCGTCCTGCCGCAGCCCGCCGAGCCAGGCCGCCTGCTTCGCGAGACACGGGGTCGTGATCGCCGGATAGTGGACTCCGAACAGCCCGGTGCTCTCGGCCCGCGCTGCCGCCACGGGGGCGAGGGCCGGATTCAGGACGCGTGCCGAGATGGAGATGCCCGAGACGGTCCCGTTCACGACGCTCACGAAGATCGCGCCCGTCAGGCGTGCCCCCTTCGCCGGAATGCCGTGGTCGCCCGCGGAGCGCAACACCTCGACCCAATCGGGGATGACCTGCTGCTGGCCCGGCGCCAGGGCGTACTCGACGGTCGTCCAGGTCTGCGCGAGCCCGTCGGCCACCCACTTGAGGCGGAGGGTCTTCGGCGTCTCGGAGACGTTGTCGAGGATGATCTCCGTCGCGTAGGGACCGGCTTCGACGGCGACCGGAAGGACGAGCGACTCCTGCGCCTCGAGCGTGGCGTCCGGGATCGGCGCGATGAACGAGCCGTCGGAGGTCACCGCATCGTTGACGACCCCGTAGGCGTACCACGGCGCTCGGCCTTCGACGAGGTCGACCTTCACGTATCCCTGCGTGGCCGCCGGCTCGAGGGTCGCGAGGTCGAACTGGGTCCACCCGCCCGGGCTGAGCGTCCGCTCCACCGGAGTAGCACCGGGCACGCCGGCCGCGGAGTACCACGTCGCGCGGATGCGAATCGGCCCGTCCGCCTCGACGCCCGCGTGCTGGAGCGCCACGTTGGAGCGATCGCTCGCCGACTGGCGCATCCCGAGAAGCCAGGCTGGTCCGAGGAGGAGGCCGTCCTCGGGGACTCCGAGGTAGGCGAGTCCCGCTCGTCCGATGGGCGGCTCCACGCCGGGAACGACGGGCGTCGTCGTCCGCACCGTCACGGCGGCATCGTGGGCATAGACCCCACCGAACGTGACGCGCAGCGTACCGGCGGCGTCTCCGGTCTCGGCGATCGCGAGGCCCCTCTCCCGGAGATAGGTGATGACGTCGGACACGACGAGCTGCCTGCCGGCGCCCACGATCTCCGTGACGGTCCCCTTCCCGACCCCGAGGGCCGGCGTGTACTCGATCAGGACGTTCGAGGTGACCGCCGATCGGTTCGTGAGGGCCATCTCTGACGAGAAGGCGGCGCCGCCCGCGCCCGCGACTCGCCCGACGAACGGCACGAAGAAGCTCGCCTCGGGAGGCAGCCCGACACAGCTGCCGTAGAGGTAGCAGAGCGCCTCCCGGTCGTCGTCGCCGAGCACCGGCCACGGCACCGAGTCGTAGAGGGACCGCATGAGGGCGTACTTGTCGTCGTCCGGGTCGAGGTCGTTCGGATTGCGGCTTCTGTCGGCGGCCGTCAGGCCGAGCGTCGCACCGACGACGTTCGCGACGACCGCCTGGTAGAGGTCGGACACGTAGTCACCGGGCCGGCAGGTCGGTCCGGCACGTCTGAGCCAGGCGATCCCTGCCCGAATCGTCCGATACTCCGTTCCCTTCCAGACGTGCACCGTGCCATCCGTCACGACGCCGCCGAGGCCGACGAGCCCCCCGTCCTCGAACGGACACGGGAAGGGCTGCCCCCCGAACATCGAGACGTCATCGAGGTATGCCACCACGGTGCCTGCCGCAGGGATCGCAGCCGGATTGCACGTCCCCGTCATCGCGCCGTCCACCGTGTAGGCCACGTTGCTTCCAGCGTCGTTCGTCCAGAGGTCGACGGCATTCTTGAGCTGAGCCGTCCCGCCCATGAGGACGGCCCCCTGGCCGCTCGTGGTCGGGTCCTCGTCGCACCAGCGCACGGATGCCTTCGGCTCGAGCCAGCGATAGCGGACGAAGCTCGAGCCGCACGACCCGGGGACGCCGCCCGGGCACCAGTGGTCGTCCCACATCGCCGTCACGCTGCCCCTCTTCACCTGGGCGAGCTGCCCGGTCTCGCGGGCCACGATCCAGGCCGGGACGCCGGGAAGGGTCGCCTCCTGGAACAGTCCGGCCCTCACCCAGCTCGTGAACCCGGCGAGGTCCCGCAGCGGCTCGGGACGCTCCACGAGCGAGCCGTCTGCCTCGCGATACCGCGTCGCCACCCGCTCGGAACGGAACATCGCGCGGGTCGCGTAGTCGCGTCCGGCTTCGTCCCGCACGACGTCGAAGACGCCGAGGCCGAGCTCGGTCGGGACCATCACCCCATCGCCCCGATTCCGGAGCGCGAGCACGTAGAGGGCGCCGGGAGAGAATCGGGGAACCCCGTCGAGGGCAAGGGCGGGGCCGCCGGGCAGCTCGCCCCCCGGCACCGCGACTTCGACGAGAGAGGCCCCCGGCCCCGCGAGCGCCTCGATCACGTCGAACACCGTTCGTGTCTCGGGAAGGCCACCCTGGCCGGCCAGCACCGTGGAGCCCCCGGCGCGCGCGAGAACGACCGTCTCGGAACGTCGAAGGAGCTCGGCGTCCTCGATCGGCGTGTAGAGAGCCGCGATCGCGGAAGCGGTCGAAAGGAGCATCGCGAGGCAGGCCCCGAGCGAGAGGCCCCGGAAGGAGTACTTCGTCACTTCTTCTGCCCCCTCTTCCTTACTTCTTTCCGCCGACGGACCGTACCGGCGAGATGGGCGGAGGCGTCGGGCCCGGGATGACGTCGTCCCCTACGGAGACCGGTGACGTGCCCCCGATCGTCAACGTCCCGCAGCCCGCGCAGGTCGGGGCTGGTCCGGTCCGTGAGGAGAGGGGTGAGACGGGGCCCGCAGCCTCGGCGATGCTTCCGGGAAGCAAGGTCTGCAGGTCCCCCTCGGGCGAGATTCGCGCGACGATTCCCATCGACGAGAATCCGGCCGGCACGACCGGCTGCCCCCGCATCGTGAGGCCGACGACGAGGTTCCTCGCCATCCGCCGGTCCTCCTCGCTGAGACGCATCGGGCAGCCGAGGGCCGCATTCACGGTCACCGATCGAGTCCCATGGGAGCGCCCTTCGACGTCCTTGACCTCGAGCCGGTACGTGATCGCCGTTTGCGGAGTGGACGCGACGGGGAGGAACGCAACCCAACCGTCACCGGACGCGCGACGCATCTCGATGAAGTAGTCCGACACATCCCCAATCGGTCGGAAGTAGACCCTCGCGGAAGAGACGGAGACCTCGGACCCGACCGTCATCGCGACTCGCGCGCTCGAGTCGAGCGGCAGGCAGGTCAACGGTTCGTGGATCACGCCGGCCCGCGCTGCGCCCGCTGAGACTGTCGCGAGGAGTAGGGCCGTCGCGAGGGTCACCGTCTTCAAAGGGCTCATGAACCAGACCTCCTGTCCGCGGCTGCGAGGCCAATCCTCCGCAACAATATCAGAGAGTCAGCATCACAGGGTCGAGCGAACGCAATCTCGCAGGGACTATACACGAACTGCACACTATCCCGAGAGACGCGTTCTCACCTGCGGGGCACGGCACCCAGAATCTTCTTCGCGTAGAAGTCGATGAATGGCGTGCGCTTGAGCGCTGGGAGCGCCGCCTCGATGAGGGCGCGTGCCTCCGAGCCCGCCCCGGTCTCTTCGAGAGCGACCGCGGCGTAGAACATCGACGGCTCCTCCCCGGGCTGGAACGGACGGATGACGGCCAGCTGCGCGACGGCGGCACCCCAGTCCTTCGTGAGCACCGCGCCCTCCAGCAGAGCTTTCCGCAGCTCTCGGTTCGCGGGATCGACGGCGACGGCCGCAACGAGGCGGCGGAGGTTCTCCACGTACCTCCCCCGCTCCACGAGCTTTCGCGACTCCGCGAGCACCGCCGCGGGCGATGGCGTCTCGCGGGGCGGAGCCTTCTCTGCAGCGCGGCGCGGAGCGGGCGTCGGCGGAAGGGCCGCGACTCGTGTCGGCGCCGGCGTCGGCGTCACCGTCGGAAGCGGCCCCGGAGGAGCGGTAGGGCCCACGGTCGGGCTCGGCGTTACCGCGAGAGTCGACGCCGGCCTCCCGGATTCCGCGATCACCGTCGGGACGGGCGTCGGCGTCGACTTCGACGTTGGCGTCGACGTTGGCGTCGGCGTCGGTGTGGGTGTCGGCGCCGCCAGAATGCGAACAGCCTCCGGCCCAAGACGCCGAGCGACGAGCGCGGCCACCTCGGACCGCGACGCGAGCTCGAGCTCCGTCGCCTCCCAGGCGTCGAAACGACTCTCCACCTCGACGAGGCGCCGCAGCGTCTCGTCCGCAGCCTCGCTCCGGCCCGCGGCGACCTGGGAAAGCGCGAGACGCCCAAGGCCCTCGAGGAGCAGCGCAGGCTGGTCCAGGAAGCCGAAGACCGCGATTCGAAGCTCGTCCGTCGCTTCGAGGTGCCGACCGGCCGCCGCTTCGGCCTTCCCCGCAGCGAGCCGCGCGAGGTAGAAGTCGTCCGTAGGCGACGCAGCCTGTAGACTCAGCGTGAGTGCAAGCAGGGCGAGAGCGATCCAGTGCGCGTTCTTGAGCGGCTTCGCGAACGAGCCGCGAACCTGCGCCGCGAGCCGCGGCAGGCGGCTGGAGTCGGACTTCTCCTCACTCTCGCGGCGACCGCCCCTTTCCCGCTCGGCGGAGTACAGCCCGGAGGCACCTTCCGGATACAGCTGATGTCCTTCCTGGCCGCCATGCTCGCCGTCTCGGGGCGGAGCGACGACAGCCGCCTTCCTCGCCCCGCTCGCCTGACGACAGCCGGTCTCCTGGCACTCGGTCTTCTCGGCTTCTTTCAGATCCTGCCTCTCTCCCCGGCTGTGGTCCGCGCCCTCTCTCCGGCGAGTCTCGAAGTGTACAGCGGCTCCGCCTCCGTGCTCGCCGTCTCCGGCGGCCCTGCGGCGCCGAGCCCCCGCATCTCCATCGCGCCTGCCGAGACTCGATCGGTCGCGCTCCTCTTCGCGTCGAGCGCGGCGGCCTTTCTCGCCTCCGCAACGCTGCTCTCCTCGCGTCGCCGGCGCCGTGCGCTGGCCGCGATCCTCCTCTCGAGCATGGCCGCGCAGATCGCGTGGGGCGAGCTCCACCACCTCGCGAACGAGAGGCTCTCGGGCCCCTTCTGGAACCCCGACCACTTCGCCGGCTACCTCGGCATCGGCCTCTCGGTCGCGTTCGGAGCGGTCGTCACCTCATGGACCCTCCGCTCTCCCCAGCGCGGCCCGACGCACGTCGACCGTCTCGAGCGGCGCCTCGTCCGCGGCGCGGCCGGCATCCTGACGTGGGCCTTCGTCGCTTCGGCCCTCGCCCTCACTCAATCGCGCGGCGGCATGCTCGCCGCGGCGTTCACGACGCTCCTCCTCGCGGGCATCTCCCTCGGCGCGCGAGCGCACCGCGAGGACGACGAGAGATCGCTCCGGCGAGCGACGCTCGTTTCCGCGCTCTCTCTCGGTCTCCTGTTCGTCGTCGCCACGCTCGGCACCCGCCCGCTCCTGCGCTTCCTCGCCACCGACCCCCGCGACCTCGGCGAGGACAGGCGAGTCCTCATCTGGACGCACTCCCTCGACGTCTGGCAGAGCTTCCCGGTCTTCGGCTCCGGCCTCGGCACGTTCCGCGAGGCCTTCCTGCCGGTCCAGCCTCGTGAGCTGACGGGCATCGTCGAGGCGGCCCACGGTGACCTCCTCCAGCTCCTCGTGACGGGCGGGATCGTCGGCGTGCTTTTGAGCCTTCTCGCGTGGGTCCCGCTCTCGCTCCACCTCCTCCGCGGCGCCGTCCGGCGGCACCGCCGGGAGGAGGGCGCCTTCGCTCTCGCGGGTCTCGGCGCCCTCGTCACGATCGCCCTTCACGGACTGGTCGAGTTCGACCTCTCCATTCCGGCGATCTCGGTCACGCTCGCGCTCGTCGCGGGAGCCTCGGTCGCCGCCCTGCGCGACGCCGACAGGAGGACCGGGCGCGGGCCGGCGAGAGTCGTCAACGAGACGACGACCCGGCCCTGAAGGCCGTCCAACGGCACGTCGAGAAGAGACGGGCCGCTGGCGACAACGAAGCCTCTCCGTCCGCCGTTCACCTCCCACCCGACGAGCGCCGGGGTGATCGCGACGAGCTCCAGCCGCAGAACCTGCCCGGAGTCGGCGCGCGGGTCGACACAGATCGAGAAGCTCGAAGCGCCCGAGCCCGGGTCGAAGGCAATATCCGGCGTCCTCAGCTCCGAGAGGCGCCGATCGGCCTCCCCGGCTTCGGCCTCGTCGCTCCCCGCCTCGGCGATCTCCCGGCGGACCAGGAGCGCCTCGCATTCGCCGCGCGCGGACGGCGCGATCCGCTCCAGCGCCTCGCGGGCCTCCCGGTGGCGGCCGCCGGCCAGCTCCGCTCGCGCCAGCTCCGCGAGAAAGGTCGTCCACTCGAGCGACCCGAGCGTCTTCGACTCCCGGAGGACGCTCTCCCACCCGTACCGGTCTCCGGCGAGGAGCGCCAGCCGCGCCCGTTCCGGGTCCGGCACCCCTGTCAGCGAAGACGCGGCACGAGCCACCGCCTCACCGCTCATCGCCGTGGATCGTCCGTCGAGGAGGTAGCGGAGCAGCACGGCTCTCCCGTCTCTGCGCCACGATCCCGCCCTGTCGGGGGGCCAGAGCTCGACCAGCCGGGCCGCCTGTCGCCGCCCGGCGTCGCCGTCCAGCTCGAGCGGCGAATGGGCCTCTACGAACGCGCGGCATCCCGCACGAAGTCCGTCCGAATCCCCCATCCGCGCCCGCAGCTCGAGGCGGGCGAGGTCGGCCTCCCGGGAACGCCTCTCCGCGGTCTCCCAGCGACGTCGGATCCCTGCGGCCGCAGCCACGTCGCCCGTCTCGGCCAGCTGCCGCTGGACCGCCGCGAGCGGTCCGGGAAGATCGGGCACGAGGGCGCACGCGTCTGCCGTCCCCAGCTCCGCCGCGACGGCGCCGAACGCCCGCCGGGCCATCGCCGGGTCGAGGAACGCCCGGCGGATCACCCGCCTCCCTTCGATCCTCTCGGCGTCGGTCAGGAGCGGCCACGTCTCCACGGTCGCGGCCGCGAGGAAGTTCCAGCCCGCGTCGAAGCCCGGTGCCCGAAGCGTCGTCAGCCGGAGCGGCTGGAGCCATCGAGCGCGGCCCCGCTTCAAGACCTCGGCGCCCCTCCTCCGGTCGGACAGGTAGGCGAGCTGTCCGGCTCTGTAGGCGTGGAACGGGAAGCCGGGATTGGCAGCGACGGAAGCGAGCGCGAGAGCGTGCGCCGCCCCGAGCATCTCGTCTCGCCTCGCGAGGGCATCCAGCCAGGCCTCCCGCTCCCGCGCGTCGAGCTCCGACCACCGCACCCGCCCGATCTCGTCTGCGACGGCGGCCTCGGCCATCGCGCCCGAGGCGAGGTCGGCCGACGGCTCGAGGCGCACCTGCTCGAGATAGCCCGGCTTCCGGACGTCGAATCCCCACTCCCGCGCGAACGCCTCGGCCTTCTTCCTTCCGACCCGATCGTCCCTGAAGTGGACCGTCGCCAACGCCGCCAGCACGAGCCAGAGCGCGGCCTGAAGCCATCCCTTCATCCGGGCCACGGCAACGGCCCTCCTTCCAGCAACGCCTTCGGGTTCGCCACGAAGAGCCCTTCTGCCACCTCCGCGCCCCACACCTTCCGCACCTTCTCCCGCGCCGCCGCCATCCGGGGCGGCCGCGCCAGCATCGAGTGCGCATCGGACGCGACGAGGTGAACGAGCCCCAGCTTCATCAGCGTCTCCGCGGCGGCCAGCGCCCCGCGCCCCGCCTCGCCGAGGAAGCTCGCCGCCGTCACCTGCGCCACCGCCCCGCGCTCCACCAGCGCCGCGAGGCGCGCTGGCGCCTGCGCGAAGACGAGGTTCCGCTCGGGGTGGGCGATGACGGGCAGCACGCCCAGAACCCTCAGCTCGTGGAACACCGCCGCCGCCTTCGGCGAGACCCATCCGGGCGGGAACTCCACCAGGAGCGCCCGGCTTCCGGCCAGCGGCGTCAGCGGCCCCGCGGCCCCCTGCTCGAGCAGCTCCACGAGGTCGTCCCCGAACCAGACCTCGGAGCCCTCGAGCACTCGCGGCGTCCCGCCCAGCTTCGCGTTCAGCTCGGCCAGAAGCGCCGAGCGCGCCGCCGGATCCTCGTTCAGCCACGGCTCCCGCAGCACGTGCGGCGTAGCGACGACGGTCTGCGTCCCCTCCGCCGCCGCGGCGCGGCAGAGGGCCAGCGCGTCGTCCCAGCCCGCGGGGCCGTCGTCCACCCCCGGCAGCGCGTGAAAGTGAAGATCGATCAAGAGCGAGTGGGGTCTGGTCTACACTCTACACTCTACGCGTGCGTAGAGTGTAGAGTGTAGACCAGACCCCCATTCCTCGGACCCCCATTCCTCGTACCCCTTAGGCCCGGATGACCTCGACGTCGTAGCGGTCGAAGGCGGTGTCGGCAGTGAGGATGGGGAGGCGTTCGACGAGGGCCTGGGCGACGAGGAGGCGATCGAACGGGTCTCGGTGGTGCGGGGGAAGGGCCGAGACCCTGAGCGCGTGGGCGTGGGTGATGGGAAGCGCCGTGATGCCCTGCCGCGCCATGCGCGTCGGGACGTACGTTTCCACCGGCTCCGGCAGCTCGATCTTTCCGAGCGCAGCCTTGATGGCGAGCTCCCACGCGCTCGCCGCGGAGAGGTAGATGACGTTCCGACTGGAGGAGAGGAGGCTCCGACACTCCGGCGAAAGCCGGTTCGGGTCCGCGAGGCTACAGATCCAGACGTGAGTGTCGACCAGGACGTTCATCGCTCGAAGTCGCCGAGAAGCTCCTCCGGTAGCGGGGCATCGAAATCCGGAGCGACACGGACGACGCCTGCGTCGATGCCGAGCGGCCGGTCGGTAGAACCTGCCTGAATGGCGACGAGGCGAGCTACCGGCTTGCCGGCGCGAGCGATGACGACTTCTTCACCGGCTTCGACCCGGTGGAGAAGCTGGGAAAGCTGTGTCTTGGCCTGATGGACATTGACCTCGGTCATATCAGTAGACTAAGTCACACACAGGACTAAGTCAACCAGACCTCGATCAGCCCCGCAGCGCCATCTTCGCCGCGGCCGAGGCGTCTTCCCGCTCGTTCGTGTCGCCGTAGCCGTAGGTACCGTCCCCCTTGTAGGGGTAGTAGCCGCCGTACCCGCCCGACGGGGCCGGCAGGTTGTTGATGAGCACACCGAGCACCCGCGCCCCGGCCCGCGACAGCTTGTCGCGCGTCCGCACCACGACCTCGCGTGCCGTCGCGCCCCCCTTCACGCAGAGGACGACGCCGTCGGCGAGGTTCCCGAGAATGAGCGCGTCGGCCACCGCCTGCACGGGCGGCGAATCGATCACCACGTGGTCGAAAGCCCCCTTGAGCGCCTCGAGGAGCTTCTCCATCGCTTCTGAGGCGAGGAGCCCCGATGGATTCGGCGAAGGCGGGCCCGACGTGACGACCGCCACTCCCGCGATCCGCGTCGGCTGTACGACTTTCGCGAGGTCGATCCCCTCGGCGAGGACCGAAACGAGGCCGGCCCTGTTCGAGACGCCGAACAGCTCGTGCACCCGCGGCCGGTGGAGGTCCGAGTCCACCACGACGACCCGACGTCCGAGCTGGGCGAGGACGACCGCGAGGTTGACCGTGGTCGCCGTCTTCCCCTCGCCGGGAAGAGACGACGTCACGACCAGCGTCTTCCAGCCTCCCGCCCGCGCGAGGAGGAGCGACGTCCGGAACCCCCGATAGGCCTCCGCCACGACCGACCTCACGTGCAGATGCGGCAGCAGCTCGATCGCCGGCTCGGCGACGGCCGGCTTCACCGCCTCGGCCTTCTTCATCCGCAAGCGTCCGTAGCCGTAGCGATTCGCGGCGTCGCTCCCGACCGCCGGGATCACCCCGAGGGCCGGCAGCCGAAGGACGCTCTCGACCTGCTCGGGGCTCCGGATGCTCCGGTCGAGGTACTCGAGGAGAAACGCCAGGCCCAGACCTCCGACGAGCCCGAGGAGCAGCCCGAGCATCCCGTTCCTCCGATACGACGGGGAGTAGCGCCCGCTCGGGGGAAGCGCCCGATCCACGACGCGGATGCTCGACTCGCGCGTCCCCTTCAGACGCGTCGTCATCTCCGTCTCGCTCTGCCGCTTGAGCAGCGTGTCGAGGAGCGCCCTCTTCGTCGCCACCTCGACGCGAAGGTTGTTGTACTCCACGGCGTTCGTGTTCAGCGCCATCGCCTCGGCCTTCTGGCCGCGGAGGACGGTCTGAAGGCTTTCCTCCCGCCGCTCCGCCATCTGGAGCTCCGACCGGGCCTGCTCGCGGGCCTTCGACACGGTTTCGTCGACGACCGTCGCGAGGTGCTCCTTCCCCTTCTGGATCTGCGCGCGGAGCTGCTGCATCGCGGGCCACTCGGGCTTGTAGACGCTCAGCTTCTCGGAGTACTCCCTCTCGAGCTTGAGCAGCTCGTTCCGGAGCTGAGTGACGAGACCTCCCGAAAGAGACTCGGCCATCGCGTCGGGTTTCGCGTTCTGGAGCTCGAAGTACCGCGCCTCCTTCGCCACCCGGTCGGCCACCGCCTTCGCGTAGTCCTGGTTGAGCGACTCGAGCTTCTGGAGCGTGATGTTCGTGGACGGGTCGACCGATACGATGTCCTTCTGCCGACCGTACGCCTGCAGCTCCTTCTCCTTCAGGTCGATCTCTCCCTTCACCTGCTCCACCTGCGCGGTGAGGAACTTCGTCGCCTGGCTCGCCATGTGGAATCGAGCCTCGAGCGTCCACTCGATGTAGGCCTCGGCGACCGCGTTCGCGACGTCGGCGGCGGTCTTCGGGTCGAGCGCGACGTACGACAGCTCGACGAGGTTCGTCTCCCTGATGGGAGCGGTGGACACGCCCGCCTGCACGCGAGCGGCCGCGGCGAGAAGCGGGTCCTGCACAACGGATTCCGCCGCGCCCGCCTGCCGAGCCGCTCCCGAGACTCGCGGCGTGAAGCGCGGGTCCTCGCCGAGGTTGAGACGTTCGGCGGCCCGACGGGCGATCTCCCGGCTCCGCATGAGACGGGTCTGAGTCGGGATGAACTCGGGGTTGTACCAGTCGTAGTACTGCTGACCACCGATGTCGACGGGAGCGCCCCGGTCGCGCTCCACGTTGATGACGACGGTCGCCCTGTAGAGCGAGGTGGAGAGGAGCGTCTTCCCGACCGCTCCGACCAGCGCCAGCGCGACGACGACCGCCACGGTGCGCCAGCGCTTGACGACGACGGCCCAGTATTCCGAGAGGTGGATCTCCCGGAACGGCTCCGGAGCGTCTTCCTCGAGGTCTTGCGGCGTCTGCGGCATCAGAAGAAAGACTCCTTGACGACGACGACGTCGTCGCCTCTCAGCACGGGATCGGGCTCCTTCCCCGAGACGATGCGTCCGTAGTTCGCCGTCAGCTCCGCATCTTTCCCGTCGGCTTCGCGGCGCTTGATCCGGATGCTGCCGCGAGCCGCGCGGTCGGTCAGCCCCCCGGCCTTCGCGATCGCCGACAGGAGCGTGATCCGGTCGTCGGAATCGAACTCGAGCGCTCCAGGGCTGCGGACCTCGCCGAGACAGAAGACCCGGACCGGAGTCCGCGCCGGGATGTTGATCACGTCCGACGGATAGATCGTGACGTTCCACCTCGGCGACGGGTTCACGAACAGGTCCTTCGTCGCGATCTCGAGGCGATCGGTCAGACCGTTCTCGCTCCGACGGAGGACGTAGATCCTCTTCCCCGCGTCGGGCCGGAGCCCCCCCGCGGCCGAGATGGCCTGGAGCAGGTCCCACTTCCCGGAGACGTTCAGCGACCCGGGCCTCTGCACGGCGCCGAGCACCGAGATCGGCTTGTTCGTGAACTCCTTGATCACGATCGTCACGTTCGCACGATTCACGTACTTCGCCGTCAGGATCGTGCTCAGCCTGTCGGCCGACTCGGACGCCGTCAATCCGGACACCGGGATGTCGCCGACGAGGGGCAGGCTGACGACCCCCGAGTCGCCGACGCGCCGCTCCACGTTCAGCTCGGGCAGCTCGAGCACCTTGATCTCGAGGAGGTCGCGCGGACCGATCCGGTACTCGCCGGTGAGCGGCTGCGCGACGAGAGCCGGAGCGCCGACGAGAAAGAGGAGGAGGAGGAGGAGCGCTGCGATCCGGACGGACACCCGACGGAGCATATCTCCCGGGTCGATCATGTCGTCAGCGCCTTTCCTCGCGGCCGAAGTCGGCCGTGACGGAGAGCCCTCCCGTCACCCGGACGACCTCCCGGTCGTAGAAGCCGATGTTCGAGTCGAAGTCGTGCTTCGTCACGGTCAGACCGACGCTGACCGCTCGAGAGACCCGGAAGTCGAAGCCGCCTCCCCACTGCCTCGTCGCGTCCCGCCGGACGACGATCGTCTCCGTCTCCGTCTCGATGACCGGGTTCACGTAGCGGTTCGAGCCGACGTCGGCCAGAGCCCGGACCGCCAGCCGGCGTCCGAGGGCGAGGCGAAGACGCGCCCCGTTCCGGGTCTCGAAGTAGTACGGGTTGTCCAGGAACAGGGCCGCCTCCGGGCGTCGCGAACCGAGCAGCTGGAGCTCGAGCCGCTTGGTGACGAAGAACGAGGCGAAATAGCCATACGTCCCGGCGCGGAACTCGGGGTAGAGCTCGTTCGCGATGGTCGGCCTCCCCTCGCGGATTCCCGCCGTCCCCTCCAGGTAGAACCGCTCCCGGTCGTACCGCACGACGATGAGCGTTCCGCGGACGTCGTTGTCCCGAACGGCCGCTTCGCGCTCGAATCGCGCCTCCACGCGCTCGACCATGGCGCCGACCGAGAGGGCGCTCGAATGCGCATAGCGGACACCGGCCCGAAACGCCGTCTCCGTCCGGTCCAGGACGGAGACCGGCGAGAGGCCCGGCGTCGCGAAGCTCTCGTCCTCGATCCGCGTCGTCGCCCGCTCCGCTCCCGCATAGACCGAGAACCGATCGAGGACCTTCACTTCGGCTTTCGCGAAACCTCGGGTCGTCTCGTACTGAACGTCCCGGCCGATCTCCGACGAGGTCGCGGCGATCCGCCTCGTCCGCTCTCCCCCGCCGCCGATCGTGAGCCGGTTCAGGAGGCCGAGCACCTCGCCGGAATACGTGCCGCCCCACCCACGGAGCGACTCCGCCTTGTCGTACCAGTCGTAGGCGGGCGCGACGAGGCCGCGAACGACGACCTTCCGCCCCATCGGCAGGTAGAGTCGTGCGCCGAGCGACAGGGACGCCGTGACGTCGTCGACCTCCCCTTCCGAGCTCAGGAACGCGTTGTTCGTCCAGCCGACGTCGTCGAGACGGAGGAACGGCGCGAGCCGGACCGGCCCGAGCCGGAAACGCGCCGTCGCCAGCTCCCGTTCGACCTGCTCGGCCTCCGGCAGTGTTCGCGCCTGCGGCGGCGTCTCGGTCATGATCTGAGCTGCCGCGGGCCCGGCCAGGAGGGCGGCGAGCGCGACGACGGCGATACCTGCTTTCCTGAGCACGCGGACTCCTCTCGTTCCAGCTTCGATCACTTCGCCCCCAACACCATCCCCGGGACGTCTCTTCCGAGCGCGGGTTCGTGCTCCTCGGAATCGACCGGTCGCCGGACGGCCGGCGCCGATCCGGGAAGACCCTCGTCCGTGCCGGGCTCCCGCTGCTCCTGCCCGGTCCCGAGAGTCGCCTCCGGAACGAGGTCTCGAAGCGCTCGACGTATCGAATCGCCGTCTCCGCCCCGGACCGCGGAAGCGAGCGCCGCGAGCCCGTGCTCCACGAGCTCCGGCGCCGACCGCGGGATCTTCCCGACGAAGATCTTCGGGTGCCGGGTCCTCTCCACGTGGTCGTCGGTCGTCCCCAGCTCCTCGAAGAGCTTCTCGCCGGGCCGGAGCCCGGTGATTCGAACCTGGATGTCCTCGTCCGGCCGGAGCCCGGACAGACGAATCATGTCGCGGGCGACGTCGAGGATCTTCACCGGCTTTCCCATGTCGAGGATGAAGATCTCGCCCCCCCGGCCCAGCGCTCCCGCCTGAATGACGAGCTGCGCCGCCTCCGGGATCGTCATGAAGTAGCGAGTCATCTCCGGGTGCGTCACCGTGACCGGTCCGCCCCGCCGGATCTGCTCCCTGAAGATCGGGATGACCGAGCCCGTCGACCCGAGGACGTTCCCGAACCGCACCGCAACGTACCTCGTGCGGTACCTCTCTTCGAGGCTCTGGAGCGCCAGCTCGGCCACGCGCTTCGAGGCGCCCATGACGGAGGCGGGGTTCACGGCCTTGTCGGTCGAGATCAGGACGAACGTCTCGCATCCGGCCTCCGCCGCGACCTCGCCCAGGCGGAGCGTACCGAAGACGTTGTTCTTCACCGCCTCGCCCGGATTCCGCTCCATCATCGGCACGTGCTTGTGCGCCGCCGCGTGGAGCACCACCTTCGGCCGGTGCGTCGCGAAGACGTCCGTCATCCGCTCCCGGTCCCCGACGTCGCCGATGACCGCCACCACGTCGAGCGCCTCGAAGTGCCGCTGCATCTCCTGCTCGATCTGGAACAGCAGCGGCTCGGCCCGCTCCACCAGCACGAGCTTCCGCGGCTCGAAGCGGGCCGCCTGCCGCACGAGCTCGGAGCCGATCGAGCCGCCGGCCCCCGTCACCATCACGACCCTGTCGCGGAGGAACTCGCGAAGCCCCTCGGCGTCGAGCCGGACCTCGTCTCGTCCGAGGAGGTCCTCGATCTCGACGTCGCGGATCGCATTCGTGGAGACCCTCCCCTGGAGGATCTCGTAGAGGCCGGGGATGATCCGGGCCTTCACGGGGACCTTGTCGCAGATCTCCACGATCCGGAGGATCTCCGCCCTCGAGCCCTTGGCGATCGTGATGACGACGTGGTCGATCCCGAGCCCTCTCACGAGCTCGGGGATGTCCGCCGTCGTGCCGAGGACCTTCACGTCGTGGACGAACGACCCGACCTTCTCGGGGTCGTCGTCGACGAACCCTCTCACCTCGATCCCGACATCTCCGCGCCCGAAGATCTCGCGCACCGCGAGGACCCCGGCGCGCCCCGCGCCGACGAGGAGGACCGGCTTCCGCTCCCGGCGGCGGTCTTTCGCCGTCGTCTCCCTCTCGAAGCGCTCGTAGATGATCCGCCGGAGGACCCGGAGCCCCAGGACCCCCCCGAACCCGAGAACCGTCGACAGGAGCGTCACCGAGAGCGGGACCCGCAGGTCGCGCATCTCCGCGGGGAGCAGCAGACGAGTCATCAGCATCGGCGCGGCCCCGACCGCCGCCGCCGCGACGAAACGCTTCAGCTCCGCGAGCCCGACGTAGCGCCAT
>CAZWRQ010000046.1:0-23815 GCA_964636395.1 uncultured Holophagales bacterium
CGCTCGTGCAATGGGATGGGGGGGCGACGGGAGGTTCTTCGTCGTCGTCACGCTCGACCCGGGGGGGCATGACGGCCCCCGGGCCACGCGCGACGGCCCGTCTTGCGACGGGACTTCAGCTCGATGCTCGTCCTGAGACGAAGCCGCGAGACTCGCCCCATCCAAGTCCTGTCGTCGAACGGCCGTTAGCTGGTCCGAGGCGGCCGGAACGGCGCGCGAAACGGTAGAATCCACGGTCGGACGGCGCCACTGTTCCTGCCCGCGGCTCCCCGCCGGGCGGTTCGAACGGGCGGTCCGGCAGGAGGATTCCAATGAAGAGATTCCGTGTGGTCCAGTGGGGCCTCGGCGCCATGGGCAGCGGCATGGCACGCCTGATGCTCGAGAAGGAGGGCCTCGAGCTCGTCGGCGGCATCGACATGAGGCCCGACTACGTCGGGAAGGACCTCGGTGAGGTCCTCGGGGCCGGCCGGAAGCTCGGCGTCGCCGTGACGAACGACCCGGCGAGCGTCCTCGACAGGGCGAAGGTCGACCTCGTCGTCATCGCGACGACCTCCTGGACGAAGGAGCAGATGCCCGACCTGAAGAAGGTCCTCTCGGCCGGGATCAACTGCATCTCCATCGCCGAGGAGATGTCGGCCCCCGAGGCGCAGAGCCCCGCGCTCGCCGCGGAGATCGACGCGCTCGCGAAGGCGAACGGCGTCTCGATCCTCGGCACCGGCGTCAATCCCGGGTTCGTCCTCGACCTCCTCGTCGTCGCCCTCTCGGGCGTCTGCCACAAGGTGGAGCGGATCGAGGCGAGCCGCGTGAACGACCTCAGCCCGTACGGCCCGACCGTCATGAAGACGCAGGGCGTCGGGACGACCCCCGAGCAGTTCGCCGCCGGCGTGGCCGACGGCTCGATCGTCGGGCACGTCGGCTTCCCCGAGAGCATCCGGATGATCAGCGACGCGCTCGGCCTCGGCGTCACCCGGATCGAGGAGAGCCGCGAGCCGATCGTCAGCAAGGTCTACCGCGAGACGCCGCACGTGAAGGTTCAGCCGGGTATGGTCGCGGGCTGCGCGCACGTCGCCGTCGGCTACGCGGGCGAGAAGCCGGTCGTGAAGCTCGTCCACCCGCAGCAGATCCACCCGCACCTCGAGGGGCAGGGGACGGGCGACTACATCAACATCTACGGCAAGCCCGAGATCCACATGTCGACCGGCCCCGAGATCGCCGGCGGCATCGCGACGATGGGCGTCGCCGTGAACATGATCCCGCACGTCGTCGCGGCGACGCCGGGCCTGAAGAGCATGTGCGACCTGCCGGTGCCCGCCGCCCTCATGGGCGAGAGCGCGTACCGCCGCCGGGTCTGACCGTCCACGAGCCGATGGGGAGAGGGCCGGGCACCCGGCCCTCTCCGGCCGCGCCGCGCGCGGCGGGAGGCAGCCGATGAACGTCGCCAAGGGGACCTGGGTGGAGATCGAGTCGGTCGTCCTGAGACCCGAGGAGCGGGCCCCCGGCCTTCCCGAGGACACCGCCGCCACGCCGTACGTCCTTCGCCTGTCGGGCTTCCTCGCGGAGGAGGCCGGGATCGGGCAGGAGGTGGAGGTGAAGAGCCTGATCGGCCGGACGCACCGCGGCGTCCTCCGGGCGGTCAACCCCTCCTATGGCCACAGCTTCGGCGCGACGGTGCCGGAGCTCCTCACGATCGGCCTCCGGGAGGGCTGAGATGAAGGACACGAGCTACGCCGCCGTCCTCTCCCGGAGGAACGAGGTCATGAAGGCGAGCCTCGGGATCGACTACGACACCTACGTCTCGTCGCCGGTCGCCTTCGACTACGAGCGGATGATGGCCGAGACCGGATACGCTCTCGACGACATCGCCCGCATCCAGGCGGAGACGAAGGTCGGCAACACGCCGCTCTACGAGCTGACGCGCCTGACGGAAGCGGTCCGGGCGACGGCGGAGCCTGGCAAGGGGGCGCGGATCCTCGTGAAGGACGAGGCCGCGAACGCGTCCGGCTCCTTCAAGGCGCGGCGCGCCTCGATCAGCGCGTACGAGGCGAAGAGGCGGGGCTACGAGGGGGTCATCGCGGCGACGAGCGGCAACTACGGCGCCGCCGTCGCGAGCCAGGCGGCGATGAGGGGCCTCCGCTGCATCATCCTGCAGGAGGTCTTCGACAGCCGCGGCGTCGGCCAGCCGGAGATCGTCGAGAAGTCGCGCGCCTGCGAGGCGTACGGCGCCGAGGTGCAGCGTCTCTCGGTCGGCCCCGAGCTCTTCTACATCCTCCTGAAGACGCTCGAGGAGACCGGCTACTTCAACGCGAGCCTCTACACGCCGTTCGGCATCCGGGGCGTCGAGACGCTCGGCGTCGAGATTGCCCGGCAGGTCCGCGAGCGCTATCGCCGCGACCCCGACGCCGTCGTCGTCACGCACGCCGGCGGCGGGAACCTGACCGGCACCGCGCGCGGCCTCCTCGCGGAAGGGTGCGCGACGACGCGCATCGTCGCTTGCTCCGTCGACCTCGCCGGCCTCCACATGGCCTCCGACCGCGACTTCAACCGGAAGAGCTTCACGACGGGGCACACCGGCTTCGGCGTCCCGTTCGCCACGTGGCCCGACCGCGTCGACGTCCCTCGGAACGCGGCGCGGAGCCTCCGCTACATGGACGAGTACCAGCTCGTCAGCCAGGGCGAGGTCTTCTACGTCACCGAGCTGATGACGAAGCTCGAGGGGCTCGAGCGCGGCCCCGCCGGGAACACGAGCCTGACGGCCGCCGTGACCCTCGCGCGGCAGATGGACCGGGACCAGGTCGTCGTCGTCCAGGAGACCGAGTACACCGGCGCCGGCAAGCACCACAACCGGCAGCTCTCCTTCGCTCGCGAGAACGGGATCGAGGTGCGGGTCGGCGACCCGGCCGAGAACGTTCCCGGGAGGACGATCGTCCTCCCCGCCTCGCTCGAGATGGTGAGGGGCCGCGTCCAGGACATGGACAAGCTCCGCCGCTCGTACCTGAAGAACGCCACGAAGCTCCACCCGACGGAGACGTGGAGCGACGCCGACGTCGCCTTCCTCGCCGCCGACGTCAAGAAGGACGCGGCCTGGCTCCGCCGGGCCGCCGAAGACCTCGCCTGACACCTCGCCCCGGCACCGCGCCGGGGCGGACGACCCGGCGGGCCGCGCCCGCCCCTGGAGACGACGAGATGACCGACGACAGGATCGCCCGTTTCGAGGAGCGCCGCGCCGCCCTCGCGAAGCTGAGCGACGAAGAGCTCAAGGAACGCTTCTGGAAGCTGACGAACGAGGTCGTCGCGCCGATCCTCGACCTCGCGAAGGGGCACACGAGCCCCTCGATCGAGCGCGCCGTCCTCCTTCGGATGGGGATCGACTCCGTGTCGAGCCACGGCGTCGTCCAGCGGATCCACGACGCCGGCCTCCTCGGCAAAGGGGCGGGCCACGTCGTCCTGAAGCTCTCGCAGAAGTCGGGGAAGGACCTCCGCGGCGCCGCGCAGGCGATCCTCGACGACGCCTCCGTCCTGCAGGGGCTCTTCGGAGCCGCGTGAGGAAGCGATGACGAAGCCGATTCCTCCGAACCAGAAGCTCGACATCGAGAAGATCCTCGAGGGGCTGGAGAGCTACCACCCGCCGCGGAAGGGATGGACCTGGCGCGACGTGCCGGAAGGGGGCGTCGACATGGGCCCCTTCCACTTCCGAAACATGTCGAAGCCGCTGGAGCGTTCCATCGGCCTGCCGGCCAGCAAGTACTTCGACAACATCGACCCGCAGCCCTCCTGCGTCGTGACGACCGAGATCGCCTCCGGGCGCTTCGAGGACGACATCCGGCGGATGCGGATGGCCGCCTGGCACGGCGCCGACCACATCATGGTCATCCGGACGACCGGCCAGAGCCACATCGACGGCCTCCTCGAGGGGACGCCCGAGGGGATCGGCGGCGTGCCGATCACGCGCAAGCAGATCCGGGCGAGCCGCAAGGCGTGCGACGAGATCGAGAAGGAGGTCGGCCGCCCGATCAACTTCCACTCGTACGTCTCCGGCGTCGCCGGGCCCGAGGTCGCCGTCCTCTTCGCCGAGGAGGGGATCAACGGCGCCCACCAGGACCCGCAGTACAACGTCCTCTACCGGAACGTGAACATGTACCGCTCCTTCGTCGACGCGGCGGAGGCGAAGAGGGTGATGGCTGGCGCGCGGATCTTCCAGATCGACGGCGCCCACAACGCCAACGCCACCGCCAAGGCGGGCTGGCTCGTCATGCCCGAGCTGATGGTCCAGCACGGGATCAACTGCGCCTTCTCGGTCGCCGTCGGGATGGAGAAGGACCTGATCGGCCTCTCCACCGTCCCGCCGAACGCGCCCCCCGCGCCGAAGCTCTGGTACGACCTGCCGTACGCCGTCGCCCTCCGCGACTTCTTCTCCGACTTCCGGATGCGTGCGCAGCAGAACACCCGCTACATCGAGGCCGACATCGAGGAGGCGGTGAGGACGCACACGGTCGACACCCTCATCTCGATGCTCACGCGGGCCGACATCCAGAGCACGATCACCCCCGACGAGGGGCGGAACGTGCCGTGGCACTACAACAACGTCCGCGGCGTCCAGACGGTGAAGCAGACCTGGGCCGCCCTCGACGGCATCAAGGAGCTCGTCGAGCTCAAGCACGACGGGCCGCTCGGCGAGATGGTCCGCGACCTGAAGGAGCGCGCCGTCGCCTTCCTCGAGGAGGTCCTCGAGGCGGGCGGCTACTTCGCGGCGGTCGAGAAGGGCTTCTTCGTCGACTCGGCGAAGTACCCCGAGCGGAGCGGCGACGGCATCGCCCGCGACGGGAGGGGGGGCGTCGGAGCGGGCTCCCTCGTCCCGCGCGACGCGGACTACCTCGCCCCCGTCTGCGACCACTTCGGGACGAACCACCTCCCGGCGACCGCTGCGAAGGCCTGCGAGCCGATCGGCGGCTGCACCCTCTGCGACCCGTCGAAGATCGTCTTCGTCGACGAGCTCGACCCGGAGGACAACTGCCACAAGAGGCTCGAGAAGACGCTTCCGTACCGGAAGGGGACGGCGATCAAGCCCGAGGCCGAGTGGGCGGGCGACGGGACGGTCCTGATCCAGCTCTTCGTCCCCGAGAACGAGGACATCGCCCCCGTCTACGCCGTCGAGATGGCGAAGAGGATGGGGCTCGTCGACCCGGAGGTCATCAACACGATGGTCCTCCACCCGGCGGAGGGGTGCTTCGTCGAGGTGAAGGGGAAGGTCGCGTTCGACGTCGACCGCTCCACGCTGAAGATTCCGGAAAAGGAGACGATCCTCCCCGAGCAGGAGCTCCGCGACGCCGTGAAGAAGGTCGGCCTGAAGGTCGTCGCCGGCACCGTCGGCGAGGACGAGCACAGCGTCGGCCTCCGCGAGATCCTCGACATCAAGCACGGCGGCATCGAGAAGTACGGCGTGAAGTACCACTACCTCGGGACGTCGGTGCCCGTCGGCAAGCTCGTCGACGCCGCCGTCGAGACCGGGGCGCACGCCATCCTGATCTCCACGATCATCAGCCACAACGACGTCCACCGTTCCCAGATGCGGAAGCTCGCCGAGCTCTGTCGCGAGAAGGGGATTCGCGACCGCGTCGTCCTCGTCGCCGGCGGCACGCAGGTGAGCCGCGAGATGGCGAAGGAGACCGGCCTCGACGCGACCTTCGGGCGCGGCACGAAGGGCATCCACGTCGTCAACGCCATGGTCAAGGCGCTCCGGGCGCGCGGAGCGACCTGAGCCGAACGCAGCGGCGGGGCGCGGCCGGTTCCCGGTCGCGCCCCGCGCTCCACTCATCGGGAGGCGCGGCCCTGGGACGGAGATGAAGATCGAGATCCTGACGCTCGAGGTCGGCTCGACGATCACGAAGGCGAACGGCTTCGTCCGCATCCCGGGCGGAGGCTTCGACCACGTCGCCCAGGGCTTCGCCCCGACGAGCGTCGGCGCGGGAGACGTCGGGATCGGCGTCGACTCCGCGCTCGAAGACCTCCGCGCCCGCTCCGGCCTCGACCCCTCCGGCGCCGAGACGTTCGTGAACAGCTCGGCGGCCGGGGGCCTCCGGATGACCGTCCACGGCCTGACGATGTCGATGACGGCGCGGGCGGCCCGCGAGGCGGCGCTCGGCGCCGGCGGGATCGTGAAGCTGGTGACGGCGGGCGAGCTCGAGAGCTGGGAGCTCGACGAGATCCGCGCGATCTCCCCGAACCTCGTCCTCCTCGCCGGAGGCGTCGACCACGGCGAGAAGGCCATCGTCCTGAAGAATGCCGAGAAGCTCGCCGCGCTGGTCGCGGGCGGCCTCCGCGTCCCGGTCCTCTACGCCGGGAACGCGGCGCTCCGGCGCCCGGTCACGGAGCTCTTCCGCCTCGCCGGCGTCGAGCTCCACGTCGCCCAGAACGTCTTCCCCGACGTCGACGTCCTGAACGTCGACCCGCTCCGCCGGCTCGTCCACGAAGCCTTCAACCGCCATATCGTCCACGCGCCGGGCATGCAGCGCCTCGCGGGGCTGACGCGCCACGAGGTCCTCCCGACGCCGGGAGCCGTCCTCCGCGGCGCCGAGCTCTTCGCCGAGGTCGCGGGCGACTGCCTCGTCTTCGACGTCGGCGGCGCGACCACCGACGTCCACTCCGTGACGGAAGGGAGCGCGGACTGGCACGCCCGTCTCGTCGAACCGGAGCCGCGCGCGAAGCGGACCGTCGAGGGGGACCTCGGCGTCTACGTGAACGCGCGAAACGTCGTCGACCTCGCGGGCGAGCCGGACGGCGAGGTGCGCCTCGCCGACCTCGCCGCGCTCCCCGTCACCGAGCGCCAGAAAGCGCTGACCCGCTGGCTCTGCGAGCGGGCGGTCTCGATCGGCGCGCGCCGGCACGCGGGCGTCGTCTCCGACCTCTACACCCCGACCGGCCGGAAGCAGGTCGTCAAAGGAAAGGACCTCACCGCCGTAAGGTGGGTCGTCGCGACCGGCGGCGCGCTCACGAAGGTTGCAGGGGCTGCCGAGTGCCTCCGCGCGGTCTGCACCGGCGCGGGCCGGCACCTCCTTCCCGACCCGTCGGCCACGATCCTCGTCGACGCCGAGTACCGCTTCAGCGCCCTCGGCACCCTCGCCCACGCCTACCCCGACGACGTCCGCGCGACGTTCCGAAGCTGGATCGGCGCGCGCTCGGAGCCGTAGAGGAGCCTCATGTTCATCCGGACGCCCCGCCTCGAGATCTACCCCGACCGGATCGCCCAGAACGCCCGGGCCGTCATCGCCCTCTGCCACGAGCACGGGGCGCAGGTGGCGGCGGTGACGAAGGTCGTCTGCGCCCACCCGGCGGTCGTCAACGCCCTGGTGGCGGGCGGAGCCGACATGGTCGCCGACAGCCGCATCCGGAACCTCCAGGCGATGGCCGACGCCGGGATCGACCGGCCGCTGATGCTCCTCCGGATCCCCGCGCCGAGCCGGGCGGCCGACGTCGTCCGCTGCGCGAACGTCACGCTCAACAGCAATCTCGGGACGATCGAGCTTCTCTCGGAGGCGGCGGTCCTCCACGGCGTCCGCCACCAGGTGATCGTCATGGTGGACGTCGGCGACCTGCGCGAGGGTGTCTGGCCCGACAGGGCGATCGAGATCGTCCGCGGCGCCGCGAAGCTCCGGAACGTCGAGGTGATCGGCCTCGGCTGCAACCTCGCCTGCTACGGCGGCGTCATCCCGACGAAGGAGAACATGGCCGCGCTCGTCGAGGTGAGGAATCGGTGCCGGGAGGAGACGGGGCTCGACCTGAACGTCCTCTCCGGCGGCAACAGCGCGAACCTCCCGCTCCTCGCGAGCGGGCAGATGCCTTGGGAGATCAACCAGTTCCGGATCGGCGAGTCGATCGTCCTCGGCCGGAACGTCATCGACCGGAGCCCCTGGCCGGGAACGCGGCAGGACACGTTCAAGATGGTGGCGGAGGTCGTCGAGGTGGAGCGGAAGCCGTCGATGCCGATCGGCGAGCGCGGCCAGGACGCCTTCGGCGGGACGCCGGAGTTCGAGGACCGGGGCGTGCGGCTCCGGGCCATCTGCAACCTCGGCCGGCAGGACGTGATCGTCGACGGCATCCAGCCCCTCCTGCCGGGCATCTCCGTCCTCGGCGGCTCCAGCGACCACCTCATCCTCGACGTGGAAGACGCGGTGGAGAATGTGAAGGTGGGCGACGAGCTCGAGTTCTGGCCCGGCTACGGCGCGCTCCTGGCGCTCTCGACGAGCCCCTACGTCCAGAAGGTCGTGATTCGCGGATGAGCCTCCTCTACGCCACGCACGCCCGCATCCACCTCGGGAACGTCCGCGACAACCTCCGCGCGATCCGCGCCGCGGTCGGGCGCGAGCGAAAGGTCCTCGTCGCCGTCAAGGCGAACGGCTACGGCCACGGCGCCGTCGAGGTCTCGCGGATGGCCGAGGCGACCGGGACGGCCGAGTGGCTCGGCGTCGCCACGGTCCCCGAAGGGATCGAGCTGCGGGAGGCGGGCCTCCGCCTCCCGATCCTGAAGCTCGGCCCGACCTTTCCCTGGGAGATGGAGGCCGCGGTGGCGGCCGGGCTCACGCTCGCCGTCGGGTCGCGCGAGGAGGCGGACGCCGCGGCCGCGGCCGCCCGCGCCGCCGGCCGCCCCGCCGACGTCCACCTCAAGGTCGACACCGGCATGGGACGGGTCGGCGTGACGCAGGAGGAGGCGCCCGCGCTCGCCCTCCACCTATCGGCGCTCCCGGGCGTGGAGCTCGGCGGCGTCTTCACCCACCTTCCCGTCAGCGACGCCGCGGACCCGGCCTGGACCCGCGAGCAGATCTCGCGTTTCCGCGCCGTCGCGGCGGACGTTCAGGAAGCGGCCTGCCGGAAGCTCCTCGCCCACTGCGCGAACTCCGGCGCCGTCCTCGGCCACGAAGCCTCGTGGCTCGACATGGTTCGCCCCGGGATCATGGTCTACGGCTTCCGCCCTGATCCCGCCACGCCCGACACGATCCCGCTGAAGCCCGGGATGAGCCTCGTCACGCGCGTCTCGTTTCTGAAGCAGGTCGCGGCCGGGACCTCGATCGGCTACGGCCGCACCTGGGTCGCCCCGTGCGACACCTTCATCGCCACGATTCCCGCCGGCTACGCCGACGGCTTCAATCGCCTCTTCTCGAACCGTGGCCGCGTCCTGATCGGAGGGCGGAGCTACCCCGTCGCCGGGCGCGTCTGCATGGACCAGACGATGGTCGACCTCGGGCCGGAGACGGACGTCGCGGTCGGCGACGAGGTCGTCCTGATGGGCCGGAGCGGCGAGGCCGAGATCCGCTGCGAGGAGTGGGCCGAGAAGCTCGGTACGATCACCTACGAGGTGACCTGCCAGGTCAGCCCGCGGGTGACGCGGGTCTACGACCCGTACTGAAGGGCGGCAAGGGGGCCGTCCCCTTTCCCGGGGGGCGTCGTCCGGTGACCCGGACATGCCGACGGCTCCGGCCTGGCCCTGGCCCGGTCAGATTCCTTCCGACAGAAGCCGTCGGTTGTTGGAGAATTCCGGCATTCAGGGAGCTTGACTCATGGATGCCGAACCCCGGACTCCCCGGACACGGCTGGAGCTCGCGGAGGCCATCGCGACGCAGGGGGACCTTCGCCGTCGAATGGAGGCCTATCTCCGCCACCGCTTCCGGCTCTCGGCTCCGGAGGTCGAAGACCTGATGCAGGACGTGCTTCTCGAGCTCATGCGCCACGAGGAGCCGGTCCGCGAGGCCGAGGGCCTCGCGTTCCGAATCCTCCATCTTCGCACGCTCCAGTTCCTCCGAACGAGGCGCGCGCGTCCGGAGACACCCCTCGAGACCTACGCGGGGGCGGAGGGGAACCTCGAGGCGCCGTCGGGCTCCGACCCAGATGTCCTCGTCCTCCTCCGGCAGACCCTGGCCCAGGCGTCGCCCGCCTGCCGCCGCCTCATCCGGGCCCACTACCTCGAGGGGAGGACCCTCAAGGAGACGGCCGAGTCGCTCTCCTACGCCTCCCCGAACGTCGTCTGGACGCTGCTCGATCGCTGCATTCGCCGTCTTCGCGCGGCGGTGGGGGCGGCCCGGTGATCGCCGCGCACCCCGACGACTTCCGGCTCCTCGTCTACCTGGAAGGTGAGCTGGACGAGCTCGAGACGGCGCGCCTCAAGCGGCATCTCGCCGAGTGTCCAGCCTGCGCGGCGGCCTGCCGCGACATCGAACGCCTCGACCGGACGCTGAAGTCGACCCTCCCCGATCTCGAGGACGCCCTCGCCGAGCCGCTCCTCCTGGAGGGCGACCCCTTTCGGCGCCGCCCCGACGGCATCCCGCTCAGCGCTGCGCGACACGCCGGGCCGGCGGAGCTTTCGGAGGTCCTCGTCGCGAGCCGCGAGGCGATCGAGGTCAAGAGTCGCCTCCTCGACGCCGCCGCGGCCCCCGAGGAGGACCTCCGCTCGGCTCTCGAGGCTCTGGACCTCCTTGGCCTGCGCGATCGTTACGGCCTCGGCTACGCCCTCGACGAGGCGCTCTACGGCATGGTCGACGGCCCGGCGCGGTGGGACCGCTTCGGACACCTCTCTGCCGATCGCGTCCTCGCCGCGCGCGCCGACGCCCGAGCGCCCGACGCTCCCGCGGAGCGCGCCTACCCCCTCGACGACCTCCTCGGTCTCTCGCTCCTCGTCTCCGGCACTGCCTGCAACTGGACGGGCGAGTTCCTCCGGGGCGGGCGGGACCTTCGCCGTGCCTACGGCGCGTTTGCGCGCGGCTCCGTCTCCGAGCGTCGCCTCGCCTCCGTCGAGCTCGCGGAGGCCCAGCGCCGTGCCTTCCTCGACCGCGCCGCCGAGGCGCTCCACCTCGCCGATCGCGCGAGGCTCACGTTCCAGGCGCTCGGGATGGAGGACGAGGCGGCGAGGGCCGTGGCCGCGCATGCCATCGCGCTCTCGTATCTGGGAAGGGACGAGGACGCCATCGAGGAGTTCCGGTCGATCCTCCCGGTCCTCGCGCAGCACGAACGCTGGAGTGCGTACGTCTCGACGCTGAACGGCATCGGTTTCTGCCTGCTCCGCCTCGGCCGCGTCGGAGAGGCGAGGCGCGAGTACGCGCGCGCCCTTCGTCTGGTCGGACGAGAAGCCCGGCCGGCCGTCCATGCGTTCATCCGCGCGAACCTCGCTCGCACCCTCTTCGAAGGACGGCGCTACGCGGAGGCCGCGCGCGCCTTCGACGGGGCGGCCCGACTCTTCGCCAGCCAGGGCGCGGCCGGCGACGAGCTGACGATGCTGCTCTTGCGCGTCGAGGCGCTGGCGAGGTCGGGCTCCGTCATCGTCGCCCGCGGCCTCTTGAAAGAGGTGTCCTGCAGGGTCCGGACCCTCGGGGCGGTCGACGCGGCCGTGCTCGAGTCGCTGGAGGCGGCCCTCCGCGGGGACCTCCCCGACGTGGACCTCCTCGAGGTGCTGCGAGCTCGGGCCGAGGTCCAGATCTCGGAACGTCTCCGCCGCGCGGTTTGAAGAGTCCGCCTCCCCTGTAGGAAGAATGCCCCCCTCGCGCAGCATATGCGCAGAGGCAGATCGGAGAGCGCTCCCCGACGCCCTCACCAAGTTCGGACGTGAGGTTGGAGGAGGTCGTCGTGAAGAAGTCCCTGTCGTCCGTCGTCCTGGGTATCGCCCTGCTCACCGCCAGCGGAGTCGCGAGCGCCGCCCCGCGCCGTTCCGCGGAGCCACGGTGGGAGATCCGGTCCGAGAGGGCCTCCGCACCGTCGTCGCTCGATCTCGCGCGATGGCTCGCGAGGCGGCTGCTGGAGTCCGCGTCCCTCCTCGCCCCGGTCCCCGTCGTGCTCCCCGAGGACCCGGAGCCCTCCGGCGAGATGGAGCCGGCGACCGACGGGGCCGGTGACGGCTGCGTCCCGGAGCGGGGTCATTGCCCGGTGGGATGACCCGAGGCTGACACGGATACGGCGGTCGTTGGGCAGGCGGACCTGCTCCGCCAGCACACGGACGTCATCTGTCATGCGCGGGCACCACACTGCCGGTCGTGGGCTCGTGCCGCGGGACGTTCCCTGAGAGCTCCGCCGCGGGGCAGAATGGCTGCGGTAGCCTCGCTTCCCGACGACGAGCCCGATTTCGACCTCAGGGGTGGCGATGAAGCTCGAAGACCTCAGGCCACTGGTGGCTGTCCGCGGAATCCGCCCGGATGCCGTCGTCACCGTCGTAAGCACCGAGTGGCACGGCTCGGACGCATTGCCCCTTTCTACAGAGGGCCGTCCGGCGGCGTCGCCGAGGAGATCCTCTACCGGTGCGACGAACCGCGGCTGACGCTCGTCGAGGTCGGCCGCCCGTGGAGCTTCGACGTCGACGGCGCGCTCTACCGCCTCGGCGCCGAGGCGCATCGCATTCGCCTCGCTCACCTCTTCGACCCGGTCCTCGCCGTCCACACCTCGCTCGTCGATCCGCTGCCTCCCCACATCACGGCCGTCTACGAAGAATGGCTCCCGCGCCAGCGGCTCCTCTTCTGCGTCGCGGACGACCCGTGGGCGGGGAAGACGATCATCGCGGGTCTCTTCATCAAGGAGCTCATCGCCCGCGGCGACCTCGCGCGCTGCCTCATCGTCTGCCCCGGGAGTCTCGCCGAGAAGTGACAGGAGGAGCTCTTCCGCCGCCTCCACCTCCCGTTCGAGATCCTCACGAACGACGCGCTCGAGGGCGCTCCGGAAGCTCCTCGCGTGGGAGTCGATCATCGCCGAGAGGGAGACGCTCAGCCTCGACACGCACGAGGTGAGGCAGGCGGAGACGCAGCGGAAGGCCTCCGACGACTCCGTGTCCGGCCGCCTTCCCGAGACCTACCAGTGGCTCCTCGCCCCGGAGAAGGCGAGCCCGCAGGCGCCCGTCACTTGGAAGGCGACGCTGGGTCACCGGCGGCGACCCGCTGGCGGTTCGGGACACCAAGCGCCCCCGGAGCGACGAAGCGCTCGTCCTCACGCTGGGCGGGGCGATCCTCCGAATGCACCTCGACGACGGGCCGCTCTGCCGAGGTGACCACGTCCCCGTCCGGCAGCTCGTCGACGACTTCGTCCGCTACTTCACCCTGCCGAGGCTCCTCAGCCCGGAGGTCCTGGTCGGTGCGATCGAGGCGGGCGTCGGTCTCCTGCCCCGGCGGGCCGACGCCATCGCCTTCGCGATACAGTTCGACGAAGCCACCTCGCGCTATCGCGGCCTCCGATGCGGCCAGTCGCTCCGCCTCTCGCTCGAGAGCCCGGGTAACGTCACCAAGCCCGACGTCGCGGCAAGGCAGCTGGACGAGGAAACGAAAGCGGCGGCGGAGGCCGAAGCCGCCGCCGCCGCGCGATCAGGGATCAGGGGTCCCGAAGGGAAGCCTGGCTCGACGGCCGCAGAGACCGCAGGCCACACCGCGCGGCCCTCGCCCGTCGAGACGCCCGGCGCCAGGCTCCGGCGCATTCACGGCACCGTCACCCTCGACCCCCCCCCGCGTCGGCCGCGATGCGGCGCAGATCGCCGCCGAGGTCATCGCGCACCTCCAGGGCGCCGGCGACGACGACGTCACCGTCACTCTCGAGATTGAGGCGACGATTCCCGGCGGCGCCTCCGGGCAGCTCGTGCGGCCCGTCACGGAGAACAGCCGGAGGCTTAGGTTCGGGAGGTTCGGGTTCGAGGAGGAGTAGGGGGGCGTGCCGAGTCTTGGAGGCCGGCCGCTACGGCCAACGACCCTGCGCCCAAGGGCCCACTGCCGGATCGGTCTCCTTCCCGGGCATTGAGGCCGAAGTCAGCGTCAAGGTCTCTCCATGGTCGGATTCCAGGGTCTCTCGCTGCAGTCGACCCCCCGCGACGGAGCGCCGGATAGGCCCAGCCAGGGCTGGAATTCGGCCGCGCTGCGAAGCACCGTCGCGTCCTCTGCAGGAGGAGAGCGCGGATTGCTCATGCTCCTGAGCGCGCGAGCGCTCGCGAGGGTCTCCCGTGCTTAACTCTTGTGCGCAGGCAGGCAAGCAGGCAGGCGGGAGGGAGGGAGATGTGGAACATGTGGAACATGTGAAGGGAACGGTCTCGGGAACGCTCATGCCGATACCTGTGAAACGCCTCTCGGCCGATGCTTCTGAGCGGAGGCGGGCCGGACTGGCGTCGTCGGTCCCGAGCCGGCCGTTCGTCGCCTGTCTGTCGTCGGGAGAGGCTGCCATGCCAAGGCGGTAGGTGAGAGCACGCGGGCCAGCACGAGAGCGAGCGCGGCCTGGAGGCCGCGTATCTCCTGTCGGACTCTCGCGTCGGCGGTCAATGGGCCGATGGCCGTCGTCCAACCGAAGGGGAGGGATGCCGAAGACATCGAAAGAAGGAAGTCGAGGCATTGAGCGACCACGTCGTGCTCGTCGCGGA
The DNA here is from genome assembly GCA_964636395.1 of uncultured Holophagales bacterium. Classification (GTDB taxonomy): domain Bacteria; phylum Acidobacteriota; class Thermoanaerobaculia; order UBA5066; family UBA5066; genus UBA5066. Next base: position 14,357 of record CAZWRQ010000046.1, read on the forward strand.
GAGTCTCCAGGCCGTAGGCGAGCAGGGTCGAGAAGGAGCCGGCATCCCCAGCCATGGCTGCCGAAGCGAGGGCGCGCCGCAGAAGTCGGGTCAATGGGAGCGTCCGTCGGGACGCCGGTACCGCGACGGTGCCAGCGAGCAAACAAGCGGAGACGAGGGCGTCAACGGCGGCATCAGGTCTCGCTTCGGCGCGCTGTAGCGCGGAGTCGAAGAGCGCTCGAGCGTCAGAGCGTCGGAGGATCGGGGCTCTCCCGACGGCGTGGCGAGCGAAGAGCCGAGGCTGCAGCTCGGCGTCTCCGGCGAGCGGGTCGAGCGGGAGCCGATCGAAGCCCTGCGGTAGGCCGTGTTCAGCCGGCCGCCCGCCCGCACGTGCAGTCCAGTACGCCATCTCGGAGGCCAATGCGCTGGCGTGGGCCTCGGAGTCGATCGGGCCGATTGCGTGGAGGCGCAGCTGTCCGCCCTTGGCGACGGCGAGGAGGAGCTGCGTATAGCTCTCTCTGAGACGCTCGAGCGGCGACGCGGGAGCCTCGCTGGCGCGCGGAAGCCAGAATCGCTCGACCGTCCGGCGCGGCCTCGCATCGCCGACCCTTCCAGATGCGGGCGGAGGCGAGCGACGCCGCACGTTTCGATGAGACGTCCCTCGGGCGCGTATGAGTACCTCCCGGGCGAGCAGGGTCGTGTGGTAGTTCTCGAAGAACTCGCGCTGTCCAAGGGAAAGCCCTTCTCGCTCGAGAAGCGGGCCGAGATCCGCTGGGCCACGCCAGAAGCCTCCATGGTCGAACCGGGCGACGAGATGGTCGAGCTCTTCGTCGAGACGTGGGGAGAGGCGCCCGAGGCAAAGGCGGCAGAGGGCGTACTCGGCGAGAAGGTCGAGGTTGAGGGCGGCCTCCGCCCGCCAGGAGAGGCGGTCGAGCACCTCCTCGACGAGGTTCGGGTGGGCGAGTGTCCGGGGCCATCGGCGGCGTCCGAAGTCGGTGGCGTAGAGGACCGTGTGGGTTACGGCGTAGTCGTCGCGCAGATCGACGTCGTGGGGGAAGCGCAGACGACCGAGACAACCAAGACGGGCCGCGGCGATGAGCTCGACGAGGTAGGCGGGACGCCCGCTGATGCGATGGAGCCCGTGCAGCAGATCGAGTTGTCGGAAAGGAAGGCGTTCCTTCGAGTAGCGGGCACAGAGAAGAAGAAGGCGCTCGAGGTCGGACTGCTCGGCCGCCTGTAGCAGTCGATCGGCCTTCATCGCGGTCAGGATTGGAAGGAGCAGGTTGGCGTGAACGAGGTTGTGGCGCAACAGGCTGAGCAGATGCGGAAGTGGCAGGGTAAGGAACGTCTGTCTCAGTGCAGCGCGTATCGGAGGGCTGGGCCGAGAGCCTGCGCAGAACTCGAGGAATGAAACCTCGCAGAGCGCTTTGAGCCGGCGCGGGTAGAGGCTCGCGGCCGGATCGCCGAGGTCGCCGAGAGAGGCGCGGACACCCGCCGCGATCCACTCTTCAGCGGCGGCAGCCTGCCCGGCCGCGAGCGTCTTGTTCATCATGCGTACTAGCGCCGTTCGAATCGAATCACGGGGCTTTCGAGGTCTTGAGCGACGACGAGCACGTATCGCTCCCACGCGAGAACGTAGCCTGCGACTTCGTCGATCCCGCCGCCGATCTTGTTGACCAGCGACTCGACCGACTGCTTCGTGTCGATCACGCCGCTTCGCAAAGTGCTTTCCACGACCTGCTTGGTGGTTATGCGCGGCCTGTCGGTGCCGTTGCCAGTCGAATCGGGCTTGGGCATGAGAGCCCTCCTTTCTGCGTCCGAGGAACCTGAGGGTGCGCCGAGTGGGATGGGCATGGGGGGGGCGGTCCGCGCGCGAGAGAGCCCCGACACGGATAGCGGGCCATCGGGAGCGTCGGGCAGCAGACCTCCTACCCTCACACGCACGGGAACTCGATGCGGTGACCGGAGTCGTCCTCGGAGGAGCCCGGCAGTGGTGGTTCACAAGCGGATGGGGCATCGCGGGACGGCAGTCAGGGGCAACCGGCAGGTCGGCCACCTGAGGTCAGATCGGGCACGGAGGCCGACAGCGCGGGGCGCGGGGTGGGGCTGGCGTACGGCGGCCGTCGGGCTTCGCAACGACCTCGGTGGAATGCCCTTTCGGCGCCCTAGAGAGAAGTCGAGGCGGGAAGCGGTCTCGGTGAATGCGACGAGAGCGATGGGGGGGCGTTCGCGATCGCCGCGGAATCCGGCCTGCAAGCGTGTCGGGTCGAGGTCGTGTGCCTCCGCTGGCCTGGGGTCGATCGCCGAAAGCGAGTGGGCAGCGCCCTCTCGGCGGGACGTGATGGGCCAGACGCGAAGCGCCGGATCACAGCGAGGAGCCGAGGATGCAGTGACTCAGCCTGGACGCTCTGACGATTCGCTCGCGGCGTCGGGCGCGGTCTCGGCTACCAGAATCGTCTGATCCAATCGACCGTGGTGTGGAGCGGAACCTCCGTCGCGAAGTCGATCAGGTCCGGGATCCGGTCGACGCCGTCGAGCGGGACCCGGACGCCTGGAGGGAAGACGGGAGCGAGCCGGTGGTACCTCTGGCCGAGGAGCTGGCGGCACTGGTAGTCGGCGATGCCGGCGGTCCCGTCGAGCATCAGGTCGATGAGCGGCCGGGCCCACTGAACGTAGCCCCAGTCGTGGGTCGCGCCGGCGATGTACTGAAGGTTCGTCCCCGTTCCGAGGGACAGGAGCCGCACCTGGTCCAGCTGCGGCGTCGGCGCGTAGCGGGAGTCCTGGGTCTGGGCGAGCGCGCACATCGAGGGGTTCCCGGCATAGACCCCGCCGTCGACGAAGCCGTCCACCGACGGGAAGTAGGTCGGTGCGGCGCTCGTGTAGAGACCGACCTTCCAGGCCGGTTCCGTGGCGTCGGAGCCCTTGCCCGGGAAGTTGTGGAAGACTTTCGGCTTCCAGGAGCGGCTTTCCGGGTCCTCGTTGTCCAGGTCGAAGGACGGGATCAGGACCTTCTTCCCGAGCTTGCCGAGCGTGGTCTCCCCGAAGAGCCGTTTGAGCTCCCTGCGGAGCGGGCCCGTGTGGTAGTCCGCGCCCCGGAGCTTGCCGAGGTCGACGAGGTCGTCGAGCCAGGAGTCGTCGAAGATCGTCTCGCCCTTCGTGACGTAGAGGTCACGCAGCGTCGCGAGACTCAGCCCATGGGCGATTCCGAGGGCGAGGAGGCCGCCGGTGGAGGTCCCGGCCACCAGATCGGCCTTTTCGATGAGCTTTTCGAGGCCCGGCGTCGCGACGAGGCGCTCGAGAAGGACGACGGTGGCGAGACCGCGGATTCCGCCACCGTCGAGGGAGAGAACGCTGTAAGTGGCCATTGCGCGACCCTCCTCAGGTTTCTTCCACCAGCTGCTTCAGCGTGACCGACGGGATGAACGCCTTGTCTGAATAGAGCGTCACGAGGTCGTCCTTGTCGCGCGCGGTGAGCTTCGACTTGGCGATGGCGTCGCCGTTCCCTTCCGCCCAGGCGCTCTCCCAGAGCATCGCGAGGGTGCGGGCGCCCTCGACGCACGTGGCGATCGTGGCGTCGCCGAAGAGGGGCCAGAGGTCTTCGCCGTCGGCGAAGGCGTCGACGATCGCCTTCGGGGAGAGGTTCTCGAAGGTCTTCCGCATCAGGTCGACGGCGGCGAGGGTCGCCTCGCGCGCGCCCGAGACGTTCGGCAGGGGAGCGGCGGCGGCGAGGCCGGCGTCGATCCCGGCGACGAGGGCGGCCGTGTTCGCGTTCAGCATCTTCCCCTCGTACGCGCTGTGGACGCCCTCGCCTTTCGTTTCGCCTCCAGGCAGCGGCTCGCCGTTGAACATGTGCGAGATGTGGAGCGGCTGGCAGGCGTCGCCGACGTAGTGGGAGAGGATGCCGGCCGCGCAGACGAACCGGTCGAGGTCCTTTGACGCGACGGCGGCGACCATCTCCTCGTAGATGAGGCCGATGCGGAAGGGGAGGATCCCCTTGCTCTTGTCGTCGACGCGGTCGTAGTAGTCCTTCCAGACGGCGGGGTCGACGTTCGCCGGGTCCTCGATGCAGAGGTCGAGGAGCGTCTTCCCGGCGTCCGGAGCGTCGGGGAGCGGCTTGTCCATGTCGGCGAAGTGGGAGGGGTTGTCGGTCGCCCGGCGGCCGGGGCTGCCGGGAACCTTCCAGAAGTAGTCCGGAACGTCGGCGAGGGGGACGAAGTCCTTCTTCGAGAGGCCGGAGAACGTCGACGGCGCAAGAAGCGCGGGCGGGTAGGAGATCCGAGAGACGTTCCTCTTCATCAGGGTCTTCAGGCGGTTCTTCACGACGCCGCAGGCGAAGGTCGCGATGGAGTAGTGCCCCATCGCTCCCCAGTACTCCGGGAGGCCCGTGTTCCAGTCGCGGACGAGGTCGAGCTGCAGCTCGCGCAGGACGGTGCTGACGAACGTGGCGAGTGTGAAGCCGCGCGTCCTTCCGCCGGACGTGCCCTCCTCGAGGACCTGCCCGCCCCACTGGAGGGCGATCGGGTAGAGGCCGCCGGACGTCTTCGCGTCGCGCACGTCGAGGCACCAGAGGGTCCCGGAGTCGCCCGGGTGCGTCTCGCGGCCGGCATCGGGCGCGATGAGGAGGTCGGAGACGTACTCGAACCCGCCGATGGCGTGGTAGCGGAAGAAGAGCGCGCAGATGCGCCCGGAGAGCGGCCCCGAGGCGGCGCCGAAGCCTCGGACGGGCTTCTCGATGAGGTCGAGCGAGATCGTGTCGGGGTTCAGGTCGATCGGGGCACCGAGCGGACCGAGGCCGAGGACCTGGGTCGTGAACATCGAGACGTCGTCGATCTTCACGAGGCCGACGTCGAGGTTCACGAAGACCCGGGCCCCCGGCCAGGGATCGTAGATCTCCTTGAAGCGCTTCTTCCCGAGGATGAGCGGGCTCGCCCGGCCGACCCTCACCTCCTTGCCGCCGAGGAGCGAGAAGACGGCGTCTCCCTCTTCGCCCGTCACGTGCCGATTCGTCAGGACGTAGGTCTGGTGGCCGTCGGTGACGAGACACCCCACCGAGCCGACCCGGCTCGCCCCCTGTACCTTCGTCAGGAGCGGGTAGCCGCCGCCGACGAGCGGCTCGGGGAACCGCCTCGGAGGGAGCGCCTCCGGCCGGGCGACGCTCTTCCGGAGGAGGACGACACACGTCGGGACGACCCGGCCGTCGGGGAGGTAGAGGCTCCGCGGGATGAACTGGTCCGGCTCCAGGCCGCGCCCCGCCGTCCCTCTCTTCCAGTCTTCGCGCTTGACCCACTCGTCGACGAAGACGAGGACGCACGGCCACGACCAGGCCTTCGTGACGGAGTTGAACAGGTCCCTCGCGTCCTTCTTCTCCTTTCGGCCCCTTGGCCGCGGGATCTCAGGCGGATGCGTCTCGTACCAGTCCCCCTTCCGGATCCGGTACCGGCCGATCGCCGTCGCCACGACGTGCGCCATGTTGCTCAGATGAACGTGATAGGCCTCTCTCGCGTCGAGCAGGTCGCGGACGGAAAGGGAGCTGTAGCCTGGTTGGGCCCGGAAGCGCGGAGGGAGCGGGTCGGAGAGTGAGCGCGGCTTCGGCACGGACATCGCCTCCGGACGGCGCGCTCAGCGAGGGCCCCCGAGATCGCCGCCGGCGCGCCCGGAGAGGCCCGCCGTTCGTTGGACGGTCCTGAGGAAGCCCTTGAGGTCCGGGCTTCCTCCCGAGGTGAGGCGGGCCGCCATGGGAGCGAGGCGTCCGGGGTCGATGTCGAGGATCTGCCTGTTGAGGGCGAGCTTGAGTGCGGAGGAGTCGACGTGACGGGCCGGCGGCGCGGGAGCCGGGCCGAGCGCCTGCTCGTAGTAGTCCTTGAGCGCCCTCGCAACGCGAAGGCGGTCGACGACGGTGAGGTCCGGGGACGACCAGGCCGCGATCGTGGCCGTCTTGATGATCGCGTCGCCCGCCGACCGGTCCTTGACGCCCTCCCGGATCGCGTCGTTCAAGAGGTTCGTGAACACCTCGAACGTCAGGAAGTCGTCGCGCGACGGACGGACCTCGATCCGAAGGAGCATGTAGTCGTATCCGTCGAGCGGGGGCGCGGCGGAAACGCTCGCTCCGTAGCAGAGCCGCGAATCGCGGACGCACAGCTTCGTCGGGTCGAGCGTGCCGGCCTCGGCGTTGACGACCGCCATGTAGCCCGACCTCAGCGACGTACCGCCGCTGCCCGTCTCGCCGCCGAAGCCCTGGAAGAGGAGGAGGTGGACCTCCTTGTCGGCGGCGCCGAGGAGGTTCTGGATGCCGTCGACGGCGCCGTCGACGACCTTGAGGGCCGCCGAGAGCTGACCCTGGTTGAGGAGGCCGGTGACGTCGTGCAGGACCGAGGAGAAGGCCTGGAAGAAGTCCTTGCTCTTGTAGGAGAAGAGGCCTGCCGCGAGTGAGAGCGTTCCTCCCTTGAACGGAAGGAGGTTCGTCAGGTAGTGATTGAGCTGGACCCCCTTTCCGAGCGTCGTCCCGAGGCCGAGGTCCTGTGGACCGGCGACGTAGGGAAGCTCCTGGGCCGGCTTCCCGCCGAACTGGAGCCGGACGACGGAATGAACGACGGGCACGAACTGACGAAAGAGGCGCCGGTCGTCGCGCAGGAACATCTCGGCGAGCCAGACCCGGACGTAGTGCTTCTCGGCCTCGGCCGCGATGGAAAGAGCGCTCGGGCTCTGCCTCTCCTCCGGGATCCACGTGAAGACGAGGTGACGGGCCTCCGAGCGCCAGAGACTGCCGAAGTCATCGAGTAGACCCATGGAGACCTCCTTGCCCGAGGGTCAGCGGTGGAGCGGCGGGACACCCCTCCGTCCAACCGGGACTCTCGGCTCCTCCGAAGGTGGAAGAAGGACGTGGACCCGACGGCCTCAGCGAGGCGTGCGTCGAGGGACGGGAGACGCAGGCGGCGTCAGGAGCGTTTCTCGCTCGGGGCGGAGACTTCAACCGCGGCGATCAGCGGGCGCCAGGCCGCGAGCTCCGCCTTCGCAGGAAGCAGCCCGACATCGAGGCGGCGCCTCGAGGGAACGCACTTCCGGCACCGTCGGGCGATGCCCGGCTGCGAGAGGCGAATGCAGGTGAACTGCTCCTGGCCTCGCCCGTCGATCGCGCTGACGCAGAGCTGGCAGTCGACGTCCTGCCCGAGGGCCTCGGTCTGAACCATGAGCCGACGACCCTGAAGCTTGTACGAGAGGCGAGCACCACGCGACGTGACCTCGCCCTCGCCCTCTGCGATCACCGTGCCGCAGAGGCACCACTGGTAGTCGATCGGGAACGGCATGAGCCTGGGCACGGCCTCGAACAGACCGCACCAGCGGACCGGTGCCGACTTGCAGTACGAGCAGTCCGGCGTGATGTACTCGGTGACGTCGCCGTGCTCGACGACCGTCCAGCGGGCGGTCACGTCGAGGCGCGGGATCGGCGTGTCGTAGACGACCCAGTCGAGGTGGAGGGCTCCGCCCGCCCGCAGGTCGTACCAGGCCTTGACCTTGGCGAGGCGCCCGGAGGAGGTGCGCATTCCGAAGACGACGGCGGGATTGATGAAGAACTCCGTGAAGGGGGGGAGGAACGAAGGGATGGAGCCGGCCGGGATGAGCGTACCGGTGAGCGACATTCGCGAGACCTGCACGGGTGTCAGCGACGCGTAGGTCGCGCCGGTCACTGCCAGCCGGGCGGGTCCGGCGGCCCGGAGGCCCGAGCCTGGTCGCCACGTCAGGTCGCTCGTCGAGCGCTCGGTCGCCGATACGGTGCTCGTGTCGAGGTCGACGGAGAAGCCGGTCGACGACTGGTGCGAGCCGTGCGACTTGACCGGCACCGAGAGAGATCGCGTTATGGCGCACCGCAGCTCCAGGTCGTCCAGGATGAGGGAGTCGAGCGTCAGGCCCTCGCCGATCGGTCCGAGCGGGATGGCCGGGACGCCGCCCAGCGCGCCGCCGATGCCGTCGGAGATGAGGTTGTCGACGATGCCTCCGGCGACGGCTTCGACGATCGCGAGGACGACGGCCGCGACGATGACGCCGGCGATGCCTCCGAAAAGGCCGCCGAGGCCGAGCGAGAGGAGCCAGACCCACCATTCGAGGTCGACGTCGGTGTCCACGGAGGGCGTCGTCGCGGTGACGGTGATGGCGCCGCCCGAGAGGGCGACGTCGATGAAGAACGAGAAGTTCGATTCCGCCGACCAACCCGTGCCGGAGTCGACGGCGCGCCCGTCGACGCGGATCCGGTTCCCGTCGATACGCGCCTCGAGCCGGGTGAGGGTCCCCTGGCCGCCGGGAGCGGCGACGTTGCGGTTGAGCCGGAGCGGCGTGTCGAAGTCGGAGGCCTGAAGCCCGAGCGCGGCGGCGACCCTCGGGCGCATCACTCGAGCCAGCAGCCAGAAGTTGCTCATCATGACGAGCGACTGGCTGCCCGCCGGGATGAAGTTGGTCGTCGCGAGGGAGATGTTGCCGCCGCTGTCGCTCGCCATCTTCACGCCGAAGACGACGCAGTCGCGGTCGGCCGCGGACGTGTCGTTGATCGTCGTGACGTCGATGTCGAAGACGGTCGTCGGGTCGGTGTCGTCCACGACCGGGATCGGCGGGGTCAGGTCGAGCCGGCCGATGGAGGTCTGGAGCTGCGCGAGGACGTCCCCGGCGACCATGTTCTGGACCTGCGCGACGGTCATTCCGGCGGCGGTCAGCGCCGGCTGGAGAAGCGCGACCGTCGCCGCGTCGAACGTCACGGTGACGTCGGGCGCGCCGTGCTCGAAGTCGAGCGTCACGACCTGGCTGCCGCCCTCGACGACGACCTCGATCGCGTCGACGACGACGATCGTGCCGCCGAGGGGCGCCAGCGTCAGCGCGACGGGTGCGGTCACGGCGAGCTGAGAGTTCGCGAACGGAAGCGTGAGGCCGAGCCGCGGGCGCGGGCGGTCGAGGTCCGCGACGGGTGTGCCGAAGAGAACGGTCGCCGTCCCGGTCACGCCGCCGGAGCTGATCGGGAGCGTCATCGAGGGAGGGATCAACCCTCCCGCCAGGAACGCCGTCTCGATCTGGTCATTCAGCTCGCTCTCGGAGATCTGGACGAGCATGTCGTAGCCGGAGGTCCGGTCGAGGGCCATGGCGTCTACCCCTTCCTCTTCGGGGCGCAGCCGAAGTCGTCCGTCTTGCCGTCCGGCTTCCTCCCGCCGGGGGCGCCGACCCGCCCGTTCGGGAAGGCCTGGACCTTCATGGACGCCACCTCGACGCCGGGTCCCACGGTGCGGGCGGAAGCCGCCGCCTCGGTTGCCCGTGTGAGCGCCTTCTCCTCCGCCCGGGAGAGCTCGATGCCGGCTTCACGCATCGCGCTCACGGGGCTGGCGAGGAAACGCCGGGCGTTTCCGGCGTCCCTGGCGAGCCAGGCGACCATGACCTTGTCGGCTCTCGCGAGCGTCTTCACGAGAGCCTCGTCGAGCCCGAGCAGTCCCGGTGTCCAGGGCT